>DASXYU010000059.1:0-36354 GCA_036502295.1 Jatrophihabitans sp. | reverse complement strand
GGTGCCCTCGCTCTGGGACGTCCTTACCCTCGACCAACTCGACGACGACCTCTTTCGCACCCGCGCGATCGAGGATGAGCGTGATCGGCTCTACGGCGGCCAGGTCGCTGCCCAGGCACTGCTCGCCGCCGGGGCAACCGTCCCCGGCGATCGGGTTCCGCACTCGTTCCACGCCTACTTCCTGCGCCGCGGCAAGGCTGGCGCGTCCTACGACCTGCGGGTGATCCGCGACCTGGAGGGCAACCGCTACTCGTCTCGCCGAGTCGAGGCGATCCAGGACGGCGAACTCCTCTTCACGATGTCGGCGTCGTTCCAGGTCCCCTCGCTCGGCCACGAGCGGCAGCTGGCAGAGACGATCGAGGCCGAGGACCCTGAGTCGCTGGAGCCGAACCGCCTGGCGCTGTTGCTCTCGATCGATTACCGCATTCCTACGCACCCCGAGGCGGAGTGGCTGTCACCGCCGCATCCGGGCGCCAAGCGGTTCTTACCGACACGGTTCTGGGCGCGCTGCGAGCTAGCTTTGCCGGACGAACCGCTGCTTCACGCGGCCGTGCAGACCTATATCTCCGACTGGTCCAGCGGCATGGTCGCCGGACATCGAGGTCAGTGGCACCCGAGCACCACGCTCGACCACACGATGTGGTTCCACCGCCCGCTGCGTCTCGATGATTGGGTGTTGTTCCATCTCGCTCCACGCAACGCCTCCGGTGGGCGTGGGTGGTACAGCGGCACCGTGCACGACCGTGACGGTGTGCACGGCACGACATTCGCGCAAGAGGGCCTCTACGGCCGGATTCGGGAGACAGAGTGACCGCCGACGCAAACGCCGCACCACAGGGCACCTCGCTGCTGTCGGGACTTCGGATTCTCGAAGTCTCGATGCTCGGCCCGGGAGCCGTGTCGACACCCTTGGCCGATCTCGGAGCCGAGGTCATCAAGGTCGAGGCGCCGGGCGGTGACTACATCCGCAGCATGGCGTGGCCAATCATCGAGGGAAGCTCGATCCTGCACCTGCACATCAGTCGCGGGAAGCGCAGTGTCGTCCTCGATCTGCGCACCGACGAAGGACGTGCCGCGTTCCTCGATCTCGTGAAGGTTTCGGACGCCGTCGTCGAGGCGATGCGTCCTGGTGGTCTTGACCGGCGCGGCCTCGGCTTCGAGCAGATGCAGGCGGTGAACCCCAAGATCGTGATGCTCACGATCACCGGCTACGGCATGACAGGCCCGTACGCCGAGCTGCCCAGCCACGGCATCGCGTACGACGCATGGGCCGGCACGGTCAGCCCGATCCCGGGCCCGGACGGCCTGCCGTCGATCCCCGACCACACCTCCATCGGCATCAACGCCGGACCGCTTTACGGCACAGCCGCACTGCTTGCCGGCGTCCTCAGCGCCCGTGCGACCGGCAAAGGATGCCACCTCGAGGTCGCGCAGTCCGATGCGGCCGCTGCTTTCGACTGGCTGCGCAGCGAGGGTGAGCGTGCCTACCTCCGTCCGCAGTCGGAGGTCACCGGAAACGCCACCGACAACTTCGAGCGCCGTCCGCCGGGCACCGGCGGCATGGAAGCGGGCGTGCGTTACCAGTTCTACGCATCCTCCGACGGGCACATCATCTTCATGGCCTCCGAGCAGAAGTTCTGGAAGAACTTCTGCGAGGCGATCGGACGCAGCGACCTTTACGAAGCGAACCCCGGCGAGAAGCTCGCCGACCACGCCCGCGGCAACCTGCCGCTGCGTCACGAGCTCGCCGCCACCTTCGCGACGCGTACTACGCGCGAGTGGGTGGACTTCGGTGCGGAGTTCGACGTCCCGATCGCGCCGGTGAACACCCCAAAGAGCATCGCCGCCGACCCGCAGTTCGCCGATCGGCTGCCTTGGCAGTCCGCGAGCCGCCTCGTCTCCGAGCAACAGCCGTTCCCGGTGCGCGTCGTGGGCGAGGCGCCGCCTGCCGCGCAGACCCCGGCACCTACTGTCGGTGAGCACACTGCCGCGGTGCTGCGTGATGTCCTCGGCTATGACGACGAGCGGATCGCCGCGATCACTGGGACGAAGGAGTAGTCGGTGGAACTTCGGTACACCGAAGCGGAGCGCGAGTTCCGCGCACGGGTCAGGAAGTGGCTCGCCGAGGCGGTCGCGTCTCTGCCACCGTTCCCGGATGCGGACGACTGGCCGGTCCGGCGCGAATACGACACCAGCTGGCAGCGGATGCTTTTCGACGCGGGCTACGCGGGCGTCGACTGGCCGGCCGCCCACGGCGGCATGGGCGCGACGCCGACCGAGCAGTTGATCTATCTCGAGGAGTCCGCCCGGGCGCACGCGCCCTACGTCGGCGCGAACTTCGTCGGCATTCTGCATGCGGGGCCGACGATCATCCATGAGGGCACCGAGGAGCAGATCGCCGCGCACGTGCCGAAGATCCTCCGCGGCGAAGAGGTCTGGTGTCAGGGCTTCTCCGAACCCGACTCGGGCTCGGATCTCGCCTCGCTGCGCACCGTCGCGGTACGGGAGGGTGACGAGTACGTCGTCAACGGCCGCAAGGTCTGGACGTCGATGGCGCACATCGCGGACTACTGCGAACTGCTCGTCCGCACCGACCCGAGCGCGTCGAAGCACAAGGGCATCAGCTGGCTCATGCTGCCGATGAACGCCCCCGGGGTGCAGGTCCGTCCGCTGCGCACCGCCACCGGCACCACCGAGTTCAGTGAGCTCGTCCTCGACGACGTCCGCGTTCCGGTCGCCAACCGGATCGGCGCCGAGAACGACGGCTGGCGCGTCACGATGGTGACCTTCGGCTTCGAACGCGGTACCGCGTTCATCGCGGATGTCGTCGCCTCACAGGCGATGCTCGAAGAGATCGTCGCTCTCGCGAAGGCAACGCCTGCGCACGGCGGAAACCTCTGGGACGATGCAGTGATCCGCCGGGACGTAGGACGTCTCGCCGCGGAGCTGCGCGGCCTGTGGTCGCTGACCCGCAAGAACGTCTCCGAGGCATCGGCAGGAATCGTGCCCGTGCAGGGTGCGTCGGTCTTCAAGCTCCGGTTCACCGAGACGCGGCAGAAGCTCGGCGACCTCGCGGCTCACGTCCTCGGGCGCGCCTCGGTGGCGATGAGCGACCTACCCGGCCTGCGCAACGGTCACCTCGTCGAGGATCGCATCACGACGTTGTCGTGGACGATCGCCGCAGGGACATCGCAGATCCAGAAGAACATCCTCGCCGAGCGGAGTCTCGGCCTGCCCAAGGAACCGCGGGGGTAGTCAGATGGACCTCACACTCAGTGCTGACCAGCAGGCCCTGCAGAGCGGCCTACGTGACCTGCTCGCCGGAATCTGGTCGGCCGACGAGCTTCGCGCCGCTTCCTGCGGCGACGCTTCGAAGGACCCCTGGGGTCAGATCGCTGCGATGGGCGTCTTCGGTGTCACCGCTCCCGAGTCCGAAGGTGGCATGGGCTTCGGCCTCGCCGACGCGGCCGTCCTCTTCGAAGAACTCGGTGCCGCGCTCGTCCCCGGACCGCTGGTCCCCACCGTCCTCTCCGCTGGTCGTGTGCCCGGTGTCATCGAGGGGACGGCGGCGGTGGCCGTCCTCGATCTGCGTACGTCCGCGCGAGTCGTCGAGCACTTGGGAGCGGCGACGCATGTGTTGCTACTGGAGGACGACGGCCTTCGGCTGACGACACCAGACGTCCTCAAGGCGGAGCCGCTGGCGACACCGCTCGACCCGCTGACGCCAGTGTGGGTGGTGTCGGCCGCGCAGGACCTCGGCGGAGTCGGCGAGACGCTCGGCGGAGCTGACGTGGCCCTCGACTTCACCCGCCGTGCCGCGCTGCTCACCGCCGCACTGCAGGTCGGAGTCTCGCGCGGCGCCCTCGACCTTGCGGTGCGCTACGCACAGGAGCGCGTGCAGTTCGACCGCGTCATCGGCAGCTTCCAGGCCGTGAAGCACCTACTGGCGGAGTCGCTGGTTCGCGTTGACCTGGCTCGCGCTGCCGTCCTCGTCGCAGCGTTGGTCGTGGACGATCCGGAGGCCACCGAGCAGGACGACGAAGTCTCGGCCGCCAAGCTGCTCGCCGACGACGCGGCGACCCTCAACGGGCGAACAGGAATACAGGTGCACGGCGGCATGGGTTTCACGTGGGAGGTACTCGCGCACCTCTACGTGAAGCGTGCCTGGCTGCAGGCCACCGCCTTCGGCGACACCGATGAGCACGCCGCGCGACTAGCCACCGGGATCGAACTTGCCAACGCAGTCAAGGAAGGTGCGCAGTGAACGAGAAGCTCTACATCCACGAATTCATCCATATCATCCTGCACAACCGCGCCAACTACATGCACCACATGACGGCGAACTGGAGCCCGATCGCGCAGGAGGAACGTCACCAGCTCTGCTACGGCGTCTGGGGCACCCTCGGCTCGACCGGCCGGTGGCCCGAGGTCGTGAACATGTGGGAGGAGGACGGCTTCGACGGAATGGCGAGCTCGTTCGGCATCGAGACCGGGCATGCCTCGCTGCAGGACCCGAAGCTGGCGAAGTGGTGGGCGAAGGCGGCGACCTTCCGCTCCGGCGGTGTCGATCGCTTGATGGTGCCCGCTCCATGGACGCGAACCATCGAGGAACTCGTCGCCGACGGCGTGCGCGGAGAGGTGTACGCCCACGAATTCGTCACCGTCGCTCCCGGTGCGGCCGCCGACTTCCTCGAGTTGGTTCGCGCGAAGGCCGTCGACGCCTACGCGCGCTACAACATCGTCCTCGCCGGCGCGTTTCGGACGGCACTCATCGATGACTCCGAGTGCCTGCTGCTGTGGGCGATCCCGACCTGGCAGGACTGGGCCGACCTCGAGAAGGCCCACTACAGCGGAGCCCTTGACGACTGGAAGAACGCCCGCGGCGCAATGACGAGGACGTTCCAGCGCACTCTGCTCAACGACGCGCCGTTGTCTCCGTTCCTGATCGGCCGTCAGCCCAGCCGTGACGACCGTACCGACTGGGAAGACTGAGCCGTTGTTCGCGCGCTCTGGCTACGCCAGACGCTCGAAGATGGCGGCGATGCCCTGGCCGCCGCCGATACAAAGGGTTTCCAGCGCGTAGCGGCCGGCGCGGCGGTCCAGTTCGCGCAGCATCGTCGCGAGGATGCGTCCACCGGTCGCGCCGACCGGGTGTCCGAGCGAGATACCCGAGCCGTTGACGTTGAAGCGCTCGAAGTCCTTCTCGGTGAACTTCCACTCACGGGTGCAGGCCAGGACCTGCGCGGCGAACGCCTCGTTCAGCTCGACGAGGTCCATGTCGGCCATCGTCAGGCCGGCGCGGTCCATCGCCTTCGCCACGGCGGGGACCGGGCCGATGCCCATGCGGCTCGGCTCCACGCCGGCGACCGCCCAGCTCACCAGCTTCGCCAGCGGGCGCAGCCCATACTCGGCTGCCTTCTCCGGCGTCATCACGAGACAGGCGGACGCGGCGTCGTTCTGGCCGCTGGCATTGCCCGCTGTCACGGTCGAGTCCGGGTCGATCTTGCTGCGGACGGCCCGCAAGCCGGCCAGCGATTCGAGGGTCGTGTCGGCGCGCGGGTGCTCGTCGATGACGACCTCGTGCGTGCCCTTCTTGCCGGTGACGACCACGGGGACGAGTTCGTCGGCGAAGCGACCCTCCCGCTGCGCCGCCAATGCCTTTTGGTGCGAGCGGAGTGCGAACTCGTCCTGCTCGGCGCGGCCAATCGAGTACTCGCGGCGTAGGTTCTCCGCGGTCTCGAGCATGCCGCCGGGGACCGGGTAGTTACGTCCTCCGGCGGTGACCCGGCCGCGAGCGAGTCGGTCATTGAGGGCGCTGCTTTCGCCGCGGACGCCCCAGCGCAAGTCGGTCGAGTAGAACTCGGCCTGGCTCATGCTCTCGGCGCCGCCAGCGATAACCACGTCGCAGGCACCGGTCTGCACCCGCATCGCCGCGTCGACGATCGCCTGCACACCGGAGCCGCAGCGACGGTCCAGCTGCAGGCCCGGCGTCTCGATCGGCAGCCCGGCGTCGAGTGCGGCGACGCGGCCGATGGCGGGCGCCTCGCCATTGGGGTAGCACTGCCCGAAGATCACGTCGTCGACCGCGTTCGGCGGCAGTCCAGTCCGGTCCAACAGTGCGCGCAGGACGGTCGCGCCGAGTTCGGCGGCCGCAACGTCCTTCAACGAACCGCCGTAACGGCCCACCGCTGTCCGGATCGGTTCGACAATGACGGCCTCGCGCATGGTGTTGCCTTTCGATGGTGAGGTGGAGCCAAATGATCTCAGTGGGCGGTGGCGTCGAGCTCGCCGGCGATGAGCTTCACCAGTTGCCCGCTCGAGCCGAGCAGTGACGCACTTGAGCGCGCCCGCTTGAAGTAAAGGTGCGCGTCATGCTCCCAGGTGAAGCCGATGCCGCCGTGCAGCTGGATCGTCTGCGCGGTCACCCAGCTGTAGGCGTGGCCGCAGGTGAGCGCCGCGATCGCCGCGATGTGCTCGAACTCCGGGTCTCCGGTCGCCGCAGCCTCGGCTGCCGCATACGCGGCGGAGCGCGCCGACTCGACCTGCACCAGGCACTCAGCGAGCTTCTGCTTGATCGCCTGGAAACTGCCGATGGCCCGCCCGAACTGGATCCTTGTCTTCGCGTACTCCACGGTCATGTCCAGGCAGCGTTGCGCTCCTCCGGCCTGCTCGGCGGCGAGCAGCGTGCGGGAGACGGCGGTCGCGTGAGCGATCGTCGCTACCGCATCCCCCGAGCCGAGCCGTACGGCCGGAACGGAGGTGAGGACGAGCCGGGCCTGCTTGCGGGTCTGATCCAGGGTGACGAGCTGTTCCCGAGCGAGCCCGGTGGCATCGCCGTCGACCGCGAAGACTCCGAGTTCCGCTCCGGCGTGGGCGACGACGAGGACGAGGCCTGCGCTGGCACCGTCGACGACATAGTTCTTGACGCCGTCGAGCATCCAACCCGCATCGCTCTGCGTCGCCGTGCACGTCACCGAGGCGACGTCCCGGCGGCCGTCGTCCTCGGCCAGAGCGACCGTGGCGGTGAGTTCGCCGCCGGCGATGGCAGAGGCGTACTTCGCAAGGGCGTCGGCGTCGCCAATGGCCTGTAGCAGCGGCACTGCGAGCCCTGCGGTGGCGAAGAGCGGACTGCAGAGCAGCGTGGCACCGGCCTCTTCGAAGGCGATCGCGAGTTCCGCAACGGAGAAGCCGCCACCGCCGAGTTCGGTGTCGATCGCCATGCCGGGCAGGCCCAGCTCGCCGGCGAGGCGCCGCCAGGTCGCGGGCTCGTAGCCGACGGCTGTGGCCATCGCCGCGCGGACATCGGCCGAGGTGCTCAGCGAGGTGAACGCATCGCGCACCGCCTCGCGCAGCAGCTCCGCGTCTTCGACACTGGCAGTCATCGTGCTCACCGCTGGCTGAACTGGTTGATGGCGCCGTCCAGCGCGCTGTGCAGGTCGTGAGCGTTACCGACGGGCGACGGCAGCGCCACCGCGCCGTGCTCACGACTCGGCAGGAAGACCGTCGCGCTGCCGGGAGCGGTCACCTCGCCGCGCTGATTGCGCGACCAGATCTCCAGCTCGACGGCCGGATGCGTGCCGTTGGCGTCCTCGGCGAGGAACTTTCGTGTGATCCGACCGCCGAGCCACTGCGCGTCACCCACATAGTTGAACTTGCGGAACTCGACGCGGAGCCGGTGCAGCCACGCGTCGTCCCCCATCCAGTCGGTGAGCAGGTGGATGAGCCAGGTCTCGCGCATGCGGCCGTAGTCGAACGTGGTCGGATTGCCGGAACGACGGGCGAACTCGGGGTCCCAGTGCACGCGCTGCATGACGTCCCAGACGTTGAGGTCGTCCTTGTGGAAGAAGCGGGGAACGCGCTGGCGGTTCTGGTAGCCGATGCGCAGTGGCGCGACGCCGTAGACGCCCATGCCCATGCCCACGTGCCAGCAGACCATGTCGGTGACCGTGAGCGGCCCCTTCACCATCGGGGTGATCTCGTCGCCCTCGTTGACGTCCTCGAAGTAGCGGGGCTCGGCGCCACGCGGCTTCTCCGAGGCGTACTGCGCGTCGATCTCGGCGAGTCCCTCGTCCGTCCACGGCTCGACAGTGATGTCGGCGTACTTCTTGCGCTCGCGGGCCTTCTCGCGCTCGGTACGGATCATGAGGCGGTACTGCCCGGAGAGCAGGACGCCCGTTTCGTCCTGGAAGACGTGGGCGCTCCATTCGTGCACCGAGCGGCCGCCGAAGTCGCTGGTCTTGTCCAGCGCAGCCACCAGGGTGTTGCGTCGCCTGATCCGCAACTCGGAACGCAGCGGGGCCCACCACTCCCGCTCACTCGCCGAGTAGAAGGCGTGGACGCCGCGCAGCGGGTCGCCCTTCAGCTCGTGCTGGCGGGCTAGGTCCTCGTCGGTGAGGACGTCCTCGCCGATGAGGCTGTCTCCTCCGACGAGGGGGGGCGGAGCGATCGGCTCGCCCCACCGGCTGGCCTTGGCGTAGTCAGGGTCACACCACAGCGGGTTGTCGTCGCCGTATGAGCGGGCCACGATGCGAAAGGCATCGGTGTTCGGGCGGAAGTAGTGCGCCGGCACTGGGTTGGGCTGCGCGATACCGATGCGTTCACGGAGTCGGGCGATCCCCTCGTCGGTGATCTGCGGTTCGCTGTGCTGTGCCGTCATCGGTGCATGGTCTCCATGTCGCAGCCAGGGGTCGCGGCCGCTATCGCCATCAGGTTTACAGTCTTATACCTTATACAAAAATGCGGATTGAGCGAAGGCGGTGGGATGAGCACTGACGGGCTGATCGTCGACCGCCGCGGACCGGTCGGATGGATCATTTTCGACCGGCCGCAGGCGGGCAACGCGATGAACGCCCCGATGTTCACCCGCTTGCCGGAGGCATGGCGTGAGCTCGACGCGGACCCTGATGTTCGCGCCATCGTCGTCACCGGCAATGGAAACGCTTTCCAGACCGGCCTCGATGTGAACTCCCTCGCCAAGGACCCGGCGAGCTTGAAGAGGCAGACCCAGCAGACCCGCGACGCCGCTCTTGAACTCACCGGTTGGCATCTTGGCGTGACGACTCCGGTCATCGCCGCGGTCAACGGCGTCTGCGCCGGCGGCGGCCTGCATTTCGTTGTCGACGCCGACATCGTCATCGCCTCCACCACGGCGAGCTTCCTCGATCCGCACGTCAGCGTCGGTCAGGGGAGCAACTGGGAAGCGGTCGGTCTCATCCGCCGAATCCCGGCAGCTGTCGCCTCGCGTCTGGTCCTCGTGGGCAGCCGTGAGCGCCTCTCCGCTGAACGCGCCCGCCAGATCGGACTGGTGAGCGAGGTCGTCGAACCGGAGCGGATCCGCGACCGCGCCCAGGAGCTCGGCGAGATGGTCGCCGACGCTGACCCCGTACTGCAGAAGGCGCTCAAGCAGGCCCTCTGGTCGACCATGGAACTGGGGCGGTCTGCTGCATTGCAGCTCGCCCTCGCTGAGGACGGACGATGACTGAGACGACCCCCGAACTGGCGTACTTAGCCGGCCCGAGCACCACCGCTGAGGCGGCCGCGGCTGCGGTCCAGGAGTGGATCGACGCCAATGTTCCACCCGCGTGGCGGGCAGCCGCCGAGGAGGCCGGACCGTCGGCGGTGCGCAAGGCGCGCACGCCCGACGAATACCGTGCCTGGTACCCGGTCTTCGGCCGCTCGGGCCTCGTCGCCTCAGGCTGGGAGCTGGAGTACGGCGGCCTCAGCTGGACCCGCGACACCGTGAAGGCCGCGGAGACCGTCCTCGGTCGCTACCACCTGCCGCGCCTCAACCCGCTCGGCATGAACAACGCCGCCGCGGCGATCTTCGCCTTCGGCACCGAGGAGCAGAAGCGTCGCTTCCTACCCCCGATCGTGCGCGCGGAGGAACTCTGGTGCCAGCTTTTCAGCGAGCCCGGCGCCGGTAGCGACCTCGCCTCGCTCTCTACGCGTGCCGAACTCGATGGGGACGAATGGGTCGTCACCGGCAGCAAGATCTGGACGACCTGGGCCGACACGGCGTCGATGGCGATCCTGATCGCCCGCACCGACCCCGACGTGCCGAAGCACCAGGGCATCACCTATTTCCTCATCGACATGCACCAGCCCGGCGTCGACGTCCGTCCTCTTCCGCACATGGGTGGCGAGACCGAGTTCTTCCAGGTGTTCCTCGACGGTGCGCGAGTGCCCGACAGCCAGCGTCTCGGTGACCTCGGCCAAGGGTGGAAGGTGGCACAGTCGACGCTCTCCGGCGAGCGGCAGATGGTCGCCGGTGCGAGCTCCGGCGGTGTCGACCGCATCGGCGGCGCAGGCACCGTGCAGCTCGTCCGCCTCGCGCAGCGCATCTCTGATGAGCGTGGCGATGCGTGGGACGACCCGCAGGTGAAGGACAAGCTCGTCCGCCTCTACGCCGAGGAGCGGGTGCGCGCCTGGACCAACCGCCGTATCCGCGCGGGCCTCGCGGCAGGACGGGCTCCTGGCCCGGAGAGCTCGATCGGCAAGGTGCACCAGGCCGATCTGAACCAGCGCATCCAGGAGGCCGCCGCCGAACTGCTCGGCATGGCCGGCCTCGCCTGGTCCGGAGACGCCGCCGATCCCGCCGCGTACGCGCGCAGCATGCCCCCGGAAGTACGTGGCATGCTTCGCAGCCGGGCCAACACCATCGAGGGCGGTACGAGCGAAATCAACCGCAACGTCCTCGGCGAACGCGTGCTGGGTCTGCCGAAGGAACCCGACCCGTGGCAGGGCAAGCCGTGGCGCGAGATCCCGCGCGGCTGACGTACGACTTCCCGACCGATCCCTTAAGTAACGAAGGACGACGCATGGACGCCACCGAACTGGACGCCGTTCTCGACACAGTGCGAGACCTCATCCGTCGGCGACTCATCCCGAACGAGCCCGAGATCGACGAGACGGACGAGATGCCGGTGGGTCTCAAGGAGGAGGCCGCCCGCATGGGCCTCTTCGGTTTCGCGATTCCGGAGGAGTACGGCGGCCTCGGCCTCACCATGACGCAGGAGGCCGAGCTCGTGATGGAGCTCGGCTACACCACGCCCGCCTTCCGCTCGATGTTCGGCACCAACAACGGCATCGCCGGGCACGTCCTCATGGAGGGTGGCACGGAGGAGCAGAAGAAGGAGTTCCTCCCCAAGCTCGCCAGCGGCGAGTGGGTGGCGTCCTTCGCGCTCACCGAGGACGGCGCCGGCTCCGACCCGGCGGGTCTCGCCACCGCGGTGCGCGAGACAGCGGACGGCTGGGTCATCGACGGCTCGAAGCGCTTCATCACCAACGCGCCGGTGGCTGACGTCTTCATGGTCTTCGCACGGCATTCAGAGGGGCCGGTCGCCGGTGAGATCTCCGCGCTGATGGTTCCGGCCGGCACGCCCGGCCTCACCGTCGCACCCAAGGACTCCAAGATGGGGCAGCACGGCGCCTGGACGGCCGAGGTCTACTTCGACGGTGTCACTGTGCCGAAGGAGAATCTCATCGGTACCGTCGGCAAGGGATACATCACCGCCATGCGCTGTCTCGCGCACGGCCGCCTGCACATCGCCGCACTCTGCATGGGACTCGCGCAGCGCGCACTGGACGAGACGATCTCCTACGCTGGCCAGCGTGTGCAGGGCGGTTCGGTGATCGGCGATCACCAGCTGATCCAAGGTCTGATCGCCGACTCGGTCACCGATGTGATGGCGGGCAAGGCGCTGGTCCGCTCCGCGGCGGTCGAGTTCGACGCGGGCAGGGACAAGCGACAGGCACCATCGGTGGCGAAGTACTTCTGCAGTGAGGCGGTGGGCCGCGTCACCGACCGTGCGGTGCAGGTCTACGGCGGGTCCGGCTACATGCGCGGCATCTCGGTGGAGCGCTTCTACCGTGACGCGCGACTGTTCCGCATCTACGAGGGGACGAGCCAGATCCAGCAGATCGTCATCGCCAAGCAGGCTCTGCGCACCGCGGCTGGTAAGTAGCAATGACCGATCCGAAGAGCGTGCGCACGATCCCGCAGCTGGTGCGGGCTGCTGCAGAGACCTACGGCGACGCCCCGGCGATCATCGACGGTGATCTGGAGCTGAGTTTTGCGGAACTCGCCGAGCGTGTCTCCACCGCGGCTCGCGGATTCATCGCCCTCGGGCTGATGCCTGGCGATCGCGTAGGCATCTGGGCACCGAACTCGCATCGCTGGGTCATCGCTGCGCTCGGCGTCCTCTCGGCCGGTGGCACGGTGGTGCCGCTCAATACCCGTTACCGGGGTGCCGAGGCGCGCGAGTTCCTGGCCCGTACGCAGGCACGCTGCATCGTCGTCGAGCAGGGCTTTCTCGGTTATGACCACCTCGGCTCGGTCTTCGACGAGGCGACCGAGGATGGCACCGAGTGGAGTCTGGACGCACTCGAGATCCTGGTCGACGTCGGCACCTCCGGACTCGCTGCGGCTGGCGGCCACGCGGTGACGCCGTGGGGTGCGCTCTTGGAGGCCGCAGAGACGATCACGCCTGAACAGGGGCTCAAGGTCGCCAATGCGGTGATGTCGGAGGACCTCTCCGACATCATCTTCACCTCGGGCACGACGGGGCGCGCCAAGGGCGTGCAGCTCACGCACGGCGCTCCGCTGCAGCTCTACGTCACCTACGGCGAGATCTGGGGTATCAAGCCCGGCGACCGGTATCTCATCGTCTTGCCGTTCTTCCACGGCGGCGGCAACAAGGCCGGCATGATCCTGTCGATCATGTTCGGGGTGACGATCGTGCCGATGGCGGTCTTCGACGCTGCCGCGGCGATGGCCGAGATCGAGCGTCGCGGCATCAGCGTGATGAACGGTTCGCCGACGATCTACACCTCGATCCTCGATCACCCCGACCGAGGCAAGTACGACCTCAGCACGCTGCGCGTTGCTGCTACCGGTGCCGCGGTGGTGCCGGCTCATCTCGTGGAGCGAGCCCGCACCGAGTTGCCGTTCCAGAACTTCATCACCGCCTACGGCCTCACCGAGTGCTGTGGTACCGCGACGATGTGCCGGCAGGGTGACCCCGAGGAGGTGGTGAACACGACCAACGGCCGCGCGCTGCCGGACGTCGAGGTGGTCATCGTCGATCCGTCGGGCAAGCAGCTCGGCCCGGATGAGCCCGGTGAAGTGTGGATCCGCGGCTTCAACGTCTCCCCGGGCTACTGGCAGGACCCGGTCGCCACTGCTGAGGCGATCGATGAGGACGGCTGGCTGCACAGCGGCGATATCGGCGAGCTCACCGCCGAGGGCAACCTGCGGATCACCGACCGCCTGAAGGACCTCTTCATCGTCGGCGGCTTCAACGTCTCGCCGGCCGAGGTGGAGCAGGTGCTGGTTCGTCATCCCGCGGTAAGCGAGGTCTCGGTGATCGGCGTGCCGGACGAGCGTCTCGGTGAAGTGGCCCGCGCGTACGTCATTCCCAAGCACGGTGTCACGCTGGATCCCGACGAGATGATCGTCTGGAGCCGCGAGCGGCTTGCGAACTTCAAGGTGCCACGCTCGATCGTGGTGGTGGAGTCATTGCCCCGTAACGCCAGCGGCAAGGTACTCAAGCGCGAACTGCGCAAAGCGGTGGCCGAGTAGGCGCATCGGGCGCCAGGTCGAAGCCATCGATCCGATAGGACGAAGGGGTCTGTCTTATATGAGCACGTTGAACGCCGGTCGTGTCGCGATCGTCACCGGAGCGGGTGCAGGCATTGGCCGTAGCCACGCGCTGGCGCTGGCGAAGTCCGGCGCCGCAGTCGTGGTCAATGACGTCGCCGCAGCCGCTGCGCAGTCTGTGGTCGATGAGATCGTCGCCGCTGGTGCTCAGGCGGCGGTGAGCACCGATGACATCAGCACCGACGGGGGCGCGAAAGCGCTCATCGATGCTGCGTTGAACACCTTCGGTGACCTGCACATCCTCGTGAACAATGCCGGCATCCTGCGCGACAAGATGTTCGTGAACATGACCGAGCAGGAGTGGGACGCGGTCATCGCCGTGCATCTCAAGGGCACCTTCGGACCGAGTCGGCACGCCGCACTCCATTGGCGTGAGCAGAGCAAGGCCGGCAAGGACGTCGATGCTCGCATCATCAACACCACGTCGGCATCCGGGGTTTTCGGCAATGTCGGGCAGAGCAACTACGGCGCCGCCAAGGCGGGTATCGCCGCCTTCACGATCATCCTGTCGATGGAGTTGGAGCGCTACGGCGTCACCGTCAACGCGGTCGCGCCTCGGGCTCTCACGGCGATGACCGAGAATCTGGCGCGTTACCAGCAGATTGTCGAGGCCGGTGAGGGCGAGAGTCGCTCGCCTGACCACATTTCGCCCGTCGTCGTGTGGCTCGGCAGCCCGTCCTCGCGTGAGGTCACCGGACGCGTCTTCGGCATCACCGGTACCGAGATCTCGGTCTACGAGGGCTGGCGCAACGGCCCGACCGTCAACCGCGACGGCGGTCAGTGGGACCCGGCTGAACTTGCCTCCGTACTCCCCGACCTCGTGAAGCAGGCCCGTCCCAACGCCGATATGACCGGCGAAGTACCGAAGTCCTGAGCGGAAGAGACGACATGACCTCCAGCGAACTGGTCCGTACCGAGATCGTCGACGGCATCGCGACCATCACGATGGCCGATGTCGGCCGCCGCAACAGCGTCACCCCGGATCTCAGCCTCGCGGTCGAGGCGGCGTCGGAGGCCCTCGCGCTGAACTTCGACGTGAAGGTCGCCGTCCTCGCCAGTGCAACGCCGGCGTTCTCCGCAGGCGGTGACATCGACTCGCTGAGCAAGCCGAGCGGCCAGTTGGGCGTCCTCTACAAGGGCTTCAACGCGATCGCCAAGCTAAACGTGCCGACGATCGCGGCGGTGAACGGCCCGGCCGTCGGTGCCGGCGTGAATTTCGCCCTGGCTTGTGACGTGATCGTCGCTGCGGAGTCGGCGCGCTTCGACCCGCGCTTCCTCGACATCGGCATCCACCCGGGTGGCGGACACCTGTGGCGCATGAATGACCGTGTCGGTCGTCAGGCCACGGTGGCGATGGTGATCATGGGCGAGGCCCTCAGCGGTCGTGAGGCGGTCGAACGTGGCCTTGCCTGGAGCTGCGTGCCGGACGATGAGCTCACGAACGAGGTGAACCGCCTCGCCAAGCGTGCGGCCGGTCGTTCGGGCGAGCTGGTGCGCCGCACGAAGTCCTCGCTCAACGCCGAGGCCGCGATCACCAACCTGCGTGATGCTGCGGATCTCGAAGAGGTCGCCCAGGCATGGTCGATGACCCGTCCCGCGTACAAGCAGGGCGTCGCCGCCCTGCAGGCCCGCCTCGCCGCCCGGAGTAAGTAGCCGGGCACCAGCTACCCGTGACGCCGGCGCTAGGCGTGGGCGTAGCTGGCTATGAGGTCCTTGCGGAGCACCTTGCCGATCTCGTTGCGCGGCAGGGCGTCGATCACGGTGAATCCCACCGGGATCTTGTAGGGCACCAGGCTTTCGCGGACCCACGTCACCAGTTCCTCGGAGAGCGCGGCCTCGTCCCGCGGTTCGGCGAGGACGATCCACGCGTGCGGCACCTCGCCCAGACGGCGATCCGGCACGCCGGCCACCGCCGCATCGCGGACGTTCGGGTGACGGCGCAACACTTCCTCGACCTCGTCGGGGAAGATCTTGTTGCCGCCGCGGTTGATCATGTCGCTGACCCGCCCCTCGACCCAGAGGAAACCTTCGGCGTCGAGGCGACCCATGTCACCGGTGCGCAGGAAGCCGTCGACGATGCGGTCGCTCGCGGCGACAGCCGCAGAACCGGAGCCGGAGCCGCCGCTGGCATAACCCTCCATCATGAACGGCGAGTGCACCATGATCTCGCCGTACTCATCGACGCCGGCCTCCGTGCCATCGCCGAGCAGGATCTTGAGGACGACCGTCGCGTAAGGACGTCCGGCCGCACCTAGCTTGGTCTCGCCGAACTCGCGGACGTCCTTCGCCGTCCAGCCCACAACCTCGCTGCCGAGTTCGGTCTGCCCGTAGCAGTTGAGGACGAACGCCCCGAAGCGCTTGTGGAACTCGCGCGCCTGCACGGGCGACAGCGGCGCGGTGATCGAGCGGACCATCGTCAGCGGCGCCAGGTCGGTGACGTTCGGATCGTCGACGAGCATCGTCACCATCGCCGGCGGCATGATCGTCGACTTGATACCGAACTCCTTCACCAGCCCCGCGAACTTCACCGCGTCGAACTTGTCCATGAGGAGCAGGCCGAAGCCGGCGCGCAGGCTGAAGAGCGTGTTCCAGATGCCGGCCCACAGCGCCAGCGACACCGGGATCAGGTTGAACCGCAGCGGCTTCGGAGCATTCGGATCCGCACCGGCCTTCGGCTTGCCACGCAGCGCGCTCAGCGAGGAGTCGAATCCTTCGATGGTGCCCACATGCCGCAGCAGTACCGCCTTAGGACGGCCGGTAGTGCCCGAGGTACGCAGCACCAGTGCCACGTCCTCGCCGTAGTTCACGACCTCTGGGTCCGCGGGGGCGAGCAGTTCGGCCCTACGTGCCGCGAAGTCGTACGCGATCCGTCCCATCGGCAGCTCATGCATCGCTAGGTCGGTAGGTTCGCCGATCACCAAGGCGGTGGGGGTGTCGCCGATGAATTTCTGAATCTCGGCGACTGTCGAACGGCGGTTCATCGGCACGTAGACGGCACCGACCTTCCACACCGCGAACATCGCCACGACCGCTGCCGAGCCGTGGCCGACGAACATGCCGACGGGCTGGCCGGCCACGACACCCGCAGACCGGAGGACGTCGGCGAGTTCGGCGACTCGTTCCTTCAGCTCGGCAAGGCTGATCCGCTCGTCGTCGCAGACGACCGCGACATCAGAGGGGGCGTGCGGGAGGCCATCGAGCAGGTCGGCGAGGTTAGCGGTCACAAACGTCCTTCATATCGTGTGGCAGGCATTCAGGGAACGTGTGATCGGCCACGTCGCACAGCGGCATCAGCCGCTGGAAGACGTCGCCTTACACAATGTATTTTATACAATTAGCTTTAGGCTCTGACCAGAACTGAATCCGCGAACACCGCATTCGGAAACACCGCATTCGGAAATGGAGTACCTGAATGGCGCGATCCGCGCTCGTCATCGGTGGCACTGGACCTACCGGCCCCGCCATCGTCGGAGGTCTCGCGAAGCGGGGCTTCGAAGTCACCGTGATGCACTCCGGCAACCACGAGGTCCATGAGGTCGCCGACTTCCGCCACCTGCACACCGACGTCTTCGACCAGGACGCGCTCAGTGCCGCACTCGGTGCGGAGACCTTCGACGTGGTGATCGCCGCCTACGGACGGCTCCGCGCCATCGCCGAGGTGATGAAGGGCCGCGTCGGTCACCTGCTCAGCATCGGCGGAGCGCCCGTCTATCACGGCTTCTTCGACCCAGAGGTCCGCAACCCTCCCGGCCTGCCGGTGCCGACGCTCGAAAGCGCGAAGCTCGCCACCGAGGGCGAGGACGGCAAGAGCTACCGCATCGCCCGCACCGAGGAGATGCTCTTCACGGCACACCCCGATGCCACGCACTTCCGGTACCCGTACGTCTACGGTCCGCGGCAGCTCGCACCCCGCGAGTGGTGCATCGTGCGGCGCATCCGCGACCAGCGTCCTCACCTCATCCTCCCGGACGGCGGACTCTCACTGATCCCGTTCGGCTACGTGGACAACCTCGCGCACGCGCTCATGCTTGCCGTCGAGCAGCCGGAGACGTCGAAGGGTCAGATCTTCAACTGCGGCGATGACGAGAAGCTCACGATCCGCCAGGTTGCCGAGATCATCACCGACGAGCTCGACTACGACTGGGAGCTCATCAACATGCCGGCCGAGCTCGCAGTCCCGGCACGGCCGCTGATGATGAACCACCTCAGCACACACCGCATGGTCGACACCTCGAAGCTGCGCACGCTGCTCGGCTACACCGACGTGGTGCCCGCCCGGCAGGCCATCCGTCTCGCGACCCAGTGGCTCATGGCGAACCCGCCGGAGCTCGGCGGCTATGAAGAGTTCGCGTTGCAGGACCCGTTCGACTACCGGGCGGAGGACGTCCTGGTGCAGTGGTGGAAGTCAGCGACCGCGGCACCGCCGGAGCTCAACTACAAGGAGCTTCCGGGTTACGGCAAGTCCTACGCCGGACCGGGTACACGACGCGTGCGCGCGAAGGGCCTCATCTGATGGCAGGTGGGCTCAACGGGTGGAGCCTGCCCCTCTCACCGGGCGGCAGCGCCTCGCTCGTCCCGCCGCCGCCGTGGCACTTCTCCGGTGAGGCTCTCGGCATCGACTTCAAGGCCGACCCCGCTGCCGTCGCGGCGGTACTCCCAGCGCCACTTGAGCCCGTCGGTGACGGCTCGGCGTCGATGGTCTTCATCGAGTGGTCGTCCTCGGCCGACTCCGATCCGCGCGTCATCGCCGACCCGGCTCGCGGGCAGTACCGCGAGGCCTACGTGCAGGTCTACGCCACGCTCGACGGCAAGTCGGTTGCGCGGGTGCCGTACATCTGGGTCGACAACGACCTCTCGCTGGCCCGCGGCCTCATCCAAGGCTTCCCGAAGAAGATGGGGACGGTGGCCATCAGCCGTGCCGTCGCGGTGGGCCGCGGCGGTCCGCGGGTCGAACCGGGCGGGACGTTCGCCGCCCACGTCTCCTCGCTCGGCACCAAGCTCGCCCGTGCCAAGGTCGTCCTCGATACCCCTGCCGAGGAGGGCTACGTGCCGAAGGCGCTGCGCTCGGCGATCTGGCACACCCGCCTCGTGCCCGATCTCGCCGGTGGCGATCCGCTTGTGCACGACCTCGCGCGCAATGTCGTCTTCGACTTCGCGGTGGCTGACATGTGGCAGGGCTCGGCCGAACTCGACGTCTTCGCCTCCGAGTTCGAGGAGTTCGACCGACTCAAGCCCGTCGAGATCCTCGGCGGCTTCCGCGGATCTATCGCCTTCAGCATCAGCGGCGCGGAGATCAGGCCGCTCGCCTGACGTGCGAGATACAAGGCGGGGGAGGAAGGCCGTATTGGGGGCATACGGCCGACGACAACGCCGCAGGTCGTGCGTCAGGGGTCGAAGATGCAGCCTGGATTCAAGATGCCGGCGGGGTCGAAGGCAGCTTTGATGCGCCGTTGCAGCGCCAGCTTTGCGGGATCCTCCAGCGCCTGGAAGTAGGACTTCTTCGCACGGCCGATGCCGTGCTCTCCTGAGATGGCGCCACCTAGCGACAGCCCCATCGCAAAGATCTCCTTGATCGTCGCCGAGCGGATCTCCTCGTCGGATTGGTAGATCGAGAAGTGGATGTTGCCGTCGCCGGCGTGGCCGCAGCCGAAGACCCGGGTGCCGTGCGCCCTGCCGATCTCTGCCGTGCGGCGGATGTACTCAGGGATTGCCTGCCGTGGCACGACCAGATCGATGAGGTCATCGGCGCCCGCCGCCTTCACCAGCCAGAAAGCGTTCTCGCGCGCGGCCAACAATTCAGCGCCCTGCCCGGAGAGCAGCCCGTAGACGTCGAAGGCGCCGGCGTTGGCCAGTAGTTCGGCGACGAGTTCGGCGTCCTCATCGACGCGGGATTGGATCCGTCCCTCGAGGACGACGACGAGGTAGGCACCCGTCTTGGCCTCGACCTCGGCAGGGATGGCGAGCGTGAGGTCGTTCTGCGCGCGCAGCCCCTTCATCGTGCCGCGATCGATGTACTCGCACGTCGTCGGCTCGACGCCCGTGCTGATGAGCTCGGGGATCACCGCGGTGACGTCGTCCACCGACTCGAATGCGGCCAGCAGGGTCGTCGTCGCAGTGAGGCGCGGGTGCAGTTTCAGCGTCGCCTCGGTGATGAGGGCAAGCGTTCCCTCCGAGCCGACGAGCAACTGGGTGAGGTCGTATCCGCTGCTCACCTTCACGAAGCGCCCACCGCTGCGCACAACCTCGCCCGTGCCCAGAACGGCCTCCGCGCCGAGAACGTGATGCCGCGTGACGCCGTAACGCACCGCGGCCATACCGCCGGCGTTGGTGGAGAGGTTGCCGCCGAGCGAGGCCGAGTCGGTGCCTGGATGCACCGGAAAGACAAGGCCCGCTGCGGCCGCCGCCACGTCGAGTTCAGCAAGCGTGACTCCGGGCTGGACCACCGCCGCATGGCTGCGTTCGTCGACCTCCAGTATCGAGTTCATCGCTTCGAACGAGACCAGGACACCCTCGGCATCTGGAATGCACGCCCCGGAGAGACCGGTGCCGGCACCCCGAGCCGTCACCGGCGTACGCGTTTCGGCGGCGATGCGGACGATATCGGCGACCTGTGCCGTGCTCGTGGGGATGACGAGAAGGCCCGGGCTCACCTTTGCCGCATGCAGCGACTCGTCGGCGTAGTAGTCATCGGATACCTCGTCGCCGAAGCGCACCGCTTTGTCGCCCAGCGCGGATTTCATCCGATCCGCGACTGCGGTCAGCTTCTCCGCGGTCCGCGCGCTCAGGTCAGGTCCGCCCACTTCGCATCCCGCTTCTCGACAAAGGCGAGTGGTCCCTCGACCTGGTCCGGGTGGCCCCACACACCCATCAAGTGGTGAGAACCGACCTTGCACGCATCGGTGAGGCCGAGCTCGAGCGCCGTCCAGAGCGACTTCTTCGTCGCCTTCATCGCGGCGGGGGAGTTGCGGGCGATCTTCTCGGCCAGCGCCTGCGCCTCCTCTCGGAGGTTCTCCGGCGGGTCCACGATCTGGCTCAGCAGACCGATCTCGTAGGCGCGCTGCGCCGGCATCCGTTCGTGCACACCGACGAGTGCCATCCGCATCACGGACTCGAAGGGAATCTTGCGCGCGAGGCCGATCACCTCGATCGCGGTCACCTGCCCGACGCTGACGTGCGGGTCGAAGAACGTCGCGTTCGAGGAGGCGATGACGATGTCGGCGTCCGCGATGAAGTGCAGCCCACCGCCGGCGCAGGTGCCGTTGACTGCGGCGATCACCGGCTTACGTACGTTCTGGTGCCAGGACGTGAAATGCAGGTCGAAGCCGAGCATGTCCTCGCCGTAGCGCTCCATGCCCTCGCCGGCGACCTCTTTGACGTCCGCGCCGGTCTGGAACGCGCGGCCGTTGCCGGTGTTCACGATGACGCGGACCGCCGGATCGTTGTCGAGTTCGAGCCACGCGTCCGCGAGTTCGTCGCGCATCTTCGCGTTCATCGCGTTCAGCGAGTCGGGGCGGTTGAAGATCAGCCAGCCGACCGCACCGTGGCGCTCGATCAGCAGGGTTTCGTAGGAGCTCAACGCGCCCTCTCTCGAAGGTGTGCAAACTGAACAAAGAACTCTGGACGAGCAATTCTTATACTTTATACTACGCGCCGTGTCTACCGCGCCTTTCCCGCAGGACGATCACCTCCACGCCGAACTCGACAGCGGCGTCCTCACGGTGACGATGACCAACCCCAAGCGCCGCAACTCGCTCAACGACGACGCTGTCGCGTCGTTCATTTCCGTTGTCCAGCGAGCCCAGAACGACGAGGACGTCCGCGCGTTGCTCATCGTCGGCGACGGCGGCGACTTCTGCAGCGGCTTCGACATCATCGGGCGCAATTCGGGTGACGGTCCTAAGCCGCGAGTCGGCGCGATCCAGCGGCGCCTACCGTCGCAAGCACATCGCCTGATCCCGCTGCTCGTCGAACTGCAGGTGCCGATCATCGCCGCCGTTCGTGGCTATGCGGCAGGCATCGGTCTGCAGTTGCTGCTCACCGCCGACTTCGTCGTCACCGCCGAGGACGCGATCCTCTGGGAGCCCTTCGCCCAGCGCGGCATGGCGCCGGACTCGGGCGCCACCTGGCTTTTGCCCCGCGTTGTCGGCCCGAGACGTGCGAAAGAGATGCTCATGCTCGGCAAGCGGCTCTCCGGCGCCGAGGCCGTCGAATGGGGTATCGCCTACGAAAGCCTACCGGGCGATGAAGTATTGGAGCGGGGGCGTCAGCTCGCCGCGGCAGTCGCCGCCGGACCAACCGTCACCCTCGGCATCACGCGGTGGCTACTCAACACCAGCCCGGAGCGCGACCTCAAGGAGCAGCTTGCCCAGGAGGGCTTCGCGATGGAGATAGCCTCCAGGAGCCAGGACTTCCGCGAGGGCCTGAAAGCCTTCATGGAGAAACGGGACCCCGAATTCGGCGGACGGTAATGCGGGCCGAATCTGGCGGCGGGCACGTCCGGTGACTGCGCTTCCGCTGCGGATCCGGATCTTCGGACGCCTGCTCGCGGCGTCCTCGGTGGCGAAGCTAGACGAGGCCGGCCTGCTGAAGGTCCAGCACCGCAAGGTGCCGCACAACGCGCTCACCGACCGGATCTTCGGTTCGCTGGCGTCGGGCGTCGACGTGCAGGACGGCGTCGTGGCAGGGGCCGAGGGAACGCTCGCCGTCCGCGCTTACTATCCGGCCGCCTCGGCCGGAGACGATTTGCCAGTAGTGGTGAACTTCCACGGTGGAGGTTTCTGTCTCGGCAGCCTCGACCAGTCCGACTGGATCTGTAGCCGTGTGGCACTCGGCGCCAACGTCGCGGTCGTCTCGGTCGACTACCGACTCGCCCCGGCGCACCGATTTCCGGCAGCCGTCGAGGACTGCTACGCCGCGCTCTGCGACGTGGTCGCACGAGCGACCGAGTTCGGCATCGACCCGCAACGGGTGGCCGTGATGGGCGATAGTGCCGGCGGCAACCTGAGTGCGGTTGTGGCCCTGCTTGCCCGCGACCGCTCCGGCCCGAAGCCCGCCTTCCAGGTGCTGCTCTACCCGGTCACCGACCAGACGAACAGCAGCCCCTCGGTGCGGGAGAATCGCAACGCCCCGATCCTCACCGAAGCCGACATCCGGGCCTTCGCGCGGCACTACCTCGCTGATCATGATCCCAAGGACCCGCGGGTCTCCCCGCTCTTCGCCGAAACCCACCGAGACCTGCCGCCGGCGCTCATCCAGGTCGCCGAGCATGACCCGATCCGCGACGACGGTGTGCGCTACGCCGAAGCGCTGCGGGCGGCCGGAGTCCCGGTGAAGCTCACGACCTACGACGGCATGCCGCATGGATACCTGGCATTCCCCGGGGTCTGCCGCAGCGCCCGTCCCGCGCTCGCCGAGATCTGCCGGGAGCTGCGAACCGCTTTCGCCGAGGGTTATCCCTCGGCCACGTAGGGCCGGTTCGTCCATCGCATGCTTCCGCGGCGCGGAGCGCGGAACCAGCCGCCCGCCGCCGCGCTGCCGCCATCGGTCGGGATCGCGTGGCCGGTGATGAAGGACGACATGTCCGAGGCGAGGAACAGGACCACCCGCGCCTGGTCGATGGGCTCTCCGACGCGTCCCACCGGTGCCCAGATCGGCCACCACTTCTCGCCCTCTTCAGGGGTGATCCACTTCGAGTACGGTGCCTGCACCGACTCGGTGAGATCGGGGCCGATGACGTTCACTCGCACGCCCTGGTGCCCGATCTGCACGCCCAGGCCCTTCGTGAAGTGGACGACGGCTGCCTTGAAGGCGCCGTAGACCGGGTCTGCCGGGTAGCCGCGCATGCCCTCCACGGAGGCGACGTTGACGATCGAACCCTTGCCGCGCTCGATCATCGAGGGCAGGAAGGCGTACGTCATGGTGAAGACGTGATGCAGGTTGATGCGGTAGAGCTCCTCCCACTGCTTCGGGTCGCTCTTGGTGAAGTGGCTCGGGATGTGCAGCCAATGCCCCACGTTGTTGATGAGGATGTCGATGGCCCCGTGCTTGGCGAGGACGTCGTTGGCGAAGGCCGTGACCTGCTCGTCCTCGCGCACGTCCAGCACGGTGACGCTCGCCGTACTACCGGCCTCGGCGATTTCGTCCGCCGTGCGCTGCGCCGTCTCCGGGTCGATTTCGGCGATGATCACGTGCGCGCCGTGCGCCGCGAAAAGCCGGGCCGTCGCTGCGCCGATGCCGGAGCCGGCGCCGGTGACGACGGCGACCTTTCCCTCGAGCAGGGTCCCGGAGTCGGTGGAGATTGCGTCGCTCATGCGCGTGCTCCCTTCGGTCCGCTCGCGCATGAGGCTCCAAGCGCGCTGTGTTCCTGATTCGCTCCGCAAGCGTTGCTCATGCGATGTCGTCCTTTCGGGGTTCGCGGCCCGCGGCAGAGCGGAACGCATCGACGAGATCGGTGAGGAGTTCTCCGACGGCGTCGTTGTCCTGGGGCAATCGTTGCTGGTACCGGAAGTCGGTGACACCGGCCGCGATGAGCTCGGGCACATTCTGCACGGTCGCCTCGATGTCGACGCTCTTGTCGTCGCGCCGGACGACGTCGAGGTGACCGGCAACGCGCAGGCCCGCGGGATCGCGGCCGGCCTCCTCGAGTGCGGCGCGCAGCTTCGCGACAGCCTCCGGAAGGTTCGCCGCGTCATCGCCCCACGGGATCCATCCGATACCGAAGCGGGCGATGCGCCGCACCACGGCGGCGTTGATCCGGCCGGAGACCCAGACCGGGATTCCGCCCCCTTGGAGCGGCTTGGGCATCATGTGGATGTTCTCGAACTGCAGGTACGGCGAGGAGTAGTCGGCGCGGGTCTGCGTCCAGAACGTCTGGCACACAGCGAGGCATTCGTCGAGGAGCTTGCCCCGCTGCTCGAAGTCGAGGCCCGCCGCGTCGTACTCCTCGCGTTGCCACCCCACGCCGACCCCGAGATCGAAGCGTCCGCCAGAGAGTTGATCGAGAGTGGCGATCGACTTGGCGAGGACGACGGGTCTGCGCAACGCGACGAGCAGGATATTCGTGGCAAGACGGATGCGGTTCGTCGCACCGGCCGCGACGGAGAGCAGCGTCATCGGCTCGAGCCAGTGACCGTCCGGCCCGGTCGGCTGCTTGCCACCGGACTGACCGCCGAGCTCCGGACGGCCGTATTCGTCCAGGCGCTCACCGAAGACGACGTGGTCGGAGACAGCGAGCTTGTCGACGCCCACCGTGTCGAGTAGCCGCGCGCGGTCGAGGACGAACCCCCAGTCGCCAGGATCGTCCACGCTGAAACAGGGCAGTGGCACCGTAAGTTCGATCGGCGGCGGCGTGGCAGCTGTCATTCGTCTCTGGCCTCTCCTCGCCGGGTGTGGGCTCTCATCCGGCCGGAATCGTATGTTTTATATTCCGGTCCTTTATATTCGGCGGCGCTGCCCGGGTAAACCCCGGGGGACCTGGAGGCATGGCGCAATGACAGAAGCAACCGCTCGCGGGGCGTTGGTCACCGGCGGTGGAGGCGGATTCGGCAAGGCGATCGGCACCGAACTTGTGCAGGCGGGCGTCGCCGTCGTCCTCATGGGACGAACCGAGGAAACGCTGAACGCCGGCAAGGAAGTCCTCCTGCAGGCCGTCCCCGATGCGAAGGTTGACGTTCTCGTCGGCGACGCCACGAAGGACGAGGACGTTGCTGCCGCGGTCGAGCATGTCCTCAAATTCGCCGGCCGCATCGACGTCGTGGCAGGCACGGTCGGTGGCAGTGCCGGCGTTGGCTCGGTTCTCGCGCAGCCGGGCGCGAACTTCGCCTACGACCTCACCCTCAACGCGCTGCCCGCCTATCTCGCCGTGCATCACGCGGCGCCGCGGATGCAGCACGGCGGAGCCTTCGTCTTCATCTCCTCCACCGCTGCCGCGATGACTTTCCGCGGTCTCTCCGGTTACTGCGCCGGCAAGGCCGCCCTCGACCAGTTCGTCCGGGTCGCCGCCGACGAACTCGGCGAGCGCGGGATCCGGGTCAATGCGATCAGGCCGGGTCTCACCGGCACCGATGGTCTGCAGCAGGCCATGGCAAACCCGGACTACGTCGCCAAGTTCACGCCGCTCATCCCGCTGGTTCGCACGGGCGAGCCCGAGGACATCGCACAGCTGGCGGCCTTCCTGCTGAGCGACAAGGCCAGCTGGATCACCGGTGTATGCCTGCCTGTGGACGGCGGCAACGAGCTACGCGGCGCTCCGGCGATCTACGCATGAGCGCCCCCGTCGTGTCTGCCGAACTCGAGCGTGAGCTGCGCAGCATCGCCGTCCGCTATGCGGGAGCGGCCGACCGTCGCGACGCCGCCACCTTCGCCGAGCTCTTCACCGAGGACGGCGCGGTACTGGTGCGCTTCGCCGCCCGTCCCCAGCCGGTCGAGATTCGGGGCCGCACCGCCGTCAGCGGCATCGCCACCTCGCTGCGACGCTACGAACGCACCTTCCACGTGTTGGGACAGTCCTCCTACACGGTCGAGGACGGCGCAAACAGCGCCGCCGGTGAGACGTACTGCGTCGCTCACCACGTACTGGACGGCGAGGACAGGGTGATGTACATCCGCTACCTCGATACCTATCGGCGCACCGAAGCGGGCTGGCAGATCGTGCAGCGGGAGGCGAACGTCGACTTCCAGTCCGTCCTGCCCGTACTCGGCTGACCGGTGGTCTAGGCCGCTCGGGGCGACCGGTCGCCGTGATTAGGCATGCGTCGGTTCGTGTAGGCTGTCACGCTGGCGCATGTTCCCGCGAGGGTCGTGCGGCTGCCCCCTTAGCTCAGACGGCAGAGCGTCTCCATGGTAAGGAGAAGGTCTACGGTTCGATTCCGTAAGGGGGCTCGAAGCGGCCCGACTGCGGGTCGCCCGGGGCGGGGTAGCTCAGTCTGGTAGAGCAAGCGGCTCATAATCGCTGTGTCGCCGGTTCAAGTCCGGCCCTCGCTACTGACAGACCCGCACCATCTAGCAAGATCCGCAGTAGGACCTAGGAAAGGCAAGACTCGTGGCAGCCACCGACGTACGCCCGAAGATCACCCTGGCGTGCCAGGAGTGCAAGCACCGCAACTACATCACCAAGAAGAACCGGCGTAACGACCCGGACCGTCTGGCGATGAACAAGTTCTGCCCGAACTGCGGAAAGCACACTGAGCACCGCGAGACGCGCTAGTCACCAACCCCCAAGGCGGCGCAGTGGTTGAAGTAATCGAGCGTGTCACTGATGGCCGCCGCGCGCGTTGGGCGGAGCACCGCGCCGAACGGCGTGCTGAGTTCGTAGCCGCCGGAGCAACCGCCGTCGACCGCTACGGCGCTGACGTCAGCGCCGAGCAGGTAGCCGAGGTCGCTCTCATCAGCCGTACGGTGCTCTACCGCTATTTCCGCGACCGGGACGACCTACGACTCGCGATCGCCGAGCACATCGTCGCCGACCTCGCCAGCGTCACGGAGCGCGCGGTGAAGGCGCGCGAGCCGCGCACCTCGCGTCAGATGATCGAAGGTCCGGTCCGCCAAATCGTTGACTGGTTCGATGCCTATCCGCATAGGCACTACTTCATCCGCACTCAGCGCAGTCTCGCCAATCCGGATGAGGCGAAGAACAGCTTCGCGAGCTCGGTCACCCAGACGTTGCGAGTCTCGCTGGCCATCCTCGGCATCCCGGAGGGCGAGGCCCTGCCGACAGCGCACGCGATCGTCGGCGTCATCGAATATCTTGCCGCGTGGTGGCTGGACGATCGCACGCTGAGCAGAGACGGCATCACCAGCGTGATCAGCGACTCGATCTGGCATCTCATCGACGGCAATCTTCGCGGGCAAGGAATCGTCCTCGATTACGACGGTCCCACGCCGGCGCCCGCAATCCCCTTATGACCGAGGCGCTCTCGATCGTCGGTCGCGAATACCGCTCTGCGCGGCCGTACGAGGTGAGTCGCGAGAAGATCCGCGAGTTCGCCGACGCCCTCAACGATCCGAACCCGGTCTACCGGGACTCTGCCGCCGCCCACGCGCTCGGGCACCCGGACGTGGTCGCCCCCCCGACGTTCGCGATGGTCATCCAGGCGCCCACCGTCGATTCGCTCTTCAACGACCCAACACTTGGCATCGAGTATTCCCACGTCGTTCATGGCGAACAGCGTTTCGCCTACAACCGCCCGGTACACGCTGGCGATGTCCTCGACACGGTCGTGACGATCGAGGACGTCCGCAGCATCGGTGGAAACGAGATGATCACTTACCGCTCGGACATCACCACGACCGGGGGAGAGCCGGTCCTCGTGGCTCGATCGCTGATCGTCGTCCGCGGCGGCGGCACAGGCGGCGATGCTGTGTGATGCGGACGGTGAACGTCGGCGACGAGATCCCCGCCCGCGACTTTCCGATCACCCGCTACGACTTGGTCCGTTACTGCGGTGCGTCCGGCGACTTCAACCTCATCCACTGGAACGAGCGCGTGGCGCTAGAGGTGGGCCTTCCGGGCGTCATCGCACACGGCATGTTCACCATGGCCACCGCCATCCGTGCGGTCACCGACTGGGCCGGCGACCCGGGCGCGTTACTGGACTACGGGGTGCGTTTCACCAGGCCGGTCGTCGTGCCGGACCCGGGGCAGGCCGTCCTCACTGTCGCCGGCAAGGTGCGCGACGTGCGCGAGGACGGCAGCGTCGAGGTCGATCTGACGGTGAGCTTCGCGGGCGACAAGGTGCTCACCAAGGCCCGCGCCGTGGTGCGTATCGAGAACTGAGGTACGCGAGAGCAAGGCGGAAGAGGACGGCGATAGTCGGCTATCGCCGGCGATGACAACGCCGCGGGCCGCGCGCCTCAGCCCTTCAAGACCCAATCTCTGATGCGGGTGATGCCCTCTTCGAGGTCGGCATCTCCGAGGGCGTACGACAGGCGCATGTAGCCGGGGGTACCGAAGGCTTCGCCGGGCACAACCGCAACTTCGACCTGGTCGAGGATGGCCCCGGCAAGTTCAGCCGAGGATGTCGACGCGGCGCCGCCGATCGACTGGCCGAGCAGCCCCTTCACCGTCGGATAGACGTAGAACGCCCCCTCGGGCTCAGGGCAGAGGACGCCCGGAATCGAGTTGAGCAGGTCGACTGCGAGGCGACGGCGGCGATCGAAGGCCGTCCGCATCTGTGCGACGGCCGACAGATCGCCGGTCACAGCCGTGAGGGCGGCGATCTGCGCAACGTTGTTCACGTTCGAGGTCGCGTGCGACTGCAGGTTTGAGGCGGCCCTGATGACATCGGACGGCCCGATCATCCAGCCCACGCGCCAGCCGGTCATCGCGTAGGTCTTCGCCACGCCGTTAAGGATGACGACCCTGTCGCCGAGTTCCGGAGTCACGGTGGCGATCGAGGTGGCGACCGGGCCCTCCTCGGCGGCCTTGCCGTAGACGAGGTGTTCATAGATCTCGTCGGTGACGACCCAGAGGTCGTGCGATACCGCCCACGCGCCGATCGCTTGGACCTGCGCCGTTGAGTAGACGGCCCCGGTCGGGTTGGAGGGTGAGACGAAGAGCAGAACCTTGGTCTTCGGGGTGAGCGCGGCTTCGAGCTGCGCGACCGAGGCGCGGTAGCCGGTGGTTTCATCGGTGATGATGTCAATCGGATGACCGCCGGCGAGCTTGATCGCCTCGGGGTACGTGGTCCAGTAGGGCGCGATCACCAGCACCTCGTCGCCCGGATCGAGCAACGCGGCAAAGGTGTTGTAGACCGCCTGCTTGCCGCCGTTGGTGATGAGCACCTGGCTGGCGTCGCAGGCATAGCCCGTGTCGCGCAGGGTCTTGGCCGCGACCGCCTCGCGCAGTTCGGGGAGGCCGGGAACCGGCGTGTAACGGTGGTTCTTGGGGTCGCGCGCAGCGGCCGTCGCAGCTTCGACGATGTAATCGGGGGTGGGAAAGTCGGGTTCGCCCGCGCCGAATCCGATCACTGGGCGCCCAGCCGCCTTCAGGGCTTTTGCCTTGGCGTCCACGGCCAGGGTGGCGGATTCGGCGATGGCGGCGATACGGTCGGAAATGCGGTTACCCATGCGTTCATGGTTCCAGACCGGTCACTTTGGATAAGTGCTGGGTCGCCCCGTAGACTCACTCGCTGGGTCCGTCGGGCCTGCGTCAGCATGCCTGTGAGGCATCTCAGGTGGGCTGGCGGGTACGGCCTAGGGGCGTGGCGCAATTGGTAGCGCACCGGTCTCCAAAACCGGGGGTTGCAGGTTCAAGTCCTGTCGCCCCTGCTAGGTCGCCACCCGGCGATTGAAGATTACGTCAGTAGCTCGTCAGAACGGAGAAGCTCGTGACTGCGACACGCACCGAGTCCGCTGCTCCTCGTCCCTCGGGGCGACGCGGCGGCGGTCCAATGCGCTTCGCTCGTGAAAGCGTCTCCGAGCTGCGAAAGGTGCTCTGGCCCTCGCGCAACGAACTGGTGACGTACTCGGCGGTCGTGATCATCTTCCTGGTGGTCATGGTCGCGATCGTCGCCGGACTCGACGTCGGTTTCGCCAAGCTCATCCTCGCGGTGTTCGGCTGAGCGTGCGAAGCCGACGGTAGGTACAGCGGCTGAGCGTGCGAAGCCGACGGTAGGTACAGCGGCTGAGTCCGTTCATAGGTGAAACAAGATTCCGGCAAGAAGCAGAGATCAAGAGAGAAGACAGAGTGTCCGACTACGACGACGCCCCGAGTAGCGCTGACTTGGGCGACGACACCTTCGCGGTCGCCCCCGCTGAGGAACGCGACCCCGTTGACGTCGCTTCTGCCGCCCTGCTTCTGGGGGCGGAGGAAGGCGAGACCATCGGTGAGGACGACGCCGTTGATGTCTCTGTCCTCGACGCTCCCGAGCCGATCGCCGAAGCGGCCGAGCCGTCGGCCGAAGGCGAGTCCGAGGACGACGAGGACCCGATCGAGGCTCTGCGCACTCTGCTCACGACCCAGTTCGGCGACTGGTATGTCATCCACTCCTATGCCGGCTATGAGAACAAGGTGAAGACCAACCTCGAGAGCCGCATCCAGTCGCTGGACATGGAGGACTACATCTTCGAGGTCCAGGTGCCGACCGAAGAGGTCGTCGAGATCAAGAACGGCAAGCGCCAGCAGGTACAGCGCAAGGTGTTTCCCGGCTACATCCTCGTGCGCATGGACCTCAACGACGAGTCCTGGGGCGCCGTCCGGAACACCCCTGGCGTCACAGGCTTCGTGGGCGCCACATCGAAGCCCTCGCCGCTGACCCTCGAAGAGGTCGTCAAGATCCTCGCCCCGGCCACCCAGAAGGCTGCCGCCGTAGCTACCGGCAAGCCCATCGCCGCCGGAACCTCCGCCGCCTCCACCGTCACGGTCGAGTTCGAGGTCGGTGAGTCGATCACCGTCATGGACGGCCCGTTCGCCACACTGCCCGCCACGATCAGTGAGATCGATGCGATGCACCAGAAGTTGCACGTCCTCGTCTCGATCTTCGGACGCGAGACTCCCGTCGAGCTGGCCTTCAGCCAGGTCGCCAAGATCTGACCAAGTCACCGTCGAGTAAAGAAGAGAAGTCATGCCTCCCAAGAAGAAGCTCTCCGCGATCATCAAGCTGCAGATCAAGGCGGGCGAAGCGAACCCGGCACCGCCGGTCGGCCCCGCGCTCGGTCAGCACGGCGTCAACATCATGGAGTTCTGCAAGGCGTACAACGCAGCCACCGAGTCGCAGAAGGGGCAGATCGTCCCGGTCGAGATCTCGGTCTACGAGGACCGTTCCTTCACCTTCGTCACCAAGACGCCCCCGGCCGCGCGCCTGCTGCTGAAGGCTGCGGGCGTCGACAAGGGCAGCGGCGAGCCGCACAAGACCAAGGTCGCCAAGGTGACGATGGACCAGGTCCGTCAGATCGCCGAGAGCAAGATGGAAGACCTCAACGCCAACGACATCGACCAGGCGGCGAAGATCATCGCCGGCACCGCGCGTTCCATGGGCATCACGGTCGAAGGCTGAGCAGCGGGCAAGAGCCGCTGAACAGTAGGCAAGAAAGCGTGGGAGGACGCCGACGGTCGGCGTCCGTTGACCACTAACCTCGGGTGACCGAGGAGGAAAGAGACCGACATGGCACAGCGCAGCAAGGCCTACCGCAAGGCCGCCGAGCTCATTGAGCCGGACAAGATCTACAGCCCCCTCGAGGCGGCAACGATCGCCAAGCAGGCGTCCCCGACCAAGTTCGACGGCACGGTCGAGGTTGCGATTTGCTTGGGCGTTGACCCCCGCAAGGCGGACCAGATGGTCCGTGGCACCGTCAGCCTGCCGCATGGCACCGGCAAGACGGCACGCGTCATCGTCTTCGCGACCGGCGAGAAAGCCGCCGAGGCGCTTGCCGCCGGTGCGGACAAGGTCGGCAGCGACGATCTCATCGAGGAGATCAACGGTGGCTTCCTCGACTTCGACGCCGCGATCGCCACGCCCGACCAGATGGCGAAGGTCGGCCGCATCGCCCGCGTCCTCGGCCCTCGTGGCCTCATGCCGAACCCCAAGACCGGCACGGTGACCCCTGACGTCGCGAAGGCGGTCACCGACATCAAGGGCGGCAAGATCAGCTTCCGCGTCGACAAGCAGTCCAACCTGCACCTGGTCATCGGCAAGGCGTCGTTCTCCTCCGAGCATCTCGTCGAGAACTACGCGGCTGCCCTCGATGAGGTACTTCGCGCCAAGCCGTCCTCGGCCAAGGGCAAGTACGTCAAAAAGGTCACCTTCACCACGACCATGGGGCCTGGCATTCCGGTGGACTCGAACCGCAGCCGGAACATGCTTGAGGACGCGCCCACTGCATGACCTTCCGTAATCGCTCGTTCACCGCAGCGCTGGCCCTGATCCTGGGGGCCAGCGCTGCGGCGTTCACCGATGTAGCACTCAGCATCGACTCAGTCGCGCAGGCGGCTCCGGTGCACTCGGTCGTTGCCGGACCCGCGACGTCCACCCCGGGCGGGTACGTCGCGGTCACCCCTTTCAAGGTCGCCGACACCCGTACGGGTGCTGGTAGGAACCGCAAGGGTGCATTGCCCGCCAAGAAGGCGGCCTCGTTCCAGATCACCGCACGTGGCGGTGTTCCGCGGTCCGGCGTCGGTGCGGTCTCGGTTCGGGTCGTTGTGGTGTCGCCGAAGAAATCCGGCTCGCTCACGCTCTATCGCTCGCTCACGCCGGCACCGATTGCGTACAGCGTTCAATTCGACGCCGGGCAGCAGACCTACGGTGCCACGGTCGTGAGACTCTCGTCGACGGGTCGGCTCGCGATCATGAACCACTCGACGGCGGCGGTGCAGATCGCGCTCTACGTCGACGGCTACTTCACCAAGACCTCAGCTGCCGCGGCGGCATCGACCCCCGGCGCCTTCGTGCCCGTCACACCCAAGCGCGTGGTCGACACCCGAACCGGTGCCGGTGGCAACAAACGTGGACGCGTCAACGCGAAGTCGCAGTTCACGGCACAGATCGGCGGCAAGGCGTCCGTGCCAGCCTCGGCGGCCGCCATCGTCGGAGTGCTCTCCGTGATGAGTCCGGCGAAGAGCGGCGGTGCTGTCGCGTGGCAATCGGCGACCACCCGTCCGAGCACGCCCTCGGTGCAGTTCGCCGCGGCCAAGAACGCTGGCGCCATGGTGGTGATCCCGCTGGCGTCGAACGGCCGGATCGGCTTGCGTAATGACTCTGCCGGGAAGGTGAGCCTCGTCCTTGATGTTGTCGGCTACTACGTGCCGGGCGCATCGACGCAGCAGGCGTCGGCGAGTTTCGTGGTCGCCACCACTGTCCTGAACAAGGGCATCAAGGCGAACCGCAAGGTGACGGTCCGGGTCAGCAGTGCGGGCCGGATCCCCGTCTCCAACGTCGCGGCAGTCGCGGCAGTGGTCGGCGTGACGTCGCCGGGCGGCGCAGGCACGGTCCTCGCCTATCCCGACGGTAAGCCGAAGGCCGCCGTCACCGCGAGCCAGTTCGGCAAGGGCTCGGGGGTGAGCACCGCCCTGCTGTTGCCCGTCTCGAGTACCGGTCGGATCACCTTGCAGAACAAGTCGCATGCGACGAGCCATCTCACGCTCACCGTGGTGGGTTACGTCCTGAAGAACACAGTGCTAGACCCGGTCTACTCAAAGAGCCACTACATCCGGCGTGCGATGACCTACACCAATGACGACCTCATATGGATGCAGAACCTCGGCATGGCAGATGTCGCGAGCGGCTCGAACCTCATCGTGCTGCACATAGGCGTTCAGCTATCGGACAAGTCCGGTGCGTGGCTGTCGGCGATGCCCGACGATCCGAAGTACAAAATTCCCTATGCCTGGCTGGTCGACCTGGTGAAGGCGTACCTCGTAGGCTTCGGTCCGCACCCGAACGCAGTCGTCGCGGTTGCTACCAACAACTCCAACGCCAACTGGACCGGCTACACCGCGGCACAGCGCGGCGCCGATTGGTGGGGGCAGGTCATTGCGCCGCTTCAAGGCCTCGGAACGCCCGTATACGGGGCTGACGACATCGAATCGGCATGGGGTTCGACCGTTGAGAAATACTCCGATGCGCTCGACTGGGAAAGCGCCTATCTTGCCGGCGGCGGGCGGCTGGTCTACACCGGCTCCGCCAACGGCTGCCCGTACAAGAGCATCGGTCAGCCCGGCGGCTGCAACAACGGCTGGACCAAGTTGGAGTACTACCGGCTGGCCGGTGGCAACGACCCGTCTCATGTCTTCGCGCTGCCGCAGATCTACAACAACAACCTCGCGATCCAGTGGCCGAACATCGACCTCGCTGGTGGTGGGCAGATCAACTTCCTCGGTGCGCTGACCGAGGCCGCGGCCTGCTCCTCGCCGGGACAGAGTTGCGGGTCGTTCTCGCCGCAAGCGGGACTCGCGGCGCTCACTCTGCAACTGATCGCGGCGGCGATCCCGGTGCCGGACGGTCTTCGCGCTACTGATCTCGACATCCAGAAGTAGGCGATTTGGCCGGGGGCGACCCTGCCGGTTACCCTTGAACGAGTTCCACCCAAGACCGCTGGTCGTCGCGTGCGCGCACGCGATCGAACGCCTCCGGAGCGCCGGAGCGGCCCGCGCAGGTTGGACGGTTCGGCTTGTCGCTGTGCTCGTCACAGTTGCCGCCCCGTGCGCCCTGCGCCGGGGCGTTTCTCGTTCAGGGGTCGGGGCAGACCAGCCCGATCCGAACGAGAGGAGGTAGCACATGTCGACTCATATCCACGCTCGTCAGACGGCGAAGCCGTCGAAAGTTGGCACTGTCGACGAGATCAGCGAGCAGTTCGCGAACTCGACGGCCACGGTGATCACCGAGTACCGCGGTCTCTCCGTCAAGCAGCTCAGCACCCTGCGGCGGGCCCTGGGAGGCGAGACCACCTACGCCGTTCTCAAGAACACCCTCGCCAAGCGCGCTGCTGAGAAGGCCGGCGTCGCCATCGACGACAGCCTGCTCACCGGCCCGACTGCGATCGCGTTCGTCGGGGGAGACCCCGTCGAAGCGGCCAAGGGCCTGAAGCAGTTCGCCAAGGACAATCCGTTGCTCGTCATCAAGGGTGGCGTTCTGGACGGTAAGCCGCTTTCAGCGGCTGACATCAACAAGATCGCCGACCTCGAGAGCCGCGAAGTGCTCCTGGCAAAGTTCGCCGGCGCCGTCAAGGCGCTTCCGGCACGTGCCGCTGCTCTGTTCCAGGCACCGCTCATCAACGCCGCACTGTTGGTGAAGGCACTGGAAGAGAAGGTTGGCGCTTCCGCGCCGGCCGATGTTGTCGCCGAGGCAGAAGCTCCTGCTGAGGTCGAGATCGCCGAAAGTCCGGCCGCCGAAGAGGCTGCCGCTACCGAGGCAATCACTGAGTCACCCGCGGCCGATGAATCGGCCGATGAAGCTCCCGCCGAGCCGGCGGAGTAAGTAACCCATCTGCCGGCTACAAGCGATTGAGGTGAGAGGAGCGAGAGCTGGCTCTCGCTCCCGAACCGATTGAGCTTGTTGGTAACACCCGGCGATTACAGAAAGGACGCCATCATGGCGAAGCTCAGCACCGAAGAGCTCATCGACGCGTTCAAGGAGCTCACCCTCCTCGAGCTGTCCGAGTTCGTGAAGACCTTTGAAGACACCTTCGACGTCAAGGCCGCCGCCCCGGTTGCCGTCGCGGCCGCTCCTGCCGGCGGTGGCGGTGGCGACGCCGGCGCTGCTGAAGAGAAGGACGACTTCGATGTCATCCTCGAGTCGGCGGGCGAGAAGAAGATCCAGGTCATCAAGGTCGTTCGCGAACTCACCAGCCTGGGTCTCAAGGAGGCCAAGGACCTGGTGGACGCAGCTCCGAAGGCTCTCCTTGAGAAGGTCAACAAGGAGGCCGCTGACAAGGCGAAGGCCGCTCTCGAAGAGGCTGGCGCCGGGGTCACCGTCAAGTAGAGGCGACCGGGGCGAGCGAAGCAGAAGTTAGCTTCTGTTTCCGAGCCGACCGAGCCTTTGAGGCTCGTCAGCGTCGATAGCCCTATGCGTCCCGGAGGGGCGGACCGCGTTGCGGTCCGCCCCTCTCTTTGTCTGATCCGTGTTGTGTGACTGCGCTCACTTGGGGGTAAGAGGCCCTGTGTGGGTATCGAAGTCGACGTTCGCAGCCTGACCAAAAGCTTTGGCGAGCAAAGGATCTGGGGAGATCTCAGCCTGACCCTGCCCGCGGGCGAGATCTCGGTGATG
>DASXYU010000058.1:0-27466 GCA_036502295.1 Jatrophihabitans sp. | reverse complement strand
CGTCTCGGCGGTGCTCGACACGTAAGACCACGACCTCATGTCGATCCTCGTTGATCCGGTAGAGCACGCGATATGTGCCGCGTCTGGCGGACCAGATACCTGCGAGGTCGGCCTGAAGTGGCTTACCGACCCGTTGTGGGTTTGCGATCAGCGCACTGGTCAGAAAGTCGATCACAGCGGCAGCAACAGCTTCGGGCAACTTCACCTCGATGGTACGTCGAGCAGGCGGCGTGAGGACGATGTCGTACGGATCTGTCACTTGCGCAGGCGGCGCACCGCGTCAACACCGCGGAGCACATCACCACGGGCATACGCAGCATCGGCTTCTCGGATGTCAGCCAACGCCGCTGCGCCGCTGAGGACGTCGATGGTCTCCTCAAGCTGAGCCAGATCTTCCGGACTGATCAACACCGCAGCCGCGTGACCATTGCGCGTAACGATCACCCGGTCATGGTGGTGCTCGACGCGATCGACGACCTCGCTGAGGTGATCCCGCACAGCCCGCAAAGATTCAGTACTCATGGCCACAATTGTGGCGCATTCGCTCGATTCTGTCCATCCTTGAACTCACGAAGTCATCCGATGAACATGGCACTCGTCTGCCCACACCACCACTAATACGCCGGCCAAGGCTGGGAATGTCAGCTGGTCGATGGCGTCCCCCCGCTGGCGCCCACCCAGCTGGATTGACCATCGGCGCAGCCTACGACGAGACACCGCGCACCACCACGAGCCGCGGTTCATCCGGGATCGCGGTGACGGCGGGCTGCCCTAGCAGGATGGGCTCGGTACCTGCGTTGTTGTCGGAGTAGTCGTGGGCGTGGAGGGTGCAGGCGATGCGGAGGTGCTGATCGAGAGGCTTGACGATTCAGGTGTGCCTGGCGAGGAAGACGTACAGGTGCTCCCGGCGCTCGGCGTCCGGGTCGACCTGTCCACGGGCGTCGGATGCTTCTGCGGGTTCACCCCGCAGCCTGCAACGACGAGCAAGCACAGCGAGCCGGCTGCCACCCGCCTCATTGGTCACCTCGTGGGATCTCAACACCTCGTGGGATCTCAACACCGTGCGGGATCTCGATGACGAAACGGGTACCTCCCCCAGGACGGTCCTCTGCCCAGACCGTCCCACCGTGGTGACCGATGTGCTGCGATACGAGCGCTAGGCCCAAGCCCGATCCCGACTTCGTGCCGGCCGCCATGCCGACTTGGCCCCGTGCGAATCGGTCGAAGATGAGATCCCGCTCTGCCGCGGGTATGCCCGGCCCGGCGTCGTCCACCTCGATCCGAGCCCACCCATCCTGAGCCAGCAGGCGCAGACTCACCAACCCCGAACCGTGCTGATCGGCGTTCTCCACGAGGTTCGCGAAGGCCCGTTCCAGACGGCGTCGATCGGCCATCACCCGCACCTCGTACTCCGGTAGCTGGATCCGACTGTCATGGTGCCGCGTCGCCTCGCTGATGAGTTCGCGCAGATCTACCGGCTCCAACTCGGTCGCGGGAGCACCTGCGTCGTGCAGCGAGATCTCCAGCAGGTCGGTGACCATACGGTGAAAGCGCGTCAGCTCCGCGTCGAGCAGGTCGAGCGCCTGCTCGGCGCTACCGGTCAACTCGGAACGACGCCGGCGCAGCACTGACATCGCGTTGAGCATCGTCGTGAGCGGCGAGCGCAGCTCATGACTCACGTCGGCGGCGAAGCGCGCGTCGCGGGTCACCCGCCGCTGCAATCGCTCGGTCGTCTCGTTGAATGCCTTGGCGAGCGGCTCCAGATCACGATCCCGGGTCGACGGAAGACGAACGTCGAGGTTTCCAGCGGCAACCGCCGCCGCAGATGTCGTGAACAGCGTGAGCGGACGCAGCGCCCTGCGGGCCGCCCAGTAACCCAGCACCGCCCCCACCACACCGGCGACGAGAACCCCGATGAGCAGCATCCAGCTGATGAACTGGAAGTTGTGATTCAGCTCCGTCAGCGTAAACACCTCGATGAAGGCACCCGATGTGCCAGCCAGAGAGATCCCGATCATCAGCGCCGGAGCCTTCTCGAAGCTGATGATCTGCCGGGCCGCCCGCCCGTTCGCGGTGAGGTTCAGCAGCTCCTCCGGCACGTCCTCCGGCCGCAGGTCGCCACTGCTGATCCAACTACCCGCATCGTCGAGAAGGACTCCGGACTGCACCTCGGAGCCGAAGCCGGCCAGCAAGTCAGGGATCCGGTCGGTCTGCTGCCGCTCGATCGCGATCTCAATGCGACCGGCATTCAGATCCGCCTGGTTCAGTGAGACCTTCTCCTTGCTGTCGAGCATGTAGTTGCTCGAAAGCTTCCACGTCGCGTACGCCACCGAACCCGTGATGAGGACGGAGAGCCCGCAGAATGCAGCGGTGAGCCGCAACCTGAGCGGCAGACTGCTCGGCCGGCGCAGCACCGCCGCCTTACGAGGCCGTCGCAATCCGGTAGCCCATCCCGCGGACGGTGAGGATCAGCTGCGGGTTGCTCGGGTTCTCCTCCGTCTTGCGCCGCAGTCGCATCACGTGCACATCGAGCAACCGCGTGTCCCCGAAGTAGCCGTATCCCCAGACGCGCTCCAGCAGCTGCTCACGCGTCACCAGCTGGCCGTGCGCTGCGGCGAGCTCGCACAGCAACCTGAACTCGGTCTTGGTGAGGCCGAGTTCCTCCTCGCCGCGAGTGACGAGTCCCGTCGCGGGATCGATGACGAGGTCTCCGACCGCGTGTGTCGGACTCCCGCTTCCCCGTACCCGACGCAGCAGCGCCTTGATGCGCGCGTTGAGTTCGCTGGCGACGAGCGGCTTGGTGACGTAGTCATCCGCGCCCGCTTCGAGTCCCGCGATCACGTCGCTGCTGTCGGTACGAGCCGTCACGATGATGATCGGCACGTCGTGCCCTTCGCGCAGCGCGCGGCACACTGTCAGGCCATCGACACCGGGAAGCATGAGGTCGAGCAGCACGACGTCGACCGTCGCCCCGTGCGCCGCGAATGCGGCGAGTGCTTCTTCGCCGTCGCGCACGCCACGGACTTCGTATCCCTCGTCCTCAAGCGAGAGGGTGAGGGCCTGCCGGATGCGCGGGTCGTCCTCGATGAGGAGAACCGACGCGTTCGCTGCCCCGGGAGCGGGCCCTGGGGCAGGCGCTGGGGCAGGCACGGAGCCAAGCCCGATAGCGGGCCCGAACGTAGGCATCGTCGACATCGGATCGAGTCTGCGCTCAGCGCCTTGCCAGAGCCGAGCCCTCCTCAGCGATTGCAAGGAAATTGTCAGATTCGTTTCACCGATTCGCGGTAAAGATCAGGAGGCACCAGCCGACCGATCTAGGACGACGTTGAATTCCCACGCCGAGCGCGACGCCGACGCCGACTGTCCCCCTTCCACTCATCCCTCAGATCCGCCCTCGATCGCCCTCCTCGGTCCGGTAGCCCCCTACCGCGGCGGCATTGCGCAATACACGATGGCATTGCGCGAAGCGCTGCAGCAGCAGACCGATGTCCGGATGATCTCGTTCGCCCGGCAGTACCCGGGCTGGCTCTACCCGGGGGACAGCGACATCGATGCAAGCCAGCCGGACCGCGATCCGTCGGTGGCTTACCTCATCGACAACTTCTCGCCGTTGAGCTGGAGACGAGCTGCCGACGAGGTCGTCGCCAGCGGTTGCCGCGTGGCGATCCTCAGCTGGTGGACGCTGTACTGGCACCCGGCCTTCGGCTACATCGCGCGAAGGCTGCGCAAGCACGGCGTGAAGGTGATCTACCTCTGCCACAACCTCAGCGACCACGGCGTCTCGCTGATGCGGCGCCGCATCAGCGAGACGTTCTCCAACCACGCCGACGCCTACGTGGTGCATACCGACGACATCGCCGAGCGCCTGGCGCAGATCCGCCCCGGCATCCCCGTCCTGACCCGGCAGCACCCGGTCTACGCCCACTTCCCCGCGCCGTCGATCCAGCCGAAGCAACGAGGACGCCTCGAGTTGCTCTTCTTCGGCATGGTGCGCCCGCACAAGGGGCTCGACGTCCTCCTCGAGGCTCTCGGCTCGCTGCAGGACGAGGACGTGCACCTCACCGTCGTCGGCGATCTCTGGGGCGACTCCGTCGACGTCGCCGAGCTGATCACGCGGAGTCAGGCGCGCAACGTCGACCTTGACCTTCAGTTCGTCTCCCCGCAGGCCGCTGCGAACTACTTCGCACGCGCCGACGTCGTGGTGCTCCCCTACCGCTCCGCGACCGGCAGCGGTGTTGCCGCTCTCGCCTACCACTACAACAAGCCGGTGCTCGCGACCGCGGTCGGTGGTCTCACCGATCAGGTCGTCGACGGCAAGACCGGCTGGCTCGTCGAGCCTGCCTCTCCCACGGCGCTCGCGCGCGCCATCGCCGGACTGCGCCGTGATGAGCTCGCCGAGATGACGCTGCATATCCAGCGCTTCAAGGAGGAGAACAGTTGGTCGTCGATGGCGACTGCCGTTCTCGACCTGATCAGTTCGCTGTGACGGACTGCTGCCCCGATGCTGCCGGACGGGACGCCGACCACGCCGGCCACGGCACCGTGATGCCGGTGAGCTGCTCCACGTGGGCGACGTCGGCGGCGAAGAACTCGGCGAGCGCGCGGTAGGCATAGCTGCCCCGATCGAGGCGCACCTCGTCGGGCCGGATGTTCCACAGGTTCGTGCGGTACTCCACGCGGTTGCGTAGTCTCGCCGGCACCGCGTTCTTCCAGACCCTTTTCACGCCCGGGATGCCGTAGATGAATCCCGGCGTCAGCAGACGCGAGCGGGGACGCACACCGCCGTGGCGAGCCCGCGTCGACGGCGCTACCGGCTCGTACTGCGTCGAGACGCTCAGGAACGTACACATACGTCGCACGACGTCGGTGGGGCCGTCCTTCAGCTCGTCCGTGGTGAGGACGAGGATCTGCTCACGTGGGAAGAGGTCGTAGTAAAGCTGCAGGATCCGGCCGTACTCGCTGACGAAGATGTAGCGGAAACCGTCCTCGGGATCCACCGGCCCACGGGCGTCCTCAAGCGGCTTGCCCAGCGCGTTGCGCACGACGTCGTCGAAGGACCGGCGCTCGTAACCGCGCTGCAACTGCATCTTGTAGTGCGAGAACGCGCGGTCAATGGGGTCGCGCAGCAGCGCAACGATCTTCACGAACGGCAGCTCGTCGGCGATGCGCCGCGCCGTCAGCGCGACATCCACCTCGCCCTGTCCCTGCATGTACTGCGGCGTGATCGTCCCCCAGACCGCCTCGGGGCTCGCGTCGGGGAACTGCGCAGCGAGGTAGCGCGCCATGCCCTTCGCGTACTTACGGTGGTCGGTGAAGAACGGCACCTCTTTCGTCGCCGGCATCGCCAGCTGCGGATGCTCCTTGAGCAATTCGTAGAGCGAGGTGGTCGCCGACTTCGGCGCCCCGATCACCAGGAAGTCCAGCTTCTTTTGAGGCACTCGAACACCTTGCCTTGCGCGAGCTGAGAGATCCCACCGACATCACGCGGCACGGGCCAAAGAAAGACGATCGTTAGATCTTGGCTGGTAGCGTCACGTCGCGATGAGACGCCTCGTGGTTGCTGTGCCGAAGACGCTCTGGTTGATCGTCGCGTTGCAGACCTTCGTCCTGATCTGCGCGACGATCGTCTATCCCGCCTTCCAGGAAGCGGACGAGGCGCAGCACATCGATTACGTCCTGGCGCATCGCCACGGCGACTGGCTCACCGACCCCGGTAAGCGCTGGCCGCAGATCGGCGTCCTCGACGCCTACGGTTCGGAACCGAACATCGCCACCGGCCAGCACCTCGGTGACAGGGCCGCGGTTCCTCGAACGCACCGGCCGAGCTTCGATCACATCAGCACCAAGCTCGCCCCGACGGCATCCGTGCCGAACCAGATGACGCAGCACCCGTTCGGCTATTACGGCCTCGCCGCAGGCTGGAGCTATCTGCTTCCCGGGTTCGAAGGCAGGGGCTGGGATGTGCAGGTCTTCTGGCTGCGCCTGCTCTCCGTGTTGCTGATGATCCCGGTGCCGCTGCTCATCTACTTCTCCGCACGGCGTCTCACCCGCCATCACGCCGTAGCACTGGTGGCGACGATCCTGCCCGCAGCCGTGCCGTCCTATCTGCGCATCGGCGCATCGGTAACGAACGACGTACTGCTGACACTGCTCGGCGCGCTGATGATGTACGAGCTGTCGAAGGTCATCTCCGGGGACTTGCGACGCTCGACCGCGCTTCGGGTCGGCCTCTGGTGGGCACTGGCGCTACTCACCAAGGGAATCGCGCTGATCATGCCGCCCGTGATCATCCTCGCGTACCTCGTCGCCGCGAACGGATCTCTGCGTAACCGGGTGAGGACGGCCGTCCTCCCCTGCCTCACAGCAGGTCTCACCGGCTTCGTCCTGGGCGGCTGGTGGTACGTCCGCAACCTGGTCGATTTCGGTGCTGTGCAGCCGAAGGGCAAGGGACCCGAATGGACGGTCCAGAGAATCTACGGCGTAGACCACAGCGGCACGAACACCAGCTTCGTCACGGGCTTCTTCTCCCGGCTCGGCGTGAGGTTCTTCGGTTCGCTCGGAATCATCGAGCGCCCCGGCTGGCCCAACGATCTGCTCGTCGCGTTCTTCGCGGCGATGCTCGCACTCGTCGTCGTCGGCATCGTCGTCGGCATCCGGCGCGCGTCGGCGCCGCGATGGGCCGCGGTGGCACTGCTGTCTCCCAGCGTGATCTGCCTGGCATCGATCATGGTGAAGATCCGCCATACCTACTTGATCTCGCATGTCTTCCCGGGCATCCAGGTGCGGTACCTGCTCGGCTTCATCGGCGGTCTCACGATCGTCCTCGCGGTGGCCCTCTTCGTACTGCTGCGCCGGATTGCGCGCTGGCTCGCCGCGACCGTCTTCGCCCTTGTCGGCCTCTTCGAGGCGGCGAACGTGCTCCTGCTGCTTGCGCAGCAGTACGGCACCACCAGCGGTTCGGTGACGCACCGCATCGGCAAGGGAATCGACTATCTCATCGACTGGGCGCCGTTCGCAGCAGGCGTCACCTGGACCTTCGTCGGCCTCGCGACCGCGACCGCGATCGCGACCTTCGTCGTGCTGCTGCGGAGCAGTGAGTCCGCCCCGGCGTTGGCCGGCTATGCCGATGCGACGAGCGTTCCGCGCGTCGATCAGGCCAGTGCGATCAGGCCCAGCTCGGCCGACGAGGCGAGCCAGTCCGCCGACGGCAACACTCGCACCGTGTAGCCGAAGGCGCCGGTCCGCTCCAACGGAACCGTTCCCTCGAAGCGGGTGGCACCGTCTGTGCTCTCCACCGGCACGAGGGGCACCGTCGTCGTCGTCGAGAGACGCTCGTCGGTGTCCACCGGACCGAAGACCGCCTCGACGCCGACGTCCTGCGGAGCGAGGCCGTTGAGCGCCACCTCCGCGCGCAGCTGTAGGGCGTCACCCAGCTGGGCGTGCGCCGCATGGCTCGACAGCAGCGAGTCGACGTACAGCACCCGCACCCCGGGCCACGCGGACTGCACCTGCCCACGCCACGCAGCAGCCCGCTTCGCCGCGGCGAAGCCGTCGGCCGTCATCGCCCGGGCTGATACGGCGGCCGGTGCGTACAGCTGCTCGACGTAGTCGCTCACCATGCGGGTGGCCATCACCTTCGGGCCGAGATTCTTGAGCGTGTGGCGCACCATCTGCACCCAGTGTCTCGGAACGCCGCTCTCATCACAGTCGTAGAACCGTGGCGCGACTTGATTCTCGATGAGGTCATAGAGACCTTCAGCCTCGACCTGGTCGCGACGGTCATCATCGATGACCCCGGAGGCCGACGGGATGGCCCATCCGTTCTCGCCGTCGTACCACTCGTCCCACCATCCGTCGAGGATGGAGAGGTTCAGCGCACCGTTGAGCGCTGCCTTCATCCCTGAGGTGCCACACGCCTCGAGCGGGCGCAGCGGGTTGTTGAGCCAGACGTCGACACCCCAGTACAGGTAGCGCGCCATCGCGATGTCGTAGTCGGGCAGGAACGTGATGCGGTGCCGAACATCGGCATGATCGGCGAAGGCCACCATCTGCGCGATGAGCTGCTTGCCGCCGTCGTCGGCCGGGTGGCTCTTACCGGCGAGGACGATCTGCACCGGCCGCTGCGGGTCGAGCAGGATCGCCTTCAACCGCTCCGGCTCACGCAGCATCAGTGTCAGCCGTTTGTAGGACGGCACGCGTCGGGCGAAGCCGATGGTGAGGACGTCGGGGTCGAAGGCGCTCTGTGTCCAGCGCAGTTCGGACTCACTCGCCCCACGCCCGAAGTTCGAGGCCTGGACGCGGCGGCGGATCTCCTCGACGAGTCGCGCTCGCAGCGTGCGGCGCACGCTCCACAGTTCGTCGTCACCGACGCGGTCGATCCCCTCCCAGCCGCCGCCGGCGGCGACAGCCTGGGCACTAGTGGTGGCCCCCCCGCCAAGAAGGGCGTAGCCGGTGGGCGACTCGCGTTCGGCGATGTCGAGGATCTCGCGCGCCATCCAGGTAGGGGCGTGCACGCCGTTCGTGATCGAACTGATCGGCACCTCCTCGGTGTCGAAGCCCGGCCAGAGTGCGTTGAACATGCCTCGCGACACGGCGCCGTGCAGCAGCGAGACGCCGTTGGCGCGCTGGCCGAGACGCAGTCCCATGTGCGCCATATTGAAGACGCCCGGGTCCTCCTCCGCGCCGAGGGCGAGGACGTTCTCCAGCGGCACGCTCGGCAGCGTCGCCAGGTGCGTAGCGACGAGATCGCGCGGGAAGCGGTCGATGCCGGCGGGCACCGGAGTGTGCGTGGTGAAGACCGTGCCGGAACGCACCGCCTGCAGCGCCTCGTCCCAGCTCAGCCCGTATCCGGACATCAGCTCACGGATGCGCTCGACGCCGAGGAAGCCGGCGTGACCCTCGTTCGTATGAAAGACCTCGGGCACCGGGTGGCCGGTGGCGACGCAGTAGGCGCGGATCGCCCGTACGCCACCGATGCCGAGCAGCAGTTCCTGCTCGAGGCGGTGGTCGACACCGCCGCCGTAGAGGCGGTCGGTGATCTGCCGCAGTGAGGCGTCGTTCTCCTCGAGGTCGCTGTCGAGCATCAGCAGTGGTACTCGGCCGACCTTCGCCACCCAGACCTGCGCGTGCAGGGTGCGTCCCTCTGGCAGGCCGAGCGTGATCCGCACCGGGTTCCTGTCGGCGTCGTAGAGCGCCGAGATGGGCAGGCCTTGCGGGTCATAGCTCGGGTAGTGCTCGAGCTGCCAGCCGTCCCGTGACAACGACTGACGGAAGTACCCGGAGCCGTAGAGCAGACCGACGCCGATGATCGGGACGCCGAGGTCGCTGGCGGCTTTGAGGTGATCGCCGGCAAGGATGCCGAGTCCACCTGAGTACTGCGGCAGTACCTCGGTGATACCGAACTCGGGCGAGAAGTAGCCGATAGCGGACGGCAGTGTGCTTCCGTCCTCCGCGGCACGCTTCTGATACCAGAGTGGCTCGGCGAGATAGCGGGTCAGCGACGTGTGCACCTGGTCGAGCTTGGCGAGGAACACCTCGTCGGCGGCGAGTTCCGCGAGACGCTCAGCGGTCACCGCGCCGAGCATGCGTCCGGGGTCGCGTTCGCTCGTCTCCCAGAGCACCGGATCAACCGACTGCAGCAGATCCAGCGAGTCGCGGTCCCACGACCAACGCAGGTTGGCGACAATCTCGCCGAGTCGGGTAAGAGCAGGCGGGAAGGCCGCCCGCACGGTGAGCCGTCGCAGTGCTTTCACGAGGCTGAAACTAGCAGTTTCGCAATCGCTTACGGAGACCTAATCATGAAGCTAGTGTTACGGATGTGATTGCGAAATGACTGGCCGCTTTGCGATCTCAGATGTCACGCCGTTGGTCGGATCGGCCATCCCGGGCGAATACCCGGCGAAGTCCGTCGTCGGCGAGTACGTCCCCGTGAGTGCCCTCGTCTTCCGTGAGGGGCATGACGCAGTGGGCGCCAGCGTCGTCGTCCGCGACCCTGCCGGAAAGAAGGTCGAGACGATCCGGATGCATCCCGGCGCGCCCGGCACGGACCGCTGGCACGCGACCGTCGTGCCGGCCAGCCCGGGGCTCTGGAGCTTCGCGATCGAGGCGTGGAGCGACCCGCTTGCCACCTGGTATCACGCGGTCACCGTGAAGCTCGAGGCCGGACAGGGCACCGCCGACCTCGCCAACGACCTCGCCGACGGGGCACGGCACTTCGCCGCACTCGCCAAGCTGCTTCCCAAGAACGAGAAGGTGCGCGCCACCGCCGCGGCGATGGCGCTGCTCGACGCGAAGCTCGACCTCGCCCATCGCGTGGCCCCTGCCTTGGACGAGTACCTCTGGCAGCTCGTCGACCGCTTCCCGGTTCGCGAACTGATCTGCAGCTCGCCGCGCTTCCGGCTGCAGGTCGACCGTCCCCGCGCGCTCTTCGGTTCCTGGTATGAGTTCTTTCCCCGCTCCATCGGCGCCGAGCTCAGTCGCGACCCGCTCACTCCGGCACGCCCGGTCAGGCACGGCACTTTCAAGGACGCGACGGAGCACCTCGACTACGTCGCGAGCATGGGCTTCGACGTCGTCTACCTGCCGCCGATCCACCCGATCGGCGAGGTGAACCGCAAGGGCCCGAACAACTCCCTCCTCGCCGCGCCCTGGGACGTCGGCTCGCCGTGGGCGATCGGTTCCAAGGACGGCGGCCACGACGCGATCCATCCCGCTCTCGGCACACTCGCCGACTTCAAGGACTTCGTGGCGCGCGCCGATGAGCTGGGCCTGGAGATCGCCCTCGACCTCGCGCTGAATGCCGCCCCTGATCACCCCTGGGTGCAGCAACACCCGGAGTGGTTCACCACCCGTGCCGACGGCAGCATCGCTTATTCCGAGAATCCCCCGAAGAAGTACCAGGACATCTATCCGCTCAACTTCGACAACGACCCCGCGGGGCTCTACGCCGAATGCCTGCGTGTGGTGCGGCACTGGATGGACGCCGGCGTGCGGATCTTCCGCGTCGATAACCCGCACACCAAGCCCTTCAATTTCTGGCAGTGGCTCATCGCCGAGGTGAACCGCACCGACCCCGACGTCCTCTTTCTCGCCGAGGCATTCACCCGGCCGGCGATCATGCACGAACTCGCGAAGCTCGGCTTCCAGCAGAGCTACACCTACTTCACGTGGCGCAACACCAAGGACGAGCTCGCCGAGTACGCGGTCGAACTGGCGGCGGCGGCCGACCACATGCGGCCGAACTTCTTCACCAATACGCAGGACATCCTGCACGAATACCTCGTGACGGGCGGCCCCGCGGCCTTCGCGATCCGCGCCGTCCTCGCCGCGACGCTCTCCCCGACATACGGCGTCTACTCCGGCTTCGAGCTCTTCGAGCACCGCAACCTGCGACCTGGCAGCGAGGAGTACCTCGACTCGGAGAAGTACCAGCTCCGTCCTCGCGACTTCACCGCTGCCATCGCCGAAGGACGGTCGCTATCGCCGCTGCTCACCGCCCTCAACGCGATCCGACGCGAACACCCGGCGCTACAGCAACTGCGTGAACTGCACGTGCACCACACCAACAATCCGGACGTCCTCGCCTTCAGCAAGCGCGACCCGGGCACCGGCGACACCGTCCTCGTCGTCTCCTCGGTCGAGCCACACCATGCCGTCGAGGCGACGATCGACGTCGATCTTGAGGCCGTCAACCAGCGATGGGGTACCACCTATCGCGCGATCGACCTGCTCACCGGTACCGAGTACCACTGGGGCGAGCACAATTACGTCCGGCTCGATCCTGCGGAACGGATCGCGCCTGCCCACGTCCTGCACGTCCGAAGCTGGTAATGACACGATGACTGACCCCGCTGTGTCTTCGTCGGTGTCGCGAAGCGACCCCGCTGTGTCTTCGGCGGTGTCGCGAAGCGACCCCGACTGGTTCAAGACCGCCGTCTTCTACGAGGTGCTGGTGCGTGGCTTCGCCGATTCCAACGGCGACGGCACCGGCGATCTGGCCGGCCTCACCAGCAAGCTCGACTATCTGCAGTGGCTCGGCGTCGACTGCCTCTGGCTCCCGCCGTTCTTCCCCTCGCCGTTGCGCGACGGTGGTTATGACGTCAGCGACTACACGGGCGTGCTGCCCGAGTTCGGCACGATCGACGACTTCCACGACTTCCTCGACGCGGCCCACGCCCGGGGTATCCGCGTCATCGTCGACTTCGTCATGAACCACACCAGCGATCAGCACCCGTGGTTCCAGGCGAGCCGCGCCGACCCCACCGGCCCATACGGCGATTACTACATCTGGAACGACGACGACTCCCGCTACCCCGACGCGCGCATCATCTTCGTCGACACCGAGCCGTCGAACTGGACCTTCGACCCGGTGCGCAAGCAGTACTACTGGCACCGCTTCTTCAGCCATCAACCCGACCTCAACTTCGACTCCACCGCGGTGCAGGAAGAGATCCTCAACGCGCTGCGGTTCTGGCTCGACCTCGGCGTCGACGGCTTCCGGCTCGACGCGGTGCCGTATCTCTACGTCCGCGACGGAACGAACGGCGAGAACCTCCCCGAGACCCACGATTTCCTCCGGCGCGTGCGCAAGGAGGTCGATCGCGACTACCCAGATCGAGTGCTGCTCAGCGAGGCCAACCAGTGGCCCGCCGACGTCGTCGAATACTTCGGCAACCCGTCGGTCGGTGGCGACGAGTGCCACATGGCCTTCCACTTCCCGGTCATGCCACGCATCTTCATGGCCGTGCGGCGTGAGAGCCGCTACCCGATCAGCGAGATCATGGAGCAGACCCCGGCGATCCCCGATCGCTGCCAATGGGGGATCTTCCTTCGCAACCACGATGAACTCACCCTCGAGATGGTCACCGACGAAGAGCGTGACTACATGTGGGCGGAGTACGCGAAGGATCCGCGGATGAAGGCGAACATCGGCATCCGCCGCCGACTCGCTCCGCTGCTGGAGAACGACACCAACCAGATCAAGCTCTTCACCGCGCTGCTGCTCTCACTGCCCGGCTCGCCGATCCTCTACTACGGCGACGAGATCGGGATGGGCGACAACATCTGGCTCGGAGACCGTGACGGCGTCCGCACGCCGATGCAGTGGACGCCGGACCGCAACTCGGGCTTCTCCAACGCCGATCCGGGGCGGCTCTACCTGCCCGTGAACATGGATTCGATCTATGGCTTCCAGGTCACCAACGTTGAATCACAGACCCGCAACACGTCCTCGCTGCTGCACTGGACCCGCAGGATGATCGAATCACGCAAAGCTAACCCTGCGTTCGGCCTTGGTTCGTATTCAGATATCGGGGGTAGTAACCCCTCTGTGCTCAGTTTCGTTCGCGAATATGAGGACGACCTCGTCCTGTGCGTGAACAACCTGTCCCGCTTCGCGCAGCCGGTGGAGCTCGACCTGCGCCAGTGGCAGGGGTTGGCGCCCGTCGAGTTGCTCGGCGGCACGCAGTTCCCGACGATCGGTGAACTCCCCTATCTGCTCAGCCTCGCCGGACATGGTTTCTATTGGTTCCGCCTGCCGCGGCCGACATGGGCCGAATCCGTACGGGCCGAATCTGCAGGTGTCGAATCCGCAGGGCTTCAACCGGCAGCAGGCAACCAACCGGCGGGGGCAGCGTGAGCGATGCTTTCCTCGACGCGATCGTCGACCTCATCCGCGAATGGCTACCGCAGCAGCGCTGGTTCAGCGGGCGCGGCCGTGAGTTCTCCGCGGTAGTCCTTCGCGAGATCGCCTACCTCGGCGAGATCCACTTCGTCTTCGCGCAACTCGACTACGCCGATGGCGGCGGCGAGCTGTACCAGGTGCCGCTCGTGCTCCATGCCCAGCCGACCAGCGCCCTGGAGCACGTCCTGCTCGGCACGGTCGACACGGCTGACGGGCCGCGCTGGGTATACGACGCGCTGCACGACAAGGACGTCACCGGAGCGTGGCTGAGTGCGCTCAGCAACGAGACCCCGGTTGACGCGTTGCGGTTCCATCGCATCGCCGAAGCCGAAGCGATCCCGGTCTCGGCGAGCAGCCTGCCGATGACTGCCGAACAGTCCAACACGTCGCTCGTCTTCGACGATGTGGCGATCCTCAAGGTGTTCCGCCGACTGCAACCCGGCATCAATCCGGACATCGAGGTGCTTCAGGCCCTCACCGAACGTGGCGGCGCACACGTCGCGGGCCTGCTGGGTTGGGTCAGCGCTGACGTCGACGGTCCGGACTCGACCCAGGAGTACGCGCTGGCCACGCTGCAGGAGTTCCTCATCACCGCAACGGACGGATGGGACCTCGCCCACACCAGCATCCGGGACCTCCTGGCGGATACCTCGGTGAGCCCGGAGGAGGCCGGCGGCGACTTCTCCGGCGAGGCCGAACGGCTTGGCGAAGCCATCGCCTCCGTCCATGCCGATCTCGCTGAGGCGTTCGGCGCACATCGCGCCACCGCGCAGGACCTTGCCGAGCAGGCCGAGCGAATGCACAGGCGACTCGACGACGCGGTCGACGTAGTCCCCGAACTCGGCGACCTCGCTGCCGCGCTGCACGCACGCTTCGACGCCTTCGCCGCCGATGGCGAAACCCTCGACCTGCAACGCATCCACGGCGATCTTCACCTCGGGCAGGTACTACGGACGGTGCGCCGGTGGGTCGTCATCGACTTCGAAGGTGAACCGACCGGGGTGCTGCTGCAACGGCGGGCATTCCGTTCGCCGCTGCAGGACGTCGCCGGCATGCTGCGCTCGTTCGACTATGCCGCCCAGCATCGGGTCATCGAACTCGCGCGCGATCAGAACGTCGACGTCGACCTGCTGCGCGGTCGCGCGGCAGAGTGGACGGTCCACAACCGCAATGCCTTCCTCGACGGCTACCGGAGCGGCACCGGTATTGATGCTCGCGAATCGCCGGTGGCCCTCACTGCGCTCGTGGCGGACAAGGCGGTCTACGAGGCGGTCTACGAAGCCCGTTTCCGGCCCACGTGGCTGCCCATCCCGCTCGCCTCGCTCACCGCCCTCGCCGAGGTCGACGCGTGAGTAGCTCTGAGTTCGACCAACTCCTCGCCGGTGAGCACGTCAACCCGCACGCCGTGCTCGGCGCCCATCCGACGGGTGATGGCAGGACGGTCATCCGCACGCTGCGTCCCGACGCCGAATCGGCCGTCGTCGTCACGCAGGACGCGCGCATCCCCATGGAGCGGGCGCACGAGGGCGGCATCTTCGAGGCTGTGCTCGGCGGCGATCCGTCGGACTACCGCCTCGACGTCACCTACGGCGGACAGACCTACCCGGTGGACGACCCGTATCGGTGGCTGCCGACCGTGGGCGACTTCGACCTCGGCCTCATCGCGGCTGGCAGACATGAGGACCTCTGGAAGGTGCTCGGCGCCCATGTGCGGGAGTACGAGACGCCGATGGGACCAGTGAGCGGCACGTCCTTCGCGGTCTGGGCCCCCAACGCCCGCTCGGTTCGTCTCGCCAGCGACTTCACCCATTGGTCCGCGAGCGTGCTGCCGATGCGCTCGCTGGGCTCCTCCGGCGTGTGGGAGCTCTACGTGCCTGGCGTCGGGGACGGCGCCAAGTACAAGTTCCAGATCCTCGCCGCTGACGGCACCTGGCAAGAGAAGGCCGATCCGCTCGCCTTCGCCACGGAGGTCCCGCCCGCCACCGCCAGCGTCGTCACCACGTCACGCTTTCGCTGGAGCGACGAGCAGTGGCTGCATCACCGCGCCAACACGGCTTGGCATGCCGCCCCGATATCGATCTACGAGGTACACCTCGGCTCCTGGCGACAAGGACTCTCCTACCTCGACCTCGCCAAGCAGCTCGTTGCCCACGTCGCGCAGCACGGCTTCACCCACGTCGAGCTCCTGCCGGTCGCGGAGCACCCGTACGGCGGCTCCTGGGGATACCAGGTGACGAGCTACTACGCCCCCACGTCCCGCTTCGGCACTCCGGACGAGTTCCGGCACCTCGTTGATGCGCTGCACCGAGCCGGCATCGGCGTCCTCGCCGACTGGGTTCCGGCACACTTCCCCAAGGACGCGTGGGCACTGGCGCGCTTCGACGGTGCCCCGCTCTACGAGCACGCCGACCCGCGCCGCGGCGAACACCCCGACTGGGGAACCTACGTCTTCGACTTCGGCCGGGTCGAGGTCCGCAACTTCCTGATCGCCAACGCGCTGTACTGGCTGGAGGAGTTCCACATCGACGGGCTGCGCGTCGACGCCGTCGCCTCCATGCTCTACCTGGACTATTCGCGCGAGCCCGGCGAGTGGACTCCCAATGAGCTCGGCGGACGCGAGGACCTCGACGCGGTCTCGTTCCTGCAGGAACTCAACGCCACCGTGTACCGCCGCGTGCCGGGCACGGTGACGATCGCCGAGGAGTCCACGGCGTGGCCCGGCGTCACCCGTCCTACCGATCTCGGCGGCCTCGGCTTCGGCTTCAAGTGGGACATGGGCTGGATGCACGACACCCTCGACTACATCGGCCACGAACCGGTGCACCGCCGTTGGCACCACCACGAGATGACGTTCTCGATGATGTACGCCTACACCGAGAACTTCGTTCTGCCCCTCTCACACGACGAGGTGGTGCACGGCAAGGGTTCCCTGCTCACCCGCGTCTCCGGTGACCGGTGGCAGAAGTTCGCGACGCTGCGCAGCCTCTACGCCTACATGTGGGCGCATCCAGGCAAGCAGATGCTCTTCATGGGTCAGGAGTTCGCCCAGGGTGGCGAGTGGGCGGAGCAGCGCTCGCTGGACTGGTGGTTGCTCGAGGGGGACGACCCGCAGGGCGACAACCATCGCGGAATCGCGCGGCTCGTCGCGGACCTCAACAGGACGTATCGCGGAATCGAAGCGCTCTGGGCGCGCGATATCGATCCCGGAGGATTCTCCTGGATCGAGGCTAATGACGAGTCGGGCAACGTCTTCTCCTTCCTGCGCTTCGGCTGGGACGGTGCGCTGGCCTGCATCTCGAACTTCTCCCCAGTTCCGCACGAGGCGTACCGCATCGGTCTGCCCTGGGCCGGCCGGTGGGCCGAGGTGATCAACACCGATGCCCCCGACTACGGCGGCAGCGGTGTGGGCAACGCCGGGGTCGTCACTGCCGTACCTGAACCGCTGCACGGTATGCCCGCCTCTGCGCAGCTGCGTGTTCCGCCGCTCGGCACGCTCTGGCTTCGCCATCAGCCCGAGTAGTCGCGCCGCGCACCGGTAGTTCAGAATCGGTGGAATGACAGCGTCGGCAACCGAGCATCCCAACGGAGAGGACGCCGACGGCATGCGGCGTTGGCGCCTGCTGGCACGAGTGGCCGAGACGATCGCCACCTCGTCGCACGACTTCCTGGCACTGGCGAACACCACCGCCGAGCTCATCGCGCAGGAGATCGGCGACGGGTGTGCGGTGATCCTGCTCGATCTCAACGGTCAGCCGGAACCGGTGATCGGCGTCGCGCACCGCGACCCGGCGATGAAGCAGGAGTTGATCGACTTCGGCAGGACGATGACCGCGGACGACTACCGGGCGTGGGTGAGCGACTTCGCCACGCTTACGGCACGCACCAGTGTCGGCCTGCCGGCCACCGAGACGGGCTACGCCAAACGTCTGCGTGAACACGAGCTTGAGATCGGGATCGAGCACGTCGCCTACGCTCCGATCCGCTACCCGTGGGGTGGCGTCCGGGGCATCGTGGACTCCATCCGCTACGTCGGCTCCGAGCCGTTCAGCGACTATGACCTCAGCGCACTCGCCGCCGCCGCAGATGCGCTCGGGCTCGGCCTCGAACTTCTCACCACCCGGGCTCGTGAGCGCTCGATCAACCGCTTGTGGGGCACCGCCTTCGAGGTCTCGCCCATCGGCCACGCGATGCTCAACCTCGACGGACGCATCCTCACGATCAACGCGGCGGGCGCGGAGATCGTGGGCCGCGCGCTGCACCAGGCGACCGGCCTGCACTGGCGGGCGATCACCACCGGCGAGGACTTCGAGGAGGACAAGGCCGACATCGAGCGGATGCTCGGCGGCGAACAGGGCATCCTGCGGATGCGGGTGATCAAGCGCCCCGACGAGACGATGCGCTGGATCTCGCGCAGCATCTCCGTGGTCCGGGACGATGCGGGCAACCCCGAGGTCATCCACGTCCAGTTCGCCGACATCAGTCCGCTGTACGAGTCGCAGCAGCGGGCCGCCCTCTTCGAACGGCTCCTCGAATCCAGCCCCGACTACATCGGCATCGCGAATATCGACGGCCGGTTGCGTTACCTCAACCGCGGCGGCCGCACGCTCGTGGGTCTGCCGGACGACATCGACGTCACCGAAACACGAATGAACGACTACCACGACGAGCAGGCGCGTCCGGTGAGTCTTCCGGTCGAGGAGTGGCCGACCATGCGCGACGGCATCGTTGGTGGTGAGAGCACGATCCGTGACTGGCGCGACGGGAGCAGCATTCCCGTGTCGGTGAGCTCGTTCGTGATGCGCGATGACCTCACGCAGCAACCGATCGCGATCGCGACCATCCAGCGCGACATCCGCGAGCGTCGATCCGCGCAGCGGGCGATCGCCGATCTCGCCGAGCAGCGGCGCAACCTGCTCATCGAGTTGGTCTCCGCCGAACAGGCCGAGCGAACCCGCATCGCCAACGACGTCCACGACGATTCGATCCAGCTCCTGGCGGCAAGCCAGCTGCGTCTACAGCTGGTGGCCGGCCACCTGCACAGGGGTGACCTCGATGCGGCGGCGAAGGCGGTGGAGGACGTCTCGGAGCTGGTGAGCAGCGCGCAGCGTCACCTGCGCGAGATCCTGCTCGACCTCGAACCCCCGAACTCGCCCGGACGGCAACTTCACGAGGCGCTCGCCGACACGGCCGCGTCATTCTTCGCCGACACCGACACCGACGTAAACGTGGAGGGCAGCCTCACCGACATCACCCCCGACGTGGCGGCGCTGTTCTACCGGACGGGCCGCGAGTCGTTGAGTAATGCGCGCCAGCACGCCGCGGCGAAACGAGTCACGGCAACTCTGGACGAGGACGCAGACCTCTGGCGCCTCGTCGTGCAGGACGACGGAGTCGGACTTCCGGATCCGCTTCCGGTGCAGCCCGGGCATCTCGGCGTGCGCGGAATGGCGAGCAGAGCGGCCGCACTCGGGGGAAGCTGCGTGCTCGACTCCAACCCTGGCGGAGGCACCAGAGTCACGCTTGAAGTACCGCGGACAGCCGGTCGATGAGCTAGGTCGATGAGCTAGGTCGATGAGCTAGGTCGATACCCTAATCGGCCGCCAGTATCCGCAACGTGTTGGTGAGGTCGAGGATTTCGCCGCTCTTGGCGAGGAAGGCGCGTGCGCCGGCAGCGATCATCTGGTGCGAACTCTCCTCGTCGGCGGAGAAGCAGACGACCCGGACGCCACGGCTACTGAACGCGCGGACGAGCCCAGCGCCGCCGTCCGGCATGCGGACGTCGAGGACGGCGAGATCGGGTGTCACCTCATCAAGGGCGCGAAGTGCCTCGCGCCCGTCGGCGCAGAGAGCGACGACCGATATCTCGGAGTCTGCGGCGAGCAGATCGCCCAGCGCCGAGCGCACGGCAACGTCGTCATCAGCGACGAGGACGCGGATCACGGCTCTCCCTCCGGGCTCAGACACGTCAGCGACTGTGCGGGCGCGAACCCATTGTCAGGCAGGGTGAAGCTGACCGGCATGGTGCGGAGGCACCAAAACTGTTGTGATCTTTCCCTGAAGCGCGGATCCGTACTCAGGACGCTGCGAGGTTGTTGTCCTGCGGGTCGATGAGACCCTCCCGGACGGCGATCGCGGCGGCCTCGAGCTTGGAGTGGGCACCGAGCTTGGAGAGGACGGACTGCACGTGGTTGCGCACCGTGTTCACCGAGAGGAACAGCCGCTCGGCGATGTCGCCGTTCGTCATGCCCGCCACGATCATCCCCAGCACCTCGCTCTCACGAGTGGTGAGGTCGCCACCGACCGCACCGCTGCGCTGCTGCGCCATGCGGCCGAGAAGGCGGGTGAGCAGGGTCGGCGTGATGGTGGCCTCGCCGCTGGCCGCGCGCCGTACGGCATCGCGGACGTCGACCAGGTCAGCGGTCTTGGTGACGAAGCCGGCGCAGCCCGCTTCGAGGGCGGCCAGTAGCACCCGCTCGTCCTCGACTGCGGTCACCATCACGACGGATGCCAGCGGCGCCAACTGCTTGATAGCGGTTGTGGCATCGACACCGTTGGAGTCAGGAAGCCGGTAGTCGAGGAGGATGACGTCGGCGGTCTCGCGACGCAGGTGCTCCAACGCTTCGGCCAACGAGGACGCGAGCGCGGAGACCTCCAGGCCGGCGTCCTGCTGCAGGACGGCGGCAAGCGCCTGGGCGAAGAGTTTGTGGTCGTCCACTACAAGTACGCGGGTTGGCGCACCTTCGGTCATCGTTTCCCACTCCCTCGGTGCTGCAGTTCCGACTGCTAATCCTTCTGATCGTCCAAGTCTGCCGGGTATGTAGCCCACTTGGCGAGGTTTCTTAACCAACCGAATCGCTGTGGTCTGGGCAATCCGGGGACGATAGCCGCCAAAGCGGGAATGGCGCTTCCTGGTTGAACGTTCGATGGGTATAGTTGACATGACAACATCCCGTGCGGACGACGCTCGGGAGGATCTGGAGGACGGAATGCCTGCGATCACCGCCGACACACTGACCCTGCCCCGCATCACCGCAGCGGGCCTGGGCGATACCGAACGCCCCGTGAAGCAGATCAACACCGGCCCCAAGGGCGTCGAGGGCGAGGGCTTTCCTGTGACCCGCGCCTTCGCCGGCGTCCCGATGGCCGACCTCGACCCATTCGTCCACATGGACCAGATGGGCGAGGTCGACTATGCCCCGCTCGAGCCGAAGGGCACGCCGTGGCACCCGCACCGCGGCTTCGAAACCGTCACCTACATGATCGACGGCACCTTCCAGCACCAGGACAGCAACGGTGGTGGTGGCGTCATCAACGACGGCGCCACGCAGTGGATGACGGCCGGTGCCGGCATCCTGCACATCGAGACCCCGCCGGAGGATCTGGTGATCTCGGGCGGACGCTTCCACGGGACGCAGCTCTGGGTGAACCTCCCGGCGAAGGACAAGTTCCTCCCGCCGAGGTACCAGGCGATCGAGGGTGCCGAAACTGCTCTGCTCACCTCGGCAGATGCCGGTGCGCTCGTCCGCGTGATCGCAGGTGAGCTCGACGGTCACCAGGGTCCGGGCTCCACCCACACCCCCATCACGCTGGCGCACCTCACGCTCCAGCTGGGCGCACAGATCTCGCTGCCGTGGAACACGCAGTACAACGCGCTGGTCTACGTCCTCTCCGGCAACGGCTCTGTCGGCGCCGAGCAGCGCCCGATCAAGGGCGGACAGCTCGCGGTGATGGGGGCCGGTGACCGGATCACGATCGCCGCATCCACCTCGCAGGACTCGAACAAGCCGGTGCTGGAGGTCTACCTCCTCGGCGGACAGCCGATTGGCGAGCCGGTGGCGCAGTACGGCCCGTTCGTGATGAACACTAAGGCCGAGCTGGAGCAGGCGATCGAGGACTACCAGGCCGGACGCCTCGGCATCATCCCGCCACATGCCCTTCAGCCCTACCGCGGTTAGCGCGTTGACTGACACATACTCGGTATGCATACTGAGTATGTGTCGGTCAAACATGGGCTTTTGGCGCTGCTCGAGCAGCGTCCGATGTACGGGTATCAACTGCGGCAGGAGTTCGAGTCGAGCACGGGCTCTACCTGGCCGCTGAACGTCGGGCAGGTCTACACGACCCTGGCCCGCCTCGAACGCGACGGACTTGTCGTGCCCGCCAACGGTGAGGACGACAGCCAGCGGCTGTACCGGCTCACCGAGGACGGACGTTCCGAGGTGCGCGGATGGTTCGCCACGCCGCTCCGGCACGAGTCACCACGCCGCGACGAACTCGCCATCAAGCTGGCACTCGCGGTGAGGACCCCCGGCGTCGACGTCCGGGCGGTGATCCAGACCCAGCGCACCGCCACCGTGCGAACCCTGCAGGAGTACACCCGCGTTCGTGAATCGGCCGTTGACGATCTCTCCTGGCTGCTCGTCGCCGACTCGCTGATCTTCACCGCCGAGGCGGAGATCCGCTGGCTCGACCACTGCGAGACCCGGCTTGCCCGCGCCCAACGCTCGTCCTCCTCCCCCACCACGACGCCCGTATCGGCTCCGAACCAGGTGGTGAAGCAGTGACCACAACGTCTCTCGCTGTACAGCCCGTCCTCAACCATCCGGTCTTGGAGTTGCGTGGCGTGAGCCGCGTGCACGGCCACGGCGACGCCGTGGTCACCGCACTCGACAACGTGTCGCTGAACGTCGCGGCCGGTGAGTTCGTCGCGGTCATGGGACCGTCCGGCTCTGGCAAGTCGACTCTGCTGACGATCGCCGGCGGCCTCGACTCGCCCACCAGCGGTGACGTCGTCGTCTCCAACGTGCGACTCGGCGGTCTGACCAGGACGAATCTCGCCGCGGTTCGGCGACGCTCGATCGGCTACGTCTTCCAGAACCTCAACCTGATCCCGTCGTTGACCGCCGCGGAGAACGTCATGCTGCCGCGCGAGCTCGACGGTGTCCCCACACGGCGCGCGCGGCGCGAGGCAGTCGCGATCCTGGCAGAGATCGGCCTGGAGGCATTAGCCGACCGCTTTCCCGACGACATGTCCGGTGGACAGCAACAACGCGTCGCGATCGCGCGCGCCATCGTGGGCGACCGCAAGCTGATCCTTGCCGACGAGCCCACGGGAGCCCTCGACTCGGTCACCGGCGAAGAGGTGCTGCGCCTACTGCGCGCACGATGCGACGCGGGAGCGGCGGCCATCCTTGTCACGCACGACGCGCGGCATGCAGGCTGGGCCGACCGCGTGGTCTTCCTGCGCGACGGCAAGCTCGTGGACGAGACCGCGCCCCTGGACTCCCCCGAGACGTTGCTCGTCGCGGAGGTCTGAGCCGTGGCTCTCTCCGCCTCATTTCGTGCTGCCCTGCGCATTGCTCGCAGGGACGCGTGGCGCAACAAGGGCCGCAGCCTTCTCGTCATCGCACTGATCGGCCTGCCCGTGCTCGTCCTCTCGGCGGTCGACGTCGGCTGGAGGACCTACCAACTCAGCCCGGCGCAGAGACTGACCCGCGAGATCGGCGCGGCCGATCTCGCGGTGCGCAGCGCCGGCTCGGCCACCGACGCCGTGCAGCAGACCCCGCAGGGCTGGCTCGACCACTCCGTCGGCTACGCGACTGCTCCGTCGACCGATCATGCCTCCGAGATTCCCGAGCCGGCCAGCGACGAAGCCGCGTTGAGGACGATGCTGCCTGCGGGCTCGCGCGTCATCAGCTACATCGAGCGCGAGTCGCTCACGATCCGCACCAAGGACGGCGTGGAGTACGCGCCGCTGGTCGGCTTCGACTACGCCGATCCGATCGCGAAGGGCAAGGTGAAGCAACTCAGCGGTCGCGCGCCCCGCACCGCGGACGAGATCGCCATCACCTCGAAGCTGTCCACACGGACCGGCTTCAAGGTCGGCGACACGTTGACCACCTACGACAAGAAGAGCAGCTACACCGTCGTCGGCATCGTGGATTCGATCTATGGTCGCCGTGACAGCGGTGCATACGTGATTCCCTCCGCCGTGGAGGGCGTGAGCCCTGGCCAGCGGACCTGGCTCGTCGACACCCCGGGGCCTTTCACCTGGCAGCAAGTGCTCCAACTCAACAAGATCGGATTCGTAGCGATCTCGCGGCAGGCGTACCTGCATCCGCCGCCGAAGTCTCAGGTGCCGTATTACTCCCTCGCTCCCAACTCCGGCGGCAACACCGTCAGCACGAGCGCAGTCGCGACGATCACGCTCGTCGCCGGCATGGCACTGCTCGAGGTTGTGCTGCTGGCCGGACCGGCTTTTGCCGTAAGCGCGCGTCGCCAGCGGCGCGATCTGGCACTCATGGCCGCTACCGGCGGCCGGCCCGGGCACCTGCGCAACGTCGTCCTCGCCAACGGAGTCGTTCTCGGCCTCGCCGCAGGCGTCATAGGGGCAGTACTCGGAACCGGCATTACCGGCGCCGCGATGGGACTGTTCGGCGGTCTCATCGGCCAGATCCCCGGACCGTTCGACATCCGTCCGTTAGAACTCGGGGGCGTGGCGCTGGTGAGCCTGCTGACGGCCGTCCTCGCCGCCCTCGTCCCCGCGCGCGCGGCGGCGAAGACAGACGTCGTGGCGGCACTCGCCGGCCGGCGGGGTCAAGCGGCGATCAAGCGACGCGTGCCGATCATCGGCACCGCAGTGATCCTCATCGGCATTCTTGTGGCACTGGCCGGGGGAAGTGCCACGCGCAGCATCAACCTGCTGCTGGCGGGCATCGTCATCACCGAGTTCGGCCTGATCATCTGCACTCCGACACTGATCACGCTGCTGGCCAAGCTCGGGCGCTGGCTGCCGTTCGCACCGCGGCTGGCCCTGCGCGACGCAACGAGGAATCGCTCGTCGGCTGCACCGGCCGTGGCAGCGGTGATGGCCTCGGTGATCGGTGCCATCGCCATCGCGATCATCGCCACGAGCCAGACCGATCTTGATCGTCGTTCCTACGAGCCCGCCATGGCCACCAACGCCGCCTGGGTCAACGACGACTACTACGGCCCGGGCACTCCGGCAGCCGACGCGACCGACGACGCCGCAGTGACGTCAGCATTGCGGACCGCCTTGGACACCACCTCGGTCAGTCCGGTCTATCGCCTCGGGGAGCCCGCCTGCCTCTACGACCCGACGCCGTCCGGACCGTGCAGCAGCGCCAACGTCTCACTTGAGGACCCCACGGCCACGAGCCGTGGCGAACTGACCGGCACCCGCTATCGCAACAGCATCTTCAACAATGTCGTGGTGGACGGCGGAAGCGCGGTCAGCACGCTCTTCGGCACCCCCGAGCCCGCCGCAGAGGCAGCGCTGCGCGCGGGCAAGGTCGTCGTCTCCGACAGCGCGCAACTGAAGAACGGGATGCTGACGTTCTGGATCCTCACCTCCACGTGGGACCCGACGCAGCCCAACGCGGCATCGGGCGATCCAGTGAAGGAGATGACGGTGCCGGCTGTCGCTGTCGATGACGGCTTCGCCGCGGCGCAGGCGATCCTGCCGCCGGCGCTCGCGCGCTCGATCGCTGGAGAACCGGTACTCGAAGGCTGGGTTGCCGGCCTCGCACGTCGACCCACGACGAAGGAACGCCAGGCGGTGAACAAGGCGCTGGTCGATATCGCGCCGGAGCTGCAGGTCCGGACCGAGGACGGCTTCCGGACCAGCTCCGAATGGGCGCTGTTCGCCCTCGTCGGTGCTGCGGGGCTCATCGCCCTCGGCGCCGCGGCGATCGCCACGATGCTCGCCAATGTCGACGGCCGCGCCGACCTCGTCACACTCGGCGCGATTGGCGCGAGCCCGCGAACCCGCCGCGTCGTGTCGATGGGCAGGGCCGGGGTCATCGCCGGTATCGGCTGTGTGATCGGCACGGCCGCCGGCTTCGTCCCGGCAATCGCCTGGATCAAGCGGCAGGCCCTCCCCGGCTCGTCCAGCGGAGTCATTAGCTCCGACGGTTTCTCCGCCACAAGCCAACCCTCGCCGCTGCCGCCGCAACTACACCTGGTGGTGCCGTGGCCGGTGATCGCGCTGGCGGCAGTCGGCATCCCGTTGATCGCCATGCTCTTCGCCGGCCTCTTCACCCGATCACGACTGCCCTCCGAGCGCCGACCGGAGTAGTGCTCAACGGTCAGTGCTCAACGGTCAAGTGTTCAACGGTCAAGGAGTCGTCCCGCGCTGTAGCGCGAGTCGCGCGTATCCGGCGTCCTACCCAGTGCGCAAAGCACACCGGCCGTCACCAGCAGGACAACTATTGCAATCGCCACGATCATGTCCATCACCCCTTTGCGTCCTTCGTATGCAAGGACCGTAGGTGGCTAAGGGGTGCGGACGCCTCCGGATTTCTCCCTATTCGCCGGCGATAATCAGTTGATCACTATGCGTGTGTCATACAGACGTTCGTAATGCGGGCGGCTGGTCTCGGCCGCCGCGAGCTCGGCTCCCCCGAGGTGCACCTCGCGAGGACGGTAGGCCTCGAAACAGGTCGAGGCGAGGACTGCGTCATACCAGTACGGCGCCCAGACCCCGTCCGAGTCACGCGGGCCCGGCGGCCACGACAACATCCGGTCGGTGAACGGCAAACCGAAGCGATCGCAAAGCCAGCGCAGGTACCCCTCGGGGTTGCGCAGGAAGTCACCGGCATCGATCACCGGCGTCTCGGGGCCGAGCTGGTCGTAGAGCTCGGTGGCCTGCACCAGACCGATGTCCTCGGCGACCACGTCGGCCCGCGAGCGCACATAGGAGGCCACCACCTCGAACGGGTCGCGGATCAGCAGGACGTTGTCGAGCTCGCTGATCCACTCCCGGGGCAGTTGCGGGATGAGGTGGTGCGTCATGTGCTTCTGGTAGTAGACCGCGACGGCGTCGTCCTGCGGGCCGACGAGTTCAGCGACAGCCTTCTCCCAGTCCGGCTCGCCCGCCGCGATCACCTCATCGCGCGCCGGGTGGTTCAGCTTCGTCTGGTCGAGGTAGTACGCGTAGAGCGGCTCGTCCACGACCTTGCTGTCAGGACGGTTCTCCCAGGAGCGCATCAGCGCCGTCGAGATGTTGCGCGGCCCCGACCACATCGCCAACCGGACTGTCATCGCTCGCTCCGCAAGCGTCGCCCGGCCGTCATCGTGCGGCGATGTCCTTCGCCACGAGCTGTTTGTAGAGGCCCTGCAGCTTCTCGACCATCGGCCCGCGCTTACCGGTGCCGATCGTCCTGCCGTCGATGGTGTGCACCGGGACCACGCCGGCGAACGTCCCGGTGACGAACGCCTCGCGCGCGCTGTAGACGTCGGTGAGGCTGAAGTCCTTCTGCAGCGCGGGGATCGCAGCCTCATCGCAGACCCGGATGACGTTGCTTCGCGTGATGCCGCCGAGGCAGTACCTGCCCGAGGACGTCCACACCTCTGGCTTCTCGGTGGTGCCCTTGACGATGAAGAAGTGTGTTGAGTTGCAGGTGGCGACGAAACCCTGCGGATCGAGCATCAGCGCCTCGTCCGCGCCTGCGGTATAGGCCTGGATGCAGGCCGTGATGTCGTTGAGCTTGCTGTGCGCGTTGAGCTTCGGGTCGAGGGTGTCCGGGCTCGCGCGGCGCACGTGCACCGTGAAGAGCGTCAGTCCGGTCTCCACCGTCGCAGGCAGCGGGTCCTTGTACTCGGCGATGATCACCACCGTCGCGGGACCAGCGCTGAAACGCGGATCCTGGTACGGCGTGGACTTCGGCCCGCGCGTCACCATCAGCCGGACGTGCGCACCTCCCCCAGCGGCTACGCCTTCGCTGCTGGGGGTGCCCCCGCTCTCGGTCATGTCGTTCACGCGCA
>DASXYU010000057.1:0-10447 GCA_036502295.1 Jatrophihabitans sp. | reverse complement strand
GATCGCGATGATCATCGCCGCCGAGCTCGGCGCCCCCCTCAGGATCACGTCCGGCCCGGCGATCGAGCGCTCCGGTGACCTCGCCGCGGTCTTGTCCACCCTCAGCGAGGGCGAGGTCGTCTTCATCGACGAGATCCACCGGCTCGCCCGCCCCGCCGAGGAGATGCTCTACCTCGCGATGGAGGACTTCCGCGTCGACGTGGTCGTCGGCAAGGGCCCAGGCGCTACCGCGATCCCCTTGGACATCGCGCCGTTCACGCTGGTCGGCGCCACGACCCGCGCGGGCCTCCTGCCGGCGCCGCTGCGCGACAGGTTCGGCTTCACCGCGCACCTCGACTTCTATCAGCCGGAGGAACTCGGGGTCATCGTCCGCCGCTCCGCCGGCCTGCTGGGCGTGCGGATCGACGACGGCGCCGTGGACGAACTGGGCCTGCGTTCCCGCGGCACCCCCCGCATCGCCAACCGGCTGCTACGCCGGGTCCGCGACTACGCCGAGGTCCGCGCCGACGGGATCGTCACCGCCGAGATCGCCCACGCGGCGCTCGCGGTCTATGACGTGGACGAACTCGGCCTCGACCGCCTCGACCGGGCGGTGCTGGATGCGCTGGTCCGCCGTTTCGGCGGGGGACCGGTCGGCGTCGGCACCCTTGCCGTCGCCGTCGGCGAGGAGGTCGAGACCGTGGAGGAGGTCGCCGAGCCGTTCCTCGTGCGCGCGGGCCTGCTGGCGAGGACGCCCCGCGGGCGAGTCGCCACTGCGGCGGCCTGGACCCACCTCGGCCTGGACCGCCCGTCCCCGACGGGAACTCCGGGGCTGTTCTGAACGTATGGTGACGATGTGGACTGGACTTTCGTCGTCATCATCGTCATTCTTGCGGGCTTCTATGCGCTGACGCTGCGCAACCGCAAGCGGCAGCAGCAGAAGCAGCATGATCTGGAGAGCAGCCTCACCTTCGGCACCGAGGTGATGACCACTTCCGGCCTCTACGGCACCATCGTGGGGCGCAACGAGGACGACACCGTGCAGCTCGCCATCGCCCCGGGCATCGAGGTGAAATGGGCGCTCGCGGCCCTGCGGGACGTGAAGTCGCTGCCGTCGCAGTACCGCAAGGGCATCGACCCCGGTGAGAGCCCTGAGCAGGGCGGCAATCCCGTCGACTAGGCTTCCGGAGGCCGATTCTGCGGCCGACGCACGTGATACCGACCGAGGAGACAATTCCCCGTGGCACCACCAGCCGGAACGCTGCGCGTCGGGCGTTATTTCTCCGCGCTGCTCGCGCTCGTCGCCGTCCTGTACCTCGCCGTCTTCTGGCCTGGCACTCGGCACACGCCGAAGCTCGGCCTCGACCTCGAGGGCGGCACCCAGGTCATCTTCACGGCGAAGACGACCGACGGTAAGACCCCGCCATCGAGCGCCATGGCGCAGGCACAGTCGATCATGACCGAGCGCGTCAACAGCTCCGGCGTCACCGAGGCGACGGTCGTTCGGCAGGGCAGCAACCAGCTCGTCGTCTCCGTGCCGAAGAGCACCGACACCGACGTCGCGAAGCTCGGCGTGACCGCACAGCTCAACTTCCGCGGACTCGTCGCCCCGGCTACGTACACCGCCTGCACGCCACTGACCTCGAGCACCGGCTCCTCGACCTCGCCTTCGGCGACTTCAAGCGGCAGTACGACGCCCTCTACTTCGCCGTCGGCGTCGAGCCCTGCGGGCGCATCGCAGGCTCCGACCGGCGCCGCCTCGGCGCAGGGCGCACACGATGCCCCGCTGACGGCTCCGCTGGCCGCGGATTCGGCTACTACGTCAGCGGCGAGCACGTCGGTCGCAACTACGTCAGCGGCGAGCACGTCAGCGGCGAGCACGCCGGCGACGAGCACGCCCGCATCGCCCTCGGCCACCACCACCGCCCCGCCACCACCCTGCTCCGCGACCCCGTTCGCGGCGCTGGAGAAGGCCGGCACGAAGATCCCGACCAGCGAGGACGCCTGGAACGCCACCGCCGCTGCCGACCAGAGCGCGATCACCGCGGCGCTGAGCAACTTCGACTGTGCCTCGGGCCAGGATGAGGCGGACATCCCGACGTCCTACTACGTCGCCTGTGACTCCTCCGGCATCGTTTACCTGCTCGGCACGGTGATCGTGAAGGGCACCGAGGTCAGCTCGGCCTCGGCAGTGGCCCCGAGCGCCAGTGGCACGGGCGGCAGCCTGAGCTGGACCGTCTCGCTGAGCCTCAAGTCCTCGGGCTCCTCGGCTTGGGCCAAGTACACCTCGGCACACAACGTCGGCGGCAACACCAGCCTGAGCCCGGACGCGACCACCTGTAGCACCACCACGGTCCCGTGCGCCGACTTCGTCGCCTTCACCCTCGACGGCGCCGTGATCAGCGCGCCGTACAACATCTCGGCCATCAACGGCGGCGATACCCAGATCGAAGGAAGCTTCACCGAGACTTCGGCCAACGACCTCGCCAGCCAGTTGAAGTACGGCGCGCTACCGTTGAAGTTCACTCCGGACCAGCAGCTCACCGTCTCGCCGACGCTCGGAAGCACCCAGCTGAAGTACGGCCTCATCGCGGGCGGCATCGGCCTGCTCCTGGTCGTCCTCTACTCGATGCTGTACTACCGACTCCTCGGCCTGGTGACGATCGCCTCGCTGCTCGTCAGCGGCATCCTGGTCTACGCCAGCCTCGTCGTCCTCGGCACCAACATCGACTTCACGGTGAGCCTTGCCGGTATCGCCGGATTCATCGTGTCGATCGGTATCACCGCCGACTCGTTCGTCGTCTTCTTCGAACGTCTCAAGGACGAGATCCACGACGGACGCTCCGCTCGTGTCGGAGTTCCGCGGGCCTGGATTAGGGCCCGGCGAACGATCATCTCCGCCGACGTCGTCTCCTTCCTCGCCGCGGCGATCCTGTACTTCTTCGCCGCGGGTGACGTCCGTGGCTTCGCCTTCACCCTGGGACTGTCGACGATCCTCGACGTCGCGGTGGTCTTCCTCTTCACCCACCCGCTCGTCTCGTTCCTGTCACGCTTCAAGTCCTTCGGGACGAAGAAGTTCACCGGTCTCGACTCCGTGCGCGCCTCCGGCGTCATGCTGGCCGGTGCCGGTGGAGAGACGTTCGCAATCGAGGATGTCGAGTCGGTGCAGGAGACGGTGCAGGAAGCAGCCGATGCCGAGGCGACCAGCGCCGAGGAACGTGCCGCCGCCAGGCGTGCCCGATTGCGTGCACAGCGAGAGGAGGGTGAAGTCTGATGTCGGTCTTCACACGCCTGTACCGCGGCGAGACCCGGTACGACTTCATCGGCCACCGCAAGTATTGGTACATCGCCTCGGCTGTCATCGTCCTGATCGCGCTGCTCAGCATCATCTTCCGTGGCTTCAACTACGGCATCGAGTTCAAGGGCGGCACGCAGTTCCAGGTGCCGGTGAAGGCGTCGGTCTCCGTCGACGATGTGCGCAAGGCCTTCGCCGACGCGGGTGTCACTCCCGAGAGCACGCAGCAGGTCGGCTCCGGCGGCGAGCGCCAGATCATCGTGAAGACCGAGACCCTCGCCTCGGCCAAGCAGCTCACCGTGAAGCAGGACGCTGCGAAGAACCTGAAGCTCAACAGCAGCGATATCACCCTCACCTCGGTGAGCTCGAGCTGGGGTCACGACATCAGCGTGAAGGCGATCGAGGGTCTGATCATCTTCCTCATCGCGGTCTCGATCTACATCTCGATCCGCTACGAGTGGCGAATGGCGATCGGTGCGCTCGCCGGGCTGCTCCACGACCTCGTCGTCGCCGCCGGCATCTACTCGATCGTCGGTTTCGAGGTGACTCCCTCGACCGTCGTCGGTCTGCTCACCATCCTCGGTTTCTCGCTCTATGACACCGTCGTCGTGTACGACAAGGTCGCCGAGAACACCAAGGACATCCTCACCACTGCGCGGATGACCTACTCGGAGGCGGCGAACCTCGCCGTGAACCAGACGCTGATGCGCTCGATCAACACCTCGCTGATCTCGCTGCTGCCAGTTGCTGGCCTGCTCTTCGTCGGTGTCGGTCTTATGGGCGTGGGCACGCTGCAGGATCTCGCGCTCATCCTCTTCGTCGGTCTTGCCTCCGGCGCCTACTCCTCGCTGTTCCTCTGCACCCCGGTCGTCGTCGACCTCACCGAGCGGGACCCGAAGTACCAGGCCCTCACCCGCCGCGTCCTCGCCCGCCGGGCAAGCGATGCGAAGAAGGGTGCGGACGGGGGGCAGACCGACTACTTCGCCGAGGCGTTGGCCCCGCGGCGGCGTCTCGCAACCCCGGCCGCCCCACCGAAGCCGGGCGCCAAGCCGCAGATCCCGAGGGGCGCGAAAGCGCCCCGCAAGAAAAAGTGAAGACGAAGTGAGCACCCCGTTCACCGGTGACTCCGGGGCGGAGATCGCCGCCGTCGTCAACTCGCGGCTGCGCGACGTCCCGGACTTCCCGATCCCGGGAGTCCTCTTCAAGGACATCGTGCCGCTGCTCGCCGACGGCGAGGCGTTCGCGGCCTGTGTCGCGGCGCTGGCCGCACAGGCCGGCGACATCGATGTGGTGGCCGGTGTCGAGGCCCGTGGCTTCGTCCTCGCGGGTGCGCTGGCCCGTGAACTCGGCTGTGGGCTGGTGCCTGTGCGCAAGGCAGGCAAGCTGCCGCCCCCGACGATCGCCCGCGAATACGCACTGGAATACGGCACCGCGACCATCGAGGTGCCGGTGGACGTCCTGGACGGTCGGCGCGTGCTGCTCGTCGACGACGTGCTCGCCACCGGCGGCACGCTGCGCGCCGCCGCAGACCTCATCGACGAGGCGGGCGGGGCGGTCGCACAGATCGGCGTCGTCCTCGAACTGGGATTCCTCAACGGCCGTTCGATCGTCGGCGACCTCGCACCGCTACACGCGCTCCTCACGCTTTAGTCAGTAGGAGCCTGGTCGATTCCCTCTAGACTGGAAGCACGGAGCACACCGGTCGAGAGAGGAACGGTTCGCTGACGACAGACGCAGCTCATTCCAGCGCCGAGACCGGTGCTGAGGAGATTGCTGTGCCTGAGCCGGACCTCACCGCGACCGCTACCTCCAGCGAAGTGGCACCCAACCAGGTCGAGCTGGGCGGGGCACACCGCAAGCGTGTGCGTGACCGTCTCGCGCGGCGCATCGTCGCCCAGACGCGGCAGACCACCTTCAAGCCCGTCCTCGAGCCGTTGCTCGCGATCCACCGCGCGGCGCACCCCAAGGTCGACGCCCGAATCCTGCAGCGCGGCTACGACGTCGCGGAGGAGTGCCACCGCGGCCAGCTGCGCCGTAGCGGTGATCCCTACATCACCCATCCGCTCTCCGTCGCGACCATCCTCGCCGAACTCGGCATGGACACCACCACCCTCGTCGCCGCGCTGCTGCACGACACAGTCGAGGACACCGGCTACACCCTGGACGATCTCAAGAAGGACTTCGGCGAGGACGTCGCCCACCTCGTCGACGGCGTCACCAAGCTCGACAAGGTGAAGTTCGGCGACGCCGCCGAGGCCGAGACCATCCGCAAGATGGTGGTGGCGATGGCCCGCGACCCGCGCGTCCTCGTCATCAAGCTCGCCGACCGGCTGCACAACATGCGCACGCTGCGTTTCCTCCCGCCGGAGAAGCAGGAACGCAAGGCACGCGAAACCCTTGAGGTGCTCGCTCCGCTGGCGCACCGCCTCGGAATGAACACGGTCAAGTGGGAGCTGGAGGATCTCTCCTTCGCCACGCTCTACCCGAAGCGTTACGACGAGATCGTCCGCCTTGTTGCCGACCGCGCGCCCTCACGCGACACGTACCTCAAGGACGTCATCGACCAGATCAACGACGACCTGCGCGAGGGTGGGATCAAGTCCGAGATCACGGGCCGCCCGAAGCACTACTACTCGATCTACCAGAAGATGATCGTGCGGGGACGCGAGTTCACCGACATCTATGACCTGGTGGGTATCCGCGTCCTCGTCGAGAGCGAGCGCGACTGCTACGCGACCCTCGGTGTGATCCACGCGAACTGGCAGCCGGTGCCGGGGCGCTTCAAGGACTACATCGCGATGCCCAAGTTCAACATGTACCAGTCGCTGCACACCACCGTGATCGGGCCGGGCGGTAAGCCGGTCGAACTGCAGATCAGGACGTACGCGATGCACCGCACCGCCGAGTACGGCATCGCCGCGCACTGGAAATACAAGGAGAAGAAGACCGCCGTCGCCGAGCCGTCGGGGCCGTGGGACGAAATGGGCTGGCTGCGCCAGCTACTCGACTGGCAGCGCGAGGCGCAGGAACCAGAGGAGTTCCTCGACTCGCTGCGCTATGACCTCGCCGGCAATGAGGTCTACGTCTTCACGCCGAAGGGCGACGTCCTCGCGCTGCCCGGCGGTGCCACGCCCGTCGACTTCGCCTACGCCGTGCACACCGAGGTGGGGCATCGCTGTATCGGGGCCCGCGTGAACGGCAAGCTCGTGGCGCTCGAGTCGCAGTTGGAGAACGGCGACACCGTCGAGGTCTTCACGAGCAAGGCCGAGGGCGCGGGCCCGTCGCAGGACTGGCTGACCTTCGTGAAGTCGCCGCGGGCGCGGACCAAGATCCGGCAATGGTTCGCCAAGGAGCGGCGCGAGGACGCCATCGAGGAGGGCAAGACCGCGCTGAGCAAGGCGGTGCGCAAGGCGGCCCTGCCGATGAAGCGCCTGCTCGGCAACGACAACCTGCTCACCCTCGCCCAGGACATGCACCTCAACGACGTCGCGGCGTTGTACGCGGCGATCGGGGAGGGACACGTCTCGGCGCAGTCGATCGTCGAGAAGCTCATCGCCCAGTTGGGTGGGGCTGAAGGCTCCACCGAGGATCTTTCCGAGGCGGTCATCCCGGTCGTCGACTCGCCGTCGGCGACACGTCGTTCGGGTGAGACCGGAGTCCTCGTGAAGGGCGTCAGCGACGTGTGGGTGAAGCTCGCCCGCTGCTGCACGCCCGTGCCGGGCGACGACATCCTCGGCTTCGTCACGCGTGGTGGCGGTGTCTCGGTGCACCGCCGGACCTGCACCAATGCCGAATCGCTGCTCGCACAGCCCGAACGCCTCCTCGAGGTGGAGTGGGCGCCGTCGGCGACGGCGACATACGTGGTGTCGATCCAGGTCGAGGCGCTCGACCGGCACGGCCTGCTGACCGACGTCACCCGCGTCCTCTCCGAAGAGCGGGTCTCGATCCTCACGGCCAACGTCTCGACCAACCGCGACCGGGTCGCGGTGAGCCGCTTCACCTTCGAGATGGCCGAGGCCAAGCACCTCGGGCACCTGCTGAGGGCGATCCGCAACGTCGAGGGTGTCTATGACGCCTACCGCGTCCACGCCGGCTAGGCCGCGTTTCGCCGAGATGGCCCTGCCCGGTCCCGTCCTCGAGGTGGGCAGTGGGCCGGGGCGAGACGCCGACTACCCCGAAGCACAGGGGCTACCAGTTGTCCGGACGGACGCGTCGAACGGCTTCATCGAGTACCAGCGCTCGCGCGGCAAGTCCATCACGCCGCTGAACCTTCTCCGCGATGAGCTCGGCGGCCCGTACGCGGGTCTGCTCGCCGATGCGGTGTTGCTGCACCTGCAGCGCACTCAGCTGAAGGACGTCCTGGTGCGCGCCCGCGGTGCCGTGGTGCCCCGCGGTGTCTTCGCGCTGACCGTCAAAGAAGGTGACGAGTCGAGCTGGAGCAGCGCGAAACTCGACCGGCCGCGGCACTTCACCTACTGGCGCGAGAACGAAGTTCGCGAGGTGCTCGGCCGCGCGGGCTGGGCCGCGCGGGCTGGGCCGCGCGGGCTGGGCCGTCCTCTCCCTGCGGCACGTCGTCGGACGGGACGAGCCGTGGCTTTACGTTCTCGCCACGGCACAGGGTTAGCGACAAGCAGGGGTTAGCGACAAGCAGGGGCTAATGGCAGGCGGGCTAACGGCAAGGACGTGCTCGACTGGGTGATTCTGACGTCCGAGAACCCGCACTCCATGTCGAAACCGCCCACTCGGCGCCGAGGGCTACCGTTGCCGTATGTGGCGTTTGCTGAATCGTCTTCCTCGGCGGATTAAGCGGCTCTTCGACATCCGCCTCGGCTACCTGGGCTCGGCCGCGTCCTCGGCGAAGCCGTGGCGTCGCGACTAGAAGCGATCTGGGCGCAGGCTGCTTCCTGCCGAGGCGAAGTGGCGCGAGTGGGCGATCTAGACGCTCGACGTGTTGCGTTCGATGTCAGAACCGCCCACTCGTACGTGAAAGGCTGAGACGGTGGACCTCGACGAACTGCGGCGGTTGCGACGGGCGCGCGACCGGATGGATCGGGAGTACGTCCAGCCGCTCGACGTCCCGGCGCTTGCCCGCACCGCCCTGATGTCGCCGGCGCACTTCAGCCGCCGTTTCCGCGAGGCGTACTCCGAGACGCCGTACTCCTACCTCGTGACGCGGCGCCTAGAACGCGCGAAGGCGCTGCTGCGTCGCGGCGATCTAAGCGTTACCGAAGTCTGCTTCGCAGTCGGCTGCACCAGCCTCGGCTCGTTCTCCGCCCGCTTCACCGAGCGGGTCGGGCAGTCGCCGTCCTCGTACCGCGCACGCAATCACGACGAGCTGAAACCGCTGTCGAGCTGCCAAACGATGGTGATCACTCGCCCACGCAAGCCGAGCAGTAATCGAGAAGCAACTACCGCTGCACCTGCCTAGGGTTATGGCATGAGCATTTCACTTGCCACCGTGCACATCATGATCGACGACAACGACGCGGCGCTTGGCTTCTACCGCGACGTCCTCGGCCTCACCGTCAAGTACGAGGTCGAGAACGGCGGCTTCCGCTGGAGCACGCTCGTCACTGAGAGTCAGCCCGAGGTCGAGATCGTCCTCTCGCAGCCGCAGGCCGGGCGTTCCGCGGAGGACGGCGAAACTCTCGCCGCGCTGCTCGCCAAGGGCGAGATCAGCCCCGTCCAGTTCAGCTCTGACGATCTCGCGGCCACCTTCGACAAGATCCTCGCCGCACCGGGGGTCGAGGTGCTGCAGGAGCCGACCGATCAGCCGTGGGGCGCGCGTGACTGTGCCGTCCGCGATCCCGCCGGCAACCTGCTCCGCATCAAGCAGGCCTAGCGCCCGGGCCTCGATCGCACCCCGCGGCGGTGGCGCGAAGGTCAGGACGCCGCCGGTGAGCCTGACGCGGCCGGAGCCGCCGCCGAGCTCGTCGCGGAGTCGAGGCTGACGAGGTCCACGATGAAGACGAGCGGGCTGTTCGCAGGGATGTCGGTGCTCGGCGACTGGTCTCCGTAGCCCATCGCCGCGGGCAGGATGATGAGGCGTCGCCCGCCGACCTTCATCGCCGGAGTGCCGTCGCCGCCGCCGATGCCCTGGGTGAAGCCCGGCACCACGCCAGTGAGGCTGAACTCCGCGGGCTGACCGCGGTCCCAGCTGGAGTCGAACGGCTTGTCGCCGGCCTTGTAGAGGATGCCGGTGTACTGCACTGTCACGTTCGATGTGGGCGTCGCCGCGGGGCCGGAGCCGACGGCGAGATCCTTGTACTCGAACTTCGCCGGATCCTTCGTCGCGGTCGAGGTCACCGTCGGTGGGTCGCTGAGCTTATTCGCGCCGGTGACGTGCACGCCCTCGAAGTCGACGGTGGCGCCGACCACGGGGGAGCCGGAGCCCGTCGCGGTGGGGACGGGGGAGCCGGAGGCGACCGCCGAGGACGTGGCGGAGGCGGTCGGGCTCCCTGAGCTGCTGCCGGTCGCGCTGGCCGCAGGCGCCTTGTCGGAGTCACTGCCGCCGATCACCACGACGAGGACGATCACCAGCGCGATCACCACCAGCGTTCCTGCGACCGACGCGATCAGCGTGAACTTCTTGCGCGTCGCCTCCCGCTCCGCGCGGCGCTGCACCTGGCGCTCCAGGTGGCGGCGGGCCGCGTCACGGCGCTGCTTCTGAGTCGCCACGGAATCTCCGTCCTCGGGTGATCATCACGGCCTGCTGCGATTGCCGATGGCCGCAGGCAGTCTACGAAAGCTCAGATGGGTGCCAGCTATGAACTGTCTCTTTCATGATCAACTCACCGATTCGGTCGGTATTCGACCAGATCGGTGAGTTGATCATGCTCAGGACGAGGTGGTGGCCGTCGTGATCGTCACGGTCTGCTTCGGGTGGCCGTCGGAGGCACCCTCGGCCGTACCGGCGGCGCCGATCTGCTGGATCGTCTCGAGCCCCGCGGTGATCGTCCCGAAGACGGTGTATTTGGCCGGCAGCGGTGTCGCGCCGTAGACGAGGAAGAACTGGCTGCGGTTGGTGTCCGGTCCCCCGTTCGCCATCGCGACCGTCCCAGCCGGGTAGGTCTCGCTGCCGCTGAGTTCGTCGGCGTAGGAGAAGCCCGGGCTACCCGAGCCCGTCCCGGTCGGGTCACCGCACTGCAGCACCGAGATACCCGAGTCGGGCGT
>DASXYU010000056.1:0-37781 GCA_036502295.1 Jatrophihabitans sp. | reverse complement strand
TCAGACGCTGGTCGAGAAGCTGCACGCCGTCTCGGTGATCGTGGGCGACAACTTCCGCTACGGCCACAAGGCCGCCGGCGACATCGCGCTGCTGCAGAAGCTGGGGGAGAGCTGGGGTTTCACGGCGACCGCCGCACCGTTACTCAAGGAGCCTTCGACTGGGGGTACTTCCGGCTTGCGGGGGAGCTCAGGGCGAGCGGCCGTTCCGTTCTCGGCCACCTACATCCGCACCTGCGTGCAGGCCGGGGACATACGCACGGCTGCCGAGGTGCTCGGACGGCCGCACCGCCTCGACGGCATCGTGGAGCGCGGCGACCAGCGGGGCCGCGAACTCGGCTTTCCCACCGCGAACCTGCGCACCGAGCAGTGGGCCGCGGTACCTGCCGACGGCGTCTACGCAGGACGCGTCTTCCGTCTCGACGAGTGGGGCAGGACGGTCGACCAGCTCGGCATCGCCGCCATCAGCGTGGGGACGAACCCGACCTTCGAGGTGCGCCAGCGCCGCGTCGAAGCCTTCGTCCTGGACTTCTCCGGTGATCTTTACGGCCAGGCGCTGGGCGTCGAGTTCGTCGAGCGCCTGCGAGGCATGGAGAAGTTCGACGGAATCGAACCTTTGATCGCCCAGATGAACGACGATGTCAAGACCACCCGGGAGCTGCTGATACCCTGGTAACCGCGTGTTTATGCACGTACCAATGCAGTGAGCGTCTGTCTATCCGCCGTGTTGAAGCCCGGTGGAGCGCCGCTGCGCTGACACCGAAGGAGCCGTCCGTGCCTCTGGCAAGCGACGTCAAGAAGCAGATCATCACCGAATACGGTGCGAACGAGAGCGACAGCGGCTCCACAGAGGTGCAGATCGCGATGCTGTCCAAGCGCATCAGCGACCTCACCGAGCACCTCAAGACTCACAAGCACGACCACCACACCCGTCGGGGCCTGCTCCTGCTGGTCGGTCGTCGTCGTCGGCTGCTGGACTACCTGGCCAAGACCGACATCAGCCGGTACCGCTCGATCATCGAGCGTCTCGGCCTGCGTCGATAGTCGTGAGGTAGGGCGGTCCGCCGGACGGCCCTACCTACTGCAAGACCTGCAACACCTCACAATTCAATCCCGCCGGACGCGCCGAGCGCGTCCTCGCGACTACTGATCGCCGGTCCTCGGTAGTGGCGGACAAAATGACTTTTGCCCGCTTCGATCGAAGACCGGCACTAGGCCCACACGGTGGCCCGGTGTCTCTCGTACGTCGCACAGGTGCATCCGGCCCGTACGAGAGGACTTTTGACATATGTCAGAAGGCATCTACGAGGCCACCGCCGTCATCGATAACGGCAGCTTCGGCAAGCGCACCATCCGTTTCGAAACCGGCCGCCTCGCCAAGCAGGCCGCCGGCTCCGTCGTCGCCTACCTGGACGACGACACCATGCTGCTGTCGGCGACCACCGCCGGCAAGACTCCCCGCGAGGGATTCGACTTCTTCCCGCTGACGGTCGACGTCGAAGAGCGCATGTATGCCGCGGGTCGTATCCCCGGCTCGTTCTTTCGCCGTGAGGGACGTCCTTCTGAGGACGCGATCCTCACCTGTCGTCTCATCGACCGCCCGCTGCGTCCGACCTTCGTGAAGGGTCTGCGCAACGAGGTGCAGGTCGTCGTCACGGTGATGGCTATCAACCCCGATCACGCCTATGACGTTGTGGCGATCAACGCGGCATCGGCCTCCACACAGATCGCCGGCCTGCCGTTCAACGGCCCGGTCGGTGGCACGCGTGTCGCCCTCATCGACGGTCAGTGGGTCGGCTTCCCGACGTACTCCGAGCTTGAGCGCGCCAGCTTCGACATGGTCGTGGCCGGGCGCGTGCTGCCCAGCGGTGACGTCGCGATCATGATGGTCGAGGCGGAGGCGCCGGGCAATGCCATCGAACTCATCGCCGGCGGCGCCACCAAGCCCACCGAAGAGGTCGTCGCCGAGGGTCTCGAGGCCGCGAAGCCGTTCATCGCCGAGCTCTGCCGCGCCCAGGCCGAACTGGCCGAGAACTCCGCCAAGCCGACCGCCGACTACCCCGTCTTCCTCGACTACGAGGACGACGTCTTCGCGGCCGTCACCGCCGACTACAGCGCACCGCTGAGCGAGGCACTGACCATCGCCGACAAGCTGGAGCGCGAGGCCAAGATCGACGAGATCAAGGCGGAGGCCAAGGCGGCGCTGGCACCGAAGTTCGAGGGTCGCGAGGCTGAGATCAGCGGCGCCTACAAGGCGCTGAACAAGAAGCTCATCCGTCAGCGCATCCTGCGGGACAAGGTGCGCATCGACGGCCGCGGTCTGGCGGACATCCGCACCCTGAGCGCCGAGGTCGAGGTCGTGCCCCGCGTGCACGGTTCGGCACTGTTCCAGCGTGGCGAGACCCAGATCATGGGCATCACCACCCTGAACATGCTGGGCATGGCGCAGAAGCTCGACACGCTCAGCCCGAACAACACCAAGCGCTACATGCACAACTACAACTTCCCGCCGTACAGCACCGGCGAGACCGGCCGCGTCGGTTCGCCGAAGCGGCGCGAGATCGGCCACGGCGCGCTCGCCGAGCGTGCTCTGCTGCCGGTGCTGCCGTCCTCGGAGGAGTTCCCGTACGCGATCCGTCAGGTCTCTGAGGCCCTCGGCTCCAACGGCTCCACCTCGATGGGTTCGGTCTGCGCCTCGACGCTGGCCCTGCTCAACGCCGGCGTGCCGCTGAAGGCACCGGTCGCGGGCATCGCGATGGGCCTGGTCTCTGACGAGGTCGACGGCAAGACGGAGTACGTCGCGCTCACCGACATCCTCGGCGCTGAGGACGCCTTCGGCGACATGGACTTCAAGGTCGCCGGCACCAAGGACTTCGTCACGGCGCTGCAGCTCGACACGAAGCTCGACGGCATCCCCTCCGAGGTGCTCGCCGCGGCGCTGAAGCAGGCCCGCGACGCGCGACTGCACATTCTCGACGTCATGGCCGAGGCCATCGACGAGCCCGACGAGATGAGCCCGTTCGCACCGCGCGTCACCGTCGTGAAAATCCCGGTCGACAAGATCGGTGCGGTTATCGGCCCCAAGGGCGCGATGATCAACTCGATCCAGGACGACACCGGCGCGCAGATCACCATCGAGGACGATGGCACGATCTACGTCGGTGCCACCGACGGCCCGTCCGCGCAGGCGGCGGTTGACCTCATCAACGCCATCGCGAACCCGCAGATGCCGAAGGTGGGCGAGCGCTTCCTCGGCACCGTGGTGAAGACGGCGGCGTTCGGCGCCTTCGTCTCACTGCTGCCGGGCAAGGACGGCCTCGTGCACATCAGCAAGCTCGGCAGGGGCAAGCGCATCGCCAAGGTCGAGGATGCGGTCAACGTCGGCGACAAGATCCAGGTGGAGATCGCCGAGATCGACCAGCGCGGCAAGATCAGCCTCATCCTCGTCGACGACAACGCGCCCGCGCAGGCTGCTCCGGCAGAGGCGTCCGCCGAGTAGACAGAGGAATAGGAAGGGGCTCCGCGGCTGAGAGGCTGCGGGGCCCCTTTCCTTTTCGTCAGATTGCCTTGTTTCCCTATCGGGGTAACATAGATTTGTGAAATCGAAACTCTTGGTGGCTGCTGCGCTCGCCGTGGCGGCCCTGTCCGCATGCTCATCGTCGGGTTCGGGTGGCGGCGATTCCCACAAGGTGGCGATCGTCGGCTTCTCAGTGCTCAAGCCCGGCTACGATGCACTCATCAAGGCGTTCCAGGCGACGCCCGATGGCAAGGGCGTCAGTTTCTCCGAATCGTTCGGCGCGAGCGGCAGCCAGAGTAAGGCGGTGTCCAGCGGTCAGCCTGCCGACTACGTCGGCCTCTCGCTCGAGCCCGACATGACCAAGCTCGTGCCCGACTTCGTCGACTCCGGCTGGAACTCCGGGGCGACGAAGGGCATCGCCTCCACCTCCGTGGTCGTCATCGCGGTCCGCCCCGGCAATCCCCTGGGAATCAAGGGATGGGACGACCTCATCAAGCCGGGAGTCAAGATCGTCACGCCCGACCCGGCGACCTCCGGATCAGCGAAGTGGAACATCCTCGCGGTCTACGAGCACACGCTGCAGACCGGCGGCACCGAGGCCGACGCGAAGACGTTCCTCACCGCGTTCTTCAAGAACGTCGTGAGCAAGCCCGCCAGTGGCGCCGATGCGACGACGGCGTTTCTGCAAGGCACGGGCGACGTCCTCATCTCATACGAGGACGACGCGATCGTGGCGAGGCAGTCGGGCAAGGCACTCGATTACATCGTTCCAACGGACACGTTCAAGATCGAGAATCCGGTCGCGGTGACGAAGACTGCGTCGCCGCCGGCATCGAAATTCCTCGACTTCGTCGAGAGCGACGCCGGTCAGAAGGTGCTCGCCGCCGAGGGCTTCCGGCCGTTGAACGAGGCCGACGTGCCGACCGAGGTTGACGGCGCGAACGACCCGGCGAACCCCTTTCCGGCCGTCGACAAGCTCGTCAGCGTCGCCGACATAGGCGGCTGGGACGCGGTGAACAAGAAATTCTTCGATCCGGACACGGGCATCGTGACCCAGATCGAGGGCACCGGGTGAGCGTCGAACGGGCTGGGTAAGCAGAGCGTGAACGCGGAATGAGTCAGGTCATCGGAGCGGAGCGCACGGGCGCTCGGCTCCGGGCCGGCTCCGGGCTCGGCCTCGGCGCGGCCGTCCTCTGGCTCAGCCTGCTGGTTCTCATCCCCATCGCGGCGGTCGTGGCGAAGGGGTTCGGCGGCGGCTGGTCGCAGTTCTGGCAGGCGATCACTACGGAGCAGGCGGTGCGCACGCTGCGCTTCACCGTCCTCAGTTCGCTCATCGTGACCGTGGTGAACGCGGTGTTGGGCACCTTGCTCGCCTGGGTGCTGGTGCGCGACGACTTTCCGGGCAAGCGACTGGTGGACGTTGTCGTCGACATCCCGTTCGCGCTCCCGACGATCGTCGCCGGCCTCGTCCTGCTCAGCGTCTACGGCCCGAACAGCCCAGTGCATCTGGACGTCTACGGCACGAAGGCGGCGGTCGTCCTTGCCCTGCTCTTCGTGACGCTTCCGTTCGCGGTCCGCACGGTGCAGCCCGTTCTGATGGCACTGGATCGTGAGGCCGAGGACGCCGCAGCGTGCCTCGGTGCCCAGCCCCCGACGATCTTCCGAAGGATCATCCTGCCGCTGCTTCTGCCCGCGATCGCCTCGGGCGCAGGGCTGGGCTTTGCGCGCGCGATGGGGGAGTACGGCTCGGTGCTGCTCATCAGCGGCAACCTCGCCGGCACCCAGGTCGCCTCGATCTACGCCTACGGGCGCATCCAGAACTACGACTTCGTCGGCGCCGCGGCGGTCTCGACCGTCCTGCTCGCCGTTAGTCTGCTCGTCCTGCTGGCACTCGACCTGCTGCAGCGTCGCGCGAGTCGCCGTGGCTAGCCCTCGGCGCACGCGGTACACGCTGCGCTCCGTTGCAGTCGTCTATATCGCGCTGCTCGTCCTCGCGCCGCTTGTGGTGATCATCGCCAAGGTCGTCGGCGACGGATGGACGGCGTTCGCAGACGCGGTGAGCTCGGAGGCGGCGCTCACCGCCTTCCGCCTCACTGCGGAGGTGGCCGGCATCGCGGTCGTCCTGAACACGCTTTTCGGTGTCGGGCTCGCGCTCTTGCTGGCCCGCCACCGCGTTCCCGGCGCGCGGTTGCTCAACGCGGTCGTGGATCTGCCGATCTCGGTCTCACCGATCGTCGTCGGGCTGGCCCTCGTCCTCGTCTACGGACCGGTGGACGGCTGGTTCGGCAGAGCGCTCGCCGATACCGGCATCGACGTCATCTACTCGACGCCGGGGATGGTGCTCGCCACCACGTTCGTCTCGTTACCGCTGGTGCTGCGCGAGGTGCTACCCGTGCTGCATGAGGAGGGTGATGAGATGGAGCAGGCCGCCAAGGTGCTCGGCGCCGGTGCCCTGCAGCGCTTCGCCCGGATCACGCTGCCGACGATCCGCTCCGCGCTGTCCTACGGTGTCGTGCTCAGTCTGGCGCGGTCGATCGGTGAGTTCGGCGCCGTGCGGGTCGTCTCCGGCGGCATCAGCGGTGCGGGGCAGACCCAGACCGTCACCCTGCTCATCGAGGACAAGTACGAGCAACTCGAGGGCGGCACCTACCAGTTGGCGCTCGTCCTCGTCGCGGTCACCGTGCTCGCGATCGTGATCGTCTCGCTACGACGCCGCCCCCGCACCGACGGCGTGGCGGGCTCCGCATGAGCATCGAAGTACGGGCACTCTCTAAGCGGTTCGGCTCGTTCGTCGCCCTCGACGGCATCGACCTCACCGTCGCGCCGGGGCAGCTCACGGCGCTGCTGGGACCCAGCGGCGGAGGCAAGTCGACGCTGCTGCGCATCATCGGCGGACTGGAGGAACCCGACACCGGCACCGTTCACATTGAGGGCGTAGATGCCTCGGGCGTTCCCGCGCAGCGTCGCAACGTGGGATTCGTCTTTCAGCATTACGCGGCGTTCAAGCACATGAGCGTCTATCGCAACGTCGCGTTCGGCCTCGAGGTGCGAAAGCGACCGAAGGACGAGATTGGCCGCCGCGTGCGCGAACTGCTCGAACTGGTTCACCTCGAGCAGTTCGCCGACCGGCTGCCGGCTCAGTTGTCCGGCGGCCAGCGGCAGCGGATGGCACTGGCCCGCGCGTTGGCCGTGCAGCCGTCGGTGTTGCTTCTCGACGAGCCGTTCGGGGCTCTCGACGCGAAGGTGCGCAAGGAACTGCGCGAGTGGTTGCGGCGGTTGCACGACGACATGCACGTGACGACGATCTTCGTCACCCATGACCAGGAGGAGGCGATGGAGGTCGCCGACGAGATCGTCGTGATCAATCGAGGACGCATCGAGCAGACCGGTTCGCCCGAAGCGCTTTACGACCGCCCGGCGAATGATTTCGTCATGGACTTCCTCGGCGACGTGACGACACTGAACGGCGCGCCGATCCGTCCTCACGACATCGAGATCCTTACTGCCCCCGTGGAAGGGTCGACGCCTGCCGAGGTCACGGCTCTCAACCGCATCGGTTTCCAGGTGCGCGTGGAACTGCGGGCCGCGGCCGAGAGGCCCTGGGCACAGCTCACCCGAGGGCAGGCGGAGTTGCTCGCGCTGAAACCCGGCGACCTCGTCTGGCTGCGTGCCTCGCGCTGATCTACAGCGCGGGCTGCCACAATAGCAAGGTGCAAATCTCGGCGAAGACTGACTATGCGGTGCGGGCGCTGCTGAACCTTGCAGCGCACGAACCCGAGTTGGTGAAGGTCGACGTCATCGTCGCCGAGCAGGGACTGCCGCGGAAGTTCATCGAGGCGATCCTCGGCGAACTGCGTCGCGCCGGACTGGTGCGCAGCCAGCGCGGCGCCGAGGGCGGTTACGCCCTGGCGAAGAAGGCCGACGAGATCACCATCGGCGCGGTGTTGCGTGCCGTGGACGGCCCGCTCGCCGAGGTCCGCGGGCTGCGTCCACACGAGACCGAGTACCAGGGCGTCGCGGCGCACCTTCCCGAGGTATGGGTCGCGGTCCGCGCCAGTCTGCGTCAAGTGCTCGACGAGACCACGCTCGCACAGGTGCTCAGTGGCGATCTGCCCGCGCACGTCCGCAAGCTGAACGGCGCGCCGGACGCCTGGCTGCCCCGCTGACAGCGGCCGTCGGCCTACGGTCGGCACCACCTAGAATCGCCTGATGAGTTCTAGCCGCGCCGTCACACAGCGTCTCAAGGCACCAGGCAGCGGCACCATCTCCCGTACCGTCCTGCCCGGCGGCCTGCGCATCGTCACTGAGGCCATGCCCGGGGTGCGCAGCGCAGCCGTCGGCGTCTGGATCCCGGTGGGATCGCGCGACGAGACCACGACCCTCGCCGGGGCGAGTCACTTCCTCGAGCACCTTCTCTTCAAGGGCACCGCCACCCGCTCGGCGCTGCAGATCTCCAGCTCCCTCGAAGCGGTCGGCGGTGAGTTCAACGCCTTCACCGAGAAGGAACACACCTGCTACTACGCCACCGTCCTTGACCGCGATCTGCCGCTGGCGGTCGACGTCATCGCCGACGTCGTCCTCAACGCCACGATCGCCGCGCAGGACGTCGAGGTGGAGCGCAGCGTCGTGCTGGAGGAGATCGCGATGCGCGATGACGACCCCTCCGACCTGGTCCACGACATCTTCGCCGAGTCGCTGCTCGGCGACACCCCCCTCGGCAGGCCCATCCTCGGCACGGTCGACTCGATGAGCACGCTGAACCGCAAGCAGGTGCACGGCTACTATCGCCGCCGCTACACCACCGACGCGATGGTGGTCGCGGTGGCCGGCAACGTCGAGCATGCCGAGGTGGTGCGTCTCGTGCGCAAGGCATTCGCGGGACGACTCGACCCGGCGGAGGTCTCTGCTGCGCCACGCCGCGGCGGTATCGCGCAGGTCGCCCGCCCCGCTCGGGAGATCACCGTCAGCTCCGATGACACCGAGCAGGCCAACCTCGTCCTGGGCTGCCACGGCTACTCGCGCCACGACGACCGGCGCTTCGCGGTCGGCGTCCTCTCGGCGGCGATCGGCGGCGGCATGAGTTCGCGGCTGTTCCAGCGGATCCGCGAGGAGCGCGGCCTGGCGTACTCGGTGTACTCCTTCACCAGCAGCTACGCCGACGCCGGGATCTTCGGCGTCTACGCGGGCTGCCAGCCCGGCAAGGCCGAGGAGGTGCTCGGTCTGATGCTCACCGAACTCGATGCCGTCGCAGGCGGCGTTCTCACCGAGGAGGAGATCGAGCGCGGCAAGGGGCAGATGCGCGGCAGCATCGTCCTCGGCCTGGAGGACTCGGGGTCGCGGATGAACCGCATCGGCAAGAGCGAAATGACCTACGGCGACATCCTCGGCGTCGACACCTTGCTGGAGCGCATCGACGCGGTGACGGCGCAGGACGTCGCCGAGATCGCGGCCGAGCTGCTGAACCGGCCGCGGGCGCTCACAGTCGTCGGCCCCTTCGGCGAACACGACTTCGACGACGCGATCTAGGAAGGTTGATCAACGGTGAGCGATCCAATTCGGGTAGGCGTTCTCGGTGCACGAGGACGGATGGGGCAGCAGGTCTGCCAGGCCGTCGATGCCGCCGCCGACCTGGACCTCGTCGCGATGGTGGACGCGGGTGACTGGCTCTTCAGCGTTGCCGATGCCGGAACGCAGGTGCTTGTCGACTTCACCCACCCCGACGTGGTGATGGACAACCTCCGCTTCGCGATCGACCAGGGCATTCACGCCGTGGTCGGTACCACCGGCTTCACCCCCGAACGTCTCGCCACTGTCACCGAGTGGCTGACCCAGTCGCCGAGCACGGGCGTCCTCATCGCCCCGAACTTCGGCATAGGCGCCGTGCTGGCGATGAAGTTCGCCACCCTCGCCGCCAAGTACTACGACTCGGCCGAAGTGATCGAACTGCATCACCCGGGCAAGGCCGATGCCCCCAGCGGTACTGCGGTGAAGACCGCGCAGATGATCGCGCGGGCACGCGCCGCCGCACAGCTGCCCGCCATGCCCGACGCCACGACGCAGGCTCTCGACGGCGCTCGCGGCGCTGACGTGGACGGGGTGCGCGTGCATGCGCTGCGCATCAGTGGCCTCGTCGCCCACGAGAAGATCGTCCTGGGTCGCGAGGGCGAGACGCTGAGCATCCGGCACGACTCCCTGGACCGCATCTCGTTCATGCCGGGCGTGTTGCTCGGCATTCGCGAGATCGGGACGCGCCCTGGGCTGACGGTCGGCCTCGACCCGCTGCTCGGCCTCTGAGGGAGCGAGCAGCATGGGACGTCTGCGCGACTACGCCTCCTCCTTCGATCCGCCACCGCCGGAGAAGGGGGAGTTGCACGACGAGCGCACGGGGCTGCGCCGCTTCCTGCGGCGCAAGAAGGTGCCGGCGCCGCGCGCCAAGCGCATGGTGCTGGTGCTCGTCCTCGTCCTCGCGGTCTATTTCATCCTCATCGGGCAGCGCGGCGTCGAACTCCTCAGGGACCCGCAGATCACGCTGAAGGTGCTCGGCATCGCGGTGCTGATCCTGCCGCTGGTCGGCGCCTGGGTGGTGGTGGCCGAACTGCGCTTCGGGGTCGCGACGCAGATCCTCGCGGAGCGACTCGACGAGGAGGGCGCCGAGCCCGAACCGCCGTTGCCGATGACGCCCGCGGGGCGTCTCGATCGTGACGCCGCCGATGCGCTCTTCGAGCAGCGCAAGGCGGCGGTGGAGACCGACTCGGGCAACTGGCGCGCCTGGTACCGGCTCGCGCTGGCCTATGACTACGCGGGTGATCGCAAGCGCGCCCGAGAGGCGATGAGGACGGCGATAGAGCACGCCGATCTGAGCACGCCCCCACGTTCTTAACCGCTCGCGCGTCCCAGACGCTCACTTTCAGCCTGATAACTGAGCGTTGCGGACGCGCCAGCTCAAAATCATCAGGCTAGACTGATTAGTATGGCGAAGGATGTAGATACTCGCGGGGTCGCGGTAGCTGTCCACAACGCCGTCTCGATGCTGCTGCGGCGACTGCGTCAGGAACGCGTCGCCACCGGCCTGACGATGCCCGAGTCCGCCGCGCTTAACCGCCTGGACCGGTTGGGGGACAGCGCCGCCGCAGACCTCGCCCGCCGCGAACAGATCAGCCCGCAATCCATGGGTGCCACGCTCGCCGCACTCGAAGAGCGGGGCCTGGTGCTGCGCCGCCCCGACCCTGAGGACGGCCGGCGCGTACTGCTCACCATCTCGGAGGCAGGACGGGCGGCACTGCAGGACAAGCGCAGTGCCCGCGCCGACCAGCTCGCGGCCGCAATCGGCGACGCCTTCACCGAGGACGAACTGCGCACCCTCGCTGCCGCGGCACCGCTGCTCGAACGCCTCGCCGAGAGGGTGCGAGGCAGCGAAGGATGACGACCGCCACCCCAACGCAGCCCGGAGTTGACGACCGTTACAAGTGGGTCGCGCTGGCCAACACCACGGCCGCGGTCTTCATGTCGATCCTCGACGGCTCGATCGTCCTCATCGCGTTGCCCGCGATCTTCAGGGGCATCCACCTCGATCCGCTGGCGCCCCGCAACATCGGCTACCTGCTCTGGATGATCATGGGCTACCGACTGGTGCAGGCCGTCCTCGTCGTGAGCGTGGGACGCCTCGGTGACATCTTCGGCCGCGTGCGGATCTACAACGGCGGTTTCGCGGTCTTCACCTTCGCCTCGGTGATGCTGTCGTTTGATCCCTTCGACGGCGGTCACGGCGCGATCTGGCTCATCGGCTGGCGCGTGGTGCAGGCAGTGGGCGGCTCGATGCTCACCGCAAACTCGGCGGCGATCCTCACCGACGCCTTCCCCGCCGATCAGCGCGGCTTTGCCCTCGGTATCAATCAGGTGGCCGGGCTCGCCGGGCAGTTCATCGGGTTGGTCGCCGGCGGTCTGCTGGCGGCGTGGGATTGGCGCGCGATCTTCTGGGTGAACGTCCCGGTCGGCCTCTTCGGCACCATCTGGGCCTACCGCAACCTGCGGGAGATCTCCGAGCGTCCCGCCAAGCGACCGAAGATCGACTGGTGGGGCAACCTCACCTTCGCCCTCGGGCTCAGCCTCATCCTCGTCGGCATCACCAACGGCATCCACCCCTACCGCAACCACACGATGGGCTGGATGAACCCCTCCGTACTCACCTGCCTCATCGGCGGGCTGGTGCTGCTCGCGGCGTTCGTCATCATCGAGAACCGGATCGCCGAGCCGATGTTCGCGCCGCGGCTGTTCCGTTCGCAGGCGTTCGCCTTCGGCAATATCGCCGGCTTCGCCACCCGGCTCGCGCAGGGCGGGCTGCAGTTCATCCTCATCATCTGGCTGCAGGGCATTTGGCTTCCGCTGCACGGCTATGACTACGACCGGACCCCGCTCTGGGCAGGCATCTTCATGCTGCCGCTCACGGCAGGCTTCTTGGTGTCGGGACCGATCTCCGGACGGCTATCGGATCGCTACGGCTCGCGCGGTATCGCGACCAGTGGAGCGCTCACCTTCGGGTCGAGCTTCATCGGTTTGATGCTGCTACCCGTGAACTTCAGCTACTGGGCCTTCGCACTGCTCATCGCGATGAACGGTATCGGCATGGGGATGTTCAGCTCGCCGAACTCGTCCTCGATCATGGGCAGCGTGGGGGCACGCGACCGTGGTGCGGCTTCGGGCATGCGTTCGACGTTCCAGAACACCGGGACGGCACTGTCGATCGGCGTCTTCTTCTCGCTGATGATCTCCGGCCTGGCGAGCGCGCTGCCGCACACTCTCACCGGCGGACTGCAGGGCCAGGGGGTGCCGGCGAATGTCGCCGGCCAGATCGGCGCCCTGCCCCCGGTGACATCGCTCTTCTCCGCGATCCTCGGGGTCAACCCGATCCGCACGCTGCTGGAGCCCTACGGCGTGCTGCAGCACCTCAGCTCCGGCCAGCAGCAGACGCTGACCGGTCATGGCTTCTTTCCACAGCTCATCTCCGCACCGTTCCACCACGGACTCGTCATCGTCTTCGCGGTGTCGGCCGTCCTCGGCCTGCTCACCGCTATCGCCTCCCTGGCTCGGGGCAAGACGCCCTCCGCCATCCGCTGAACAGAAAGGTTCGTCATGCCAGTGAGCTCAGTCGACCAGCACCCTGCCCTCATCGTCATGGATATCCAGACGGCGATCGCCGCGAGCGGCGAATTGGCCCACCCCATCGCGGAGGTCGCAGGACGGGCCGGTGCGCTTGCTGCCGCGTTCCGCCGCCACGGGCTGCCGGTCATCCTCGTCAACGTCGACGGCACCTCTACGTCGCGTACCGACAACGGAGCACGTCCCCTCGGCTTCACGTTCCCACCGGAGGCGCTGGAGTTCCTTCCCCAACTGGACCAGCAACCGAGCGATCTGGTCGTCACGAAGAAGCGCATCGGCGCGTTCCACGGCACGATGCTCGACTCGCTGCTGCGGGAGCGTGGCGTGACGCAGATCTTCCTGTCGGGCATCGCGACGACGATGTGTGTAGAGGGGACGGCGCGGGCCGGCCACGAACACAGCTACAACGTGGTCGTCGCGACCGATGCCTGCACCGACCGCGATCTGCAGCTACATGAGCACAGCGTGACGCGGATCCTGCCCCGCGTCGCCGAGACCGCCACGGCCGAGGAGATCATCGCCGCACTCGACGCGAGCTGAGTTAGTCGGTGCCGACGTGGGTGTCGAGCCACTCGACGAGCGGACTCATCGCACGCCACGCTTTCACGATCTCGATCTGCGCGCGTCTGGTGGATAGCCAGGCGGGGGCACCGAACTCGCGGCCGGCCGTGAGGGTCTTGTAGCGGAGCAGGTCGGCGCGCGGGCGCTCCTTGTCGAAACCACTCGGGACGCGCGTCACCTGGTCGCCACCGATTGTGAGCTTCGCCTTGCGGACGGCGGTGAATGCGCGCTCCAACGCGGAGCCGGCGATGTCGTCGTCTGCGGCGCGTCGCAGCCGAGCTATTTGCGCAGGGGACGTCTGCCAGTAGCCGCCGCCCACGAGGAGTCCTGAAGCGCCGATGTGGATGTAGCGGTGCGAGTCTGCGAACCAGACACCCTGATGGGTCTTGTACGGCGTCTTGTCCTTGCTGAAGCGCACGTCCCGGAAGGGACGGAAGACCTTCGCGGCTCCGAACTCGGACTCGACGGCCGCGGCCAGCGCGAGCAGGGGGGCCTTCACGGACTCCTCGTAGGTCGCCTTGTGCGCCGTCCAGAACGACTTGCTGTTGTCGTTCTCCAGATCTTCGTAGAAGTCCAGTGCCGCGAGCGGGATTCCGGTGAAGGTCATGACGATGACTCTATTGTTCGCCTATGGACGAGACGGAGCGTCGCGCTTACGGCGAGGAGCGGCTGCACATCCTCGATGCACTGGTCGCTGTCTTGGGTCGCCGGAACGAGTTCATTGAGCTCGTCACCCAAAGCAGCTCCGATGAGGACGCAGTCGCACGGCTTCGATCGGAATGGGGCCTGAGCCAGGTGCAAGCCATCGCTGTTCTCGACTTACAGATACGTAGGTTCGCTGGGCTCAACCGAGAACGCATCGAGGACGAACGGCGTGAGCTGATGCGGCTGCTCCAGGAGGGCTGACGGCCCCGGAGTTCAAGCGCTGAGCAGGCCGCGGACGTAGGCGGCCTGACCCACGTGCTGAGCGTCGTCGTTGACGACGCTCAGCAGCCGCACCCCGAGTGTCACGGGCGGGTCCCAGCGGGTGTCGACGACGCGGTCGAGGGCGTCCTCGGTGAGTGTCTTCAGGTAGCCGAGCGTCTGCTCGTGCACGGCGTGCAGGTACTCGGCGAGAAGTGCGGCAGGGGCCTGCACGCTGGCGACCTGGGAGCTGGAGTGTCCGTAGCCGGTGTCGTGCACCGGCAGCGGGAGGTCGAAGCGGCCGACGAAGTTCTGCGCCGTCCAGACCTGCTCAAGCCCCGCGACGTCGGCGACGTGATCGTCCTGGATACGGCTCAGGTGCCAGATCAGCCAGGCGATGGTATTCGCCTGCGGCCCGACGCGTGCGGTGAGCTCGGCACTGTCGAGTCCGTCGAGGACACCGTCGGCGCTCTCGACGATCCTGGCGAAGGCGTCAGCGAGCAGCTCAGCAGGGATCATGATTTCGACGGTAGTCCGGGCGTCCGCACTGCGCGAGAATGAGGCCATGTCATCGCTGTGGTCGCTCCGGTCGCGTAACTCGCTGCTGTCGATCTGCTCCTCGGAGTCGGTGCTGTCGATCGGCTCGACTGGCTCGGCGTTCTCGGTTGGCTCCGTCGCCTCGTTCGCCTCCTTCTGCTCGGCGTTCTCGTCCTTCTCGTTCCTCAGCGCAGGATCGTTCCAATCCAAGGACTCGGTGCTCTCCGGGCAGGCGAGCGACTCGGTGTTGTCGTGGCATTCGAGCCGGGCGCTGAAGGGCGCGGGGGAGCACGACACCCTGCCCAGGACGGAGTGGCTGCCGGCCGTCGTCGTCGGAGTGACGGCGGCCAGCGGACTGCTCTGGTGGGGCGCGGGCCGCGTCCTCAGCGCGCTGCGCGGCGCCTGATCACGACCGGGTCCAATCAGCGGACATATAAGCCCGCGTCGAGATCGGCGATGAGCCCCTGCTGCGCCGGGGTCCAGTCCAGCAACTGCCGGGTGAGGGTGCTCGAGGCGGCGGTATCGGCGCCGAAGAAGTTCCCTATCCATCCGAAGTGTGCGGCCGCATCCGCCGCGGCGATCGAGGCTACGGGCAGGTCGAGGCTGCGTCCGATCGCCTCGGCGATGCTGCGGGTCGGGATCCCCTCCTCGGCGGCCGCATGCAGTACGGAGCCGGAAGGCGCGCTCTCGACCGCGCGGCGGACGAGGTCGGCCGCGTCGAGTCGATGCACGGCGGGCCAGCGGTTGGCGCCATCCTCGATGTAGGCGGCGACACCCTTCTCCCGCGCAACGGCGGTGAGGACGGCGACGAAGCCGTGATCGCCGGGTCCGTGGACCGTCGGTGCGAAACGCACCACGAGAGGACGGACGCCGCGTTCGGCGAGCGCCAGAGTCGCTGCCGCGTTCGCGACCCGCGGGTGCGCCGCAGAGTCCGGGACGTCCTGCTCCGCCGCCGCACGCCCGGTGGCGAGACCGAGGACGCCGGAGGCGATGAGCAGCGGATGTCCGGTGCCCTCCAGCGCATCGCCGATGGCGGTGATCGCCGCGAGATCGGTGGCGGCCGCATCGCCCATGCGGGAGAAGTCGTGGTTGTAGCCGAGGTGGATGACGCCGTCGCTCGCTGCCGCGCCGGTGCGGAGGCTGTCGAGATCCTCGAGGTCGCCGCGGAGCACCTCGGCGCCGAGCCCGGCGACGATGACAGCTGCGGACTCCGAGCGAGCAAGTCCGACGACCGCGTGTCCTGCTTCGACGAGTTCGGTGACGACAGCGGAGCCGATCCAGCCCGAGGCTCCGGTGACGAAGATGCGCATTAGGTACTCCTAGAGTTGATGTCATGCGGTGACATCACACTACCACTGCGATGTCATCTAGTGACATCGCATAGACTTCGGGCATGGGTCGATGGGAGCCGGGCGCCGAAGGACGGCTCCGTGACGCCGCGATGCAGCTCTACATCGAACACGGATTCGACCAGACCACGGTTGCCGACATCGCCGAACGCGCGGGGGTGACCGGTCGCACCTTCTTCCGGTACTTCGCCGACAAGCGCGAGGTCCTCTTCGCCGGTGCTGCCGAACTGGAGCGGCGTGTCATCGACGCACTGGAGACCGCGCCGCGCGCCGTAGCGCCGCTCGACGCCGTCGCCATCGCGATCGGGGCAGTCGGCGACATGATCGGCGCTCATCGCGAGTTCTCCCGTCAGCGCCAGGCGGTGATCGAGGCAACCCCCGAACTGCAGGAGCGCGAGCTGATCAAGCTGGCAGCGCTGTCTGTGGCACTGGCCGACGGGCTGCGGCGCCGCGGGTTATCGACGACCGAGGCGAAGTTGGTGGCGGAGACCGGCGTCGCGGTCTTCCGGGCCGCCTTCGAGCAATGGCTCACCGCCTCGCGCGACCGGGGACTCGCCCGCGTCATCCGTGAATCCTTCGCCCGGCTCCGGGCGCTCGCCGCGTCCTCCTCCGGCTCGGTCAGCTGATCGAGCGCTATCCGATCTCGACGTGTAAGCGGATCTCGCGAAGTTCGCCCGCACCGGTGTCCAGTGCCCGCACCATTCCGTCCGGCGCCCAGCCGGCACTGCTGAGAAAGGCCCTGCTCGCCTCGTCCTGCTCGGGGATCCAGGCGATCGCGGTGGTCATGCCGTCTCCGCGGGCGTGGTCGATGGCGGCGGCGAGCAGTCGCGAGCCGTGGCCGCGGCGTCCCCAGCGTGGCTCGACCAGCATCGTCGCGATTTCGACAGTTGATGCTCCCTGAATAGGCGCGTCACCGCCGTGCCGAAGGGCGTCCTCGTCCTCCGAGGGTGCAAGTGCAACGAAGCCGACGCTCCATTCCTGCTCCAAGGCGACGAGGACGTGGTGCCTCGGGCTCGGGGGCGTGGTGATCGCCGCTGTCCAGGCAGCGACCGCAGCGTCGATGGTGAGCGACTCGCGGATCGGCTCCGGCAGGATCTCCGTGTAGGCGACCTGCCACGTCTCGATCTGGATCCGGCCGATCTCGGCGGCGTCCTCAGGACGAGCGGGTCGCACGCTTACGTCAGCCATAGTCGGTAACGCTACCTATGCTCACGGCGTGACTCCGGAGAGGTTGACGCAGGCGCAGGCCCGTCGCATCGCGCTGGCGGCGCAGGGCTTCGCGACTCCACGTCCTACCGGAGCGGTGACGACGCGCCACTTGCGCAAACTCATCGACCAGCTGTCGATCATCCAGCTCGACTCGGTGAACGTCTTCTGCCGCACCCACTACATGCCGGCGTTCTCGCGGTTGGGCCCCTACTCGCGCGACCTTCTCGACACGCTCGCCGTACACCGTCGCCGCGAGCCGCGGCGAGGTGCGCGTAGCGCGACCCAGCGTGACCTCTTCGAGTACTGGGCGCACGAGGCGTCGCTGGTGAAGGTCGACCTGCAGCCGCTGCTCCGCTGGCGGATGGCGAACCCGCACGCCTGGGGCGGTGTCGCCCGCATCGAACAGGACAACCCCGGGCTGCTCGACCAGGTGCGCCGCCACGTCCGCGAGGACGGCCCGATCCGGGCCAATGACGTCGACGTCGAGAAGCCGGTGCGTGAACCTGGGCAGATGTGGAACTGGCACGCAGGCAAGGTCGCCCTGGAGTACCTCTTCTGGGCCGGCGAGGTGAGCGCATCGAGCCGCGTGAACTTCGAGCGCCGCTACGACCTCACCGAGCGGGTACTGCCGCCGGCCGTGCTTGGTGTATCGACACCGAGTGATGAGGACGCCCATCGCGAACTCATCCGCCTCGCTGCCCGCGCGCAGGGCATCGCGACCGAGGCCGACCTGCGCGACTACTTCCGCCTTCCTCCGACTGCGTCCAAGCCTGCTGTGGCAGAGCTCGTGGAGGCGGGGGAGCTGCAGCCGGTGAGCGTTGAAGGGTGGAAGGCTCCCGCCTACCTCGTGCCGGATGCCCGCGTTCCTCGTCGCATCACCGCCCGGGCCTTGCTGTCGCCGTTCGACCCGCTCGTGTGGTTCCGTCCTCGTACGGAGCGTCTCTTCGGTTTCGAGTACCGCATCGAGATCTACGTGCCGGCACCGAAACGGCAGTACGGCTACTACGTGCTGCCGTTCCTCCTCGGCGACCAGCTCGTGGCTCGAGTCGATTTGAAGTCAGACCGGCAGGCAGGCGTGTTGCGGGTGCAGGGGGCCTACGTCGAGCCTGGTCACGACCCGCACTACGTGGCGAGCGAACTGGCAGAAGAACTGAAAATCACCGCCGAATGGCTCGATCTTTCCGGTGTGAGTGTCGTTCCACGCGGAGACTTATCGGGGAACTTGTCCGAGTACTTTTAAGGGATGACAGCAGCTGATCCCGCCCGTCCTTTCGGACGTCTCCTCACCGCGATGGTGACCCCCTTCGACGTCGCGGGGGCGCTGGATCTGGACAAGGCGCAGGAGCTGGCGAACTACCTCGTCGAGGAGCAGGGCAACGACGCGCTGGTCATCAACGGCACCACCGGCGAATCGCCCACCACCACCGATGCCGAGAAGGCCGAGCTGGTCCGTGCCGTGAAGGACGCGATCGGGGGTCGCGCGCTGGTGATCGCCGGCGCCGGCAACAACGACACGATCCACACGGTGCAGCTCTCCGACCAGGCCGCGAAGGCCGGCGCCGACGGGCTGCTCATCGTCACGCCGTACTACAACAAGCCGCCACAGGCCGGCGTCCTCGCCCACTTCAGGACGATCGCCGACTCCACCGACCTGCCGATCATCGTTTATGACATTCCGGGGCGTGCCGGCATCCCGATCGAGACGCCGACACTCATCGAACTCGCCAAGCACGAGCGGATCGTCGCGGTGAAGGACGCCAAGGGCCTGCCGATCGAGTCGGCGCGGGTCCTCGCCGAGACCGATCTCGCCTACTACGCCGGCGACGACGCGATGCTGCTGCCGCTGCTCGCGGTCGGCGCCGTGGGTGTTGTCGGCACCTCGACACATTTCAGCGGGGGGCCGACGTTGGCCCTTATCGAGGCGTGGGAGCGCGGCGATCACGGCGAAGCGCTGCGCCTGTACCGCCAGCTGCTGCCGATCTACACCGGCGTCTTCCGCACCCAGGGGACGATCCTGGTGAAGGCCGGGCTGCGCGACCGCGGGCTGGACGTCGGACCGGTCCGCCTGCCGCTCGTGGACGCCACCGAGCACGAGCTAAGCCACCTGCGCCAGGATTTGACCGCCGCCGGCCTCTAACGTCCCCACCTTGTGTGCCGCAGGGACGTAAATCGCACGAGATTACGGCCCTGCGGAACACAAGGACGAGATGTTCAATCCCGCGTGTCACTTCAGTAACACTCAAGCGGGAGATTAGGGTCAGTTGGTGGCCACCACCGGAACTCGACCGCGCCCTGCGAACCGTCCTGCTCCGAAGCGCCGCCCCAACAAGCAGACGAACAAGCGCGCGCAGAAGAAGAGCGGCGGCGCGTGGAAGAAGCCGTTCGCGCTCATCGGCCGCGGCATCGCCCTGCTCTGGCGCACGCTGGCCTCAGCCGTCGGCGGCATCGCCCGCGCCACGGGCCGGGGAGCCGCCACCGCTCGTGAACTCGACCCGGAGCATCGCCGCGACGGGGCGGCGCTCGGCGTCCTCGCCATCGGCCTCGTCATGCTCATGGGCAGCTGGTTCCGTGCCGCAGGGCCGGTAGGTCATGACCTGGATACGGCCGCCCGCTCGCTGATCGGCAATGCCGTCCTCGTCCTGCCGGTCGTCCTGCTCGGCGCCGCGGTGCACATGCTCCGGCAGGCGCCGCGTCCCGAGACGCACGGCCGCATCATCGTCGGATCGCTCGCGCTCACCATCGCCGTCCTGGGCGATCTGCACATCTGGGCCGACAACCCCAGCACCTTGCACCACCGTCAGCACGCGGGTGGCGTGATCGGTGCCCTCATCGGAGGCCCGCTCTCCAGCGGCCTGTCGGCGGCAGTGGCAGTGCCGCTGCTCTTCCTCGTCGGGATCTTCGGCGTCCTCGTCGTCACCGCTACGCCGGTGAGTGCCGTCTTCGGTTACCTCCGCTCGGGCGTCACCTGGCTCCGCGGCGGCAACGCCACAGAGGACGAGGCCGCGTACGCGCCCATTGCCGAAGCTCCGACTCCTCCCTTCGACAAGCTCAGGAATCAGCGCAAGCGTGCGCCGAAGGCCGAACACTTCACCCAACCGGTACCCGACGCGGTGAGTCCCACGGCGAACCTTGAAGGTCTTGTCGATCCGGTGGATATTGCCGGTGAGTTCGCCGATCCGGCACAGGCACCGAAGCCCCGCAAGCCCAGAGTCCCGAAGGACGGCGTGGCGAAGCCGAAGGCTGCATCCGACAACCTGCCTCCGGTGAGCATCCCGACGCAGATGGAGCTCTACAACGGCGCGGGCCTGTACACGCTGCCGTCGCTGGCCGCGCTTTCCGAGGGCGCGCCGCACATGGCCCACACGAAGGCCAACGACGAGGTGATCGCCTCACTCGAGCAGGTCTTCAGCGAGTTCGACGTGGACGCCAAGGTCACCGGCTTCAGCCGCGGGCCTGCGGTGACGCGCTACGAGGTCGAGCTCGGACCGGGCGTGAAGGTCGAGCGCATCACCAACCTGACCCGCAACATCGCCTACGCGGTGAAGAGCGCCGACGTGCGGATCCTCTCGCCGATCCCGGGCAAGCGTGCGGTCGGAGTCGAGATCCCGAATGCCGATCCCGAGGTCGTGATGCTCGGCGACGTGCTGCGCTCGCCTGTCGCGCAACGTGATCACCACCCGATGCTCGTCGCCCTCGGCAAGGACGTCGAGGGTGGCTTCATCGTCGCGAATCTGGCGAAGATGCCGCACCTGCTCGTCGCCGGCGCCACCGGCGCGGGCAAGTCGAGCTGCATCAACACGCTCATCCTCTCCGTCCTCACCCGTGCCACGCCGGATCAGGTGCGGATGGTGCTCATCGACCCGAAGCGGGTGGAGTTCGCCGCCTACCAGGGCATCCCGCACCTGGTGACCCCGGTGATCACGAACGCGAAGAAGGCCGCAGACGCCCTCGGCTGGGTCGTGCGCGAGATGGACATGCGCTACGAGGACATGGAGCATTCCGGCGTCCGGCACATCGACGACTTCAACAAGAAGGTGCGCAGCGGCGAGCTGACCGCACCGCCGGGTTCGGAGCGCGTCTACACGCCGTACCCGTACCTGCTGGTGATCGTGGACGAGCTCGCCGACCTGATGATGGTCGCCCCGCGCGACGTCGAGGACTCGATCGTGCGCATCACGCAGCTGGCGCGGGCCGCCGGCATCCACCTCGTCATCGCGACGCAGCGCCCCTCGGTGGACGTCGTCACCGGCCTCATCAAGGCGAACATCCCCTCTCGCCTCGGCTTCAAGACCTCCTCGGTCACCGACTCCCGTGTCATCCTCGACCAGCCCGGAGCCGAGCGCCTGCTCGGCAAGGGCGACGCGCTCTTCCTGCCGATGGGAGCGAGCAAGCCTGCACGCATGCAGGGCGCCTACGTCACCGACGGCGAGATCCACGCCATCGTCGAGCACTGCAAGACCCAGCTGCAGCCGGTATACCGCGAGGACGTGACGGTCGTGGCTCCGTCCTCGCCGAAGAAGGACATGGAGGAGGAGGTCGGTGACGACCTCGACCTCTTCCTGCAGGCGGCGGAGCTGGTCGTCTCGACGCAGTTCGGCTCGACGTCGATGCTGCAGCGCAAGCTGCGGGTCGGCTTCGCGAAAGCCGGACGGCTGATGGACCTGATGGAGTCGCGCGGCATCGTCGGCCCGTCGGAGGGTTCGAAGGCGCGCGAGGTGCTGGTGCAGGCCGACGAGCTCGCCGGGCTGATGTACGCGCTGCGCAACGGCGGTTCGGCGAACGACCTCGTTGCCGATGAGGACGACGACGGCCCAATCCCCGAGATGGACGGCGACGCCCCGTTCTAATTGAGCCGCTGTCGACCTTTGGTCGACGCACGCGCTGCGCGCGTGATGCGACGCGCCAAAGTCAACCTTCGGTCGACGCGCCCTTCGGGCGGGCGCAGAGCTGGTTGCTTTGCGTAATCCTCCGCTCGCGGTTTGCGCTACAGGACGCGCAGCATTCTGGTGTTGCCGAGGGTGTTGGGCTTGGCGTAGGCGAGGTCGAGGAACTCGGCGATGCCCGGGTCGTAGGACTGGCGCATCGCGGAGTACGTGTCGGGGTCGACCGGAGCGCCCTCGATCTCCGCGAAGCCATGCGCTGTGAAGAAGTCGGTCTGGAAGGTCAGCGCAAAGACCCTGTCCAGTCCGAGGTCGCGCGCGTGCGTCAGCAGTAGCTCGAGCATGGCGCCGCCGACGTGCTTGCCGTGATGGTCGGGGTGCGCCGCTAGTGTGCGGATTTCGCCGAGGTCCGCCCAGAGGACGTGCAACGCCCCGCAGCCGATAACCGCCTCGTCCTGCTCTGCGACGACGAAGTCGGTGACGTCCTCGTAGAGGGTGACGAGTTCTTTGGCGAGCAGCTTGCGTCCCGACCCGGCGTAGACATCAACCAGCGCCTTCACGGCAGGGACGTCGGCGGTGCGTGCGCGACGAACGAGGACGGTCACGTGGGCACCGTATCGCGACGATCAACCGTCTTGTGGCCACCGCGAGTCGTATGCGTCCTGGAAGGGGATTCCGGTTGCCTCACGCAGGATCGGCGCGAGCGACGGCTCCATGAGCCGACCCGTGCCACCGACGGCTTCGGTGCGTTGGCCGTCGCATGCTGCCAACTGCGCGGGACCTGTGACCGTGTTGCCATTGGTGGGATGGAACGTGAGCAGAACGCCATCGGTCGTGGCGACCTGATCGCAGGTCGGCAGCGTCGCATCTGGTTGCAGTGCTGGCCATTTCGGCGGCAACGCGTTCACCGCGTGCGCGACACTCTGTGCCTTGGCGCCCTGTGCCTCACCGGAGGCAACGAGGCGATTGCTCCTGTACCAGCACACGTCCAGGCTTTCGACCTGATCGGGATTCAGGGGTGTGATCGTCTGCGTGGTAAGGATGGACGGCGACGGATCGGTAGCCGAGCAGCCGTAGCGGTCGACCGACACCTCGTGCGTAGATTCGATGATCTGAAGCGCTCGTTGCGCGCCAGCGGAGCTGTTGGCGCTAGCCGTGAGGTACACGTTGTCCGCGCCGGAGCCGACCTCGTACGTGGTGAGTCCGGTGGAGGCATCATGCTTCTCAAACACACACTCCCGCTCCGCGCTGAGCACGACGTGACTGACACAGGTGGGTTCGCTACCCGGCGAAGCCGGGCCAGCGCCTCCAGCGGACGCGGACTCCGTGGGCGGTTGTATCGAGACCGCTACTGATGCCGCGTTCGACGTGGGGCAGCTGGGTGCCGGCATAGGCGGGGGAACCGGGCGGTACACGACCGTGCCGCCGATGGAGCAATAAGGGTCAAGCTGCGCGTCACTCGGCACATAAATCTCAACGCCGAGTGCGTCGACTGCCTTCATGCCGGCGGGAATCGGATCGCTGGTGGAGGTGGACGACGGTGTGGACGGGGGTGTCGCGGGAGCGGAGTGCCCATTCCGGTTGAACCCCACGGCGAGACCAACGACCAGGGTGACGATCGCGGCTGCGGCAAGGAGAGGCGCGAGCCAGCGCCAGTGCGTGCTGCTGTGCGGAGTGTCGTTCTCAGCAGGCAGGACTGGGCCGCGGGTGATGGTCGCTGCCTTCGCCGCGAAGGTCTCGCGCAATGCCTGCTCGATCTCGTCCTCGGTCATGACACCCCCTCGGTGTTGCCCTGGGTTCTACGTAGCGTCGTTCTACGTAGCGTCGCGATAGCGCGTGAGGCGGGACTGCGAACCGTGCCCGGTCGGCAGCCGAGCAACGCGGCTGTCTGCTCGTCGCTCTGATCCAGCCAGTAGCGAAGGACGAGGACGCTGCGCTGCCTCGATGACAGGGCGCTCAGCCCTTCCCAGAGTTCGTTTACCGCATCGTCGACTTGTTCTTCGGGCACGGCGTCGGTGACGACCTCGGAGGCGGCACGTTTGCGGGCCGCGGAGATGTAGCCGTTGGTGACGACCTTGCGCGCGTAGGCGAGTGGGTTATCGACCGAAATGGTGTTCCCGAACCGCCGGTAGAGGGAGAGGAAGGCGTCCTGCACGAGGTCCTCGGCGCGCTGGCGGTCACCGCAGAGCAGGAACCCGAACCGAGTCAGCCCGAGGGACTGCTCGGCGGCGAACCGCTCCAGCGTGATGGCGCCCATCACCTCGCCCCTCCCGAGCTCCGGCAGAACCTGCACGTATAGGTCAACGCGGTGAGCGTCTCGATCTGCTGCACGTCATCGCAGCGTCCTCACCGTTGTTGCGCCGCCCAGGCCGCGCCGAGCGCGAAGAGGTTGTCGACACCGTGGTGACCCATCGCCTCGGCGAGGCGGCGCCGTCCTGTGCGCGGTGAGATGCCGAGCGCCCGCGAGGCTGAGTCGACCGTTGCCCCGTTGTGCAGCAGCCTCAACAACGAATCCCAGTCGTGCTCCGCCGCTTGGCGATTCAGCGGCACCGCACGTGCCCAGAGCTGCTCAAAGACCCAACGCATCACGGAGGCCACAGTCGCGCTGTGCACCACGATGACCGAGGACGGCTGCGATTCGCCCCAGGAGAGTGGCAGAGCCGCGCTCTCTTCTCCCATCACCCAGAACCAGCTCGGCGAATCCGGCAGCATCCGTGCCTCGATGCCGGCGGCGAGTGCGCTGTTGATCCGCTTCGCGGCGACCGGGTTGGCGACGTCAGCCGCAGCACTGATCAGGCGGACGCGGGTGGCGCTGCGTTGCAGCGCCGAGTGCCACGCCGCCTCCTGCACGCGGTCGATGCTGAGCAAGCGCGAGGCATCGGGCAGGACGAGATCGATAGTGCTCGCCTGGACGCGGGGGTCGACGGGCCAGACGTTCTTCACCGCGTCGCGACCGTGATAGACGTCGGTACGTAGGTTGTGTTGCGAGTCCGGCCCGTTGTCCTCCCACTGGCGGACGAGGGTCGGCAGCCAGCTGAACAAGGTCTCGAGGTTGTCGAGGCCGCCCTTGACCAGCGATTGCAGTTCATTGAGCTGCCCGTGCGCTGATCTACTCAGTGCGCGTTCGGGTGCTTCGTAGGAGATGACGCCGTCCTCGACGCGGAGGAAGCCGAGGCGCGCGAGCTGGGCGACGGCGGCGGTGACGGCATCTTCGTCACGCTGCGCGGCATCAGCCAGCGCCGGGATGGTGGCGGCTCGCGTGCGTAGACCAGCGGCGAGAACTCCGAGCGACAGCGCGTCCTCCATGGCATTCTCCCAATGCGGTCACGGTCCGGATCTGCGGCGATTTCTGCTAAACCTAGAGCGTATTGGCCTCTTTAGGCCAATGTCCGTCGCGGACATGACACGTGCTCCCTGTGGCCTTCATACTTTGCTCGTTGTTCGGCGGGGGAGAGCTTCGACCGGACGGATTCACCCCGGTGTCGGGTCGTCGCACGGCGATTACCGGCACCGTGTCGTGTGCCGGGGGGTCACGTGGTGAATTCGTCCGGTCGATCGCTTTCCGGGCCCAGGTAGCGCTCCGATGAGCACGGTGGTCCGAGCGCCCCGGCAGCGCCGGTAACCTCGCTGTGTGTCAGATCAGCCGAGAACGGTCTCCCTCGTGACCCTCGGCTGCGCCCGCAACGAGGTCGATTCCGAGGAACTCGCCGGCAGGCTCGGCGCGGGCGGTTGGTCGCTCACCGACGGCGACGACGCGGACGTCATCGTCATCAACACCTGCGGCTTCATCGACTCCGCCAAGAAGGACTCGATCGACATGGTGCTTGCCGCCGCGGACAGCGGCAAGAAGGTCGTCGCGGTCGGATGCCTGGCCGAGCGCTACGGCACCGAACTCGCCGACTCGCTGCCTGAGGCAAGCGCCGTCCTCGGTTTCGATTCCTACGCCGACATCGCCGCCCGGCTGGACGACGTCGCCGCAGGACGTGCGGTGGCGGCCCACGTGCCCCGCGACCGTCGCTCGCTGCTGCCGATGGCACCGGCCCAACGGCAGGCCGCCGTTGCCGCCGAAGAGGTGGCATTGCCCGGCCACGAGTGGCTGCCCAGCGCCACCAGCGGCGGACGCAAGCGCCTCGGCAGCGATCCGATGGCCTACCTCAAACTCGCCTCCGGCTGCGACCGGCGCTGCAGCTTCTGCGCCATTCCCACCTTCCGCGGCTCGTTCGTCTCGCGGCACCCCGAGGACGTGCTGAAAGAGGCCGAGTGGCTCGTCGGCTCAGGTGTGCGCGAGGTCGTCCTCGTCAGCGAGAACTCCACCAGCTACGGCAAGGATCTCGGCGAGCTGCGACTGCTGGAGCTGTTGCTGCCACGCCTTGCCGAGATCGACGGCCTCGAGCGGATCCGGGTCGCGTATCTGCAGCCGGCCGAACTGCGGCCTGGGCTCATCGACGTGATCGCCTCCACTCCCAAGATCGCCCCGTACTTCGACCTGTCGTTCCAGCACTCCGCCGAGCCCGTCCTGCGACGCATGCGGCGCTTCGGCAACACCGACACGTTCCTGGGGCTGCTCGCCCAGGCTCGGAGTCTGGCGCCGGAACTTGGCGCGCGCAGCAACGTCATCGTCGGTTTCCCGGGCGAGACCGAGCAGGACGTCGCCGAACTCGAGCGGTTCCTCACCCAGGCGCGGCTGGATGCCATCGGCGTCTTCGGTTACTCGGATGAGGACGGAACCGAGGCCGTCGGCTTCGAGGGCAAGATCGACGCGGACGAGATCGCGGCACGGGTCGAACGCGTCGCCGCCCTCGCCGACGAACTGGTGAACCAGCGCGCGGAGGAGCGGATCGGCAGCGTCGTTGACCTCCTCGTCGAGTCGATCGATTCAGAGGACGGAGTGGTCGGCCGTGCCGCACATCAGGGTCCGGAGGTGGACGGCAGCACGACGCTGCTCGATGTGCCTGAGGGGCTGCGTGTCGGGCACATCATCCGGGCCGAGGTCATCGACAGCGAGGGAGCCGACCTGGTGGCTCGCGTGATCGGTGCCGCCTGGTGAATGAGGTTGTACGCGACCCGATAGCCGATCCGCCCAGCCCCGTCTCGGACTGGAACGTGGCCAACGCACTTACGGTGCTGCGCCTGCTGCTCGTGCCGCTGTTCCTCGTGGTGTTGTTCTGGGGGACCGGTCACGAGACGAGATGGCGCCTCGTTGCCACTCTGATCTTTGCCGCTGCCTGTATCACCGACACCTTCGATGGTGAGATCGCGCGCAAGCGCGGCCTCATCACCGAGTTCGGCAAGCTGATGGACCCTATCGCCGACAAGGCGCTGGTCGGCGCGGCCCTCATCGGCCTTTCGGCGCTGAGCGACCTGCCGTGGTGGGTGACGATCGTCATCCTGGTGCGCGAGGTCGGCGTGACCCTGCTGCGCTTCTGGGTGATCCGGCACGGCGTCATCGCCGCGAGCCGCGGCGGCAAGGTCAAGACGCTGCTGCAGACCGTGGCGATCGGCCTCTTCGTCCTGCCGGACTGGGGCTGGTTGCGGGTCATCGCCTGGGTGGTGATGGTGGCGGCGATCGTCATCGCCGTGATCACCGGCGCGGACTACGTGAAACGGGCCATCCGGCTGCGTCGTCAGCCCCATGCGCAGTAGCGGGCGGTGCCGCACAGCGACGTGCTTTCGCTGTGAGCGAACACCGGTGACGCGCTGTGGAATCCACGCGTTCAAGTCGGTGTTGGGCGGTACGTTGGATCTTCCAGAATCGAGAGAGGCGGCCAGCATGGCAGTGCTACGCGAAGTAGTCGGCGAGACCCTGCGCGGTCTGCGGCTGCGGCAGCGCCGCACGCTGCGTGAGGTGTCGTCCCAGGCACGAGTGAGCCTCGGTTACCTCTCTGAGGTGGAGCGAGGGCAGAAGGAGGCGTCCTCCGAACTGCTCGCGTCGATCGTCTCGGCCCTGAACGTCGATCTGTCGGACCTCTTCGTCGAGGTGAGCTCGCAGTTGCGCCGCCGCGAGAAGCTTGAGCGCCTCGAACCGGTTCGCCACTTCAGCAACACGAGCCCCACCAGTCACGACTTCGGACGACTCGCCGCCTAGTTCCCAAGGGCCGTCTTCCTGCCGCAATAACTTGCGGCCATGAGCCTCCCAGCGTCCGATCCGCTGTACGACGCTTTCTTCCGACCGACTCAGGGCGAGACGCCGACTGGAGCAACTCCGGAGCGAGTGGAGGCGAAGGGCGTCGTCGCGCAGAGATCAAGCCCGACCTCCCCCGCAAGCGGGGGAACCCCCAGAAGCGGGGACGCCCTTCGTCGCAGCGGATATGTGCGTAGTCGCGCAGCAATCCTCGACGGCGCGCGGCGCGCTGTCATGACCAACGGCACCCGCATCACGATGGCGCAGGTCGCCGCCAGGGCCGGCGTGGCGAAGGCGACGCTCTACAACCACTTCCGTACCCGCGAGGACGTTCTTGCCGGGGTGCTGGAGGACGAGATCGCCCAGTTGCTCGACCGCTATGCAGCGGCATCACTCGCGGACGCGCTGAGTGGCGCAGCGAGCGATATCGCGGCGCATCCGCTGCTGCGCGTCCTGGCCGAGCGTGAGCCGGGGACACTTGCCGGCTTGGCCCGCATCGACGTCTCCGGGCAACTCTGGCAGCGGGCGCTTGCCGGGCTCGAACGGAGCCTCGCGACGGGGTCACGCGGCGGTGCCGAGATGGTGTTGCGCTGGCTGGCGTCCTTCGTCCTCAGCCCGGCCTCCGGTGCTGAGATCGCCGCAGACCTCGCGATCCTGCTCGCGGGACTTCCTGACGCCGTGCCAGTTGCGACGCCAGCGCAGGTGGTGTCTGCCCAGGTGATGACCGCGTGATCAACTCCGCAGGCGCAGCCCACGCGGCGTCGCCCGAAAGCCAGCTGACTCGAGCGCAGCGGCGAGCGCTGTTGCTGCGCCTGCTGCGTGCACGGGGGAGCCGTCGGCCCGCTCCACTTGAAGCTTCCCGAGGGCCCCGTCCCTCACGGCCAACGCCAAGGCGTCCGCCGCGGGCTGCAGCAGTTCCGGGTCATCGCTGAAGGTCAGCAGACTCCGTCCGCCCTTCTCGATGTAGAGGACGCACGCGCCGTCGACCAACACCACCAGCGACCCGGCCTTGCGCGCAGGCTGATGCCCACGGCTCGTGCCTTCGGCGGTAGGTGCCTGTGGCCACGGCAGCGCGGCGCCGTAGGGGTTCGCCGGATCGGTCGCCGCGAGCACCAGCGTCCCCTCCCGCTCCCGGACCTCGTCCGGCCGCGCCTGGGCGCGCAGCCGTTCGACGGCACCCGGAAGCGCGAACTGCGCGGCCCCGAGCCCCTCGACGAAGTAGCCGCGGCGCACCCGCCCCGACTCCTCAGAGGTCCTGAGAACGGGGTAGACGGCCGAGAACCCGCCACTGATGCCCTCCGCGGTGACCGTGCCGCGCGTCAGCAGCCCGTAGCGGGCCAGCAGCGCATCGGAGGCAGCGACGGCGCGCAGCGTTGCGTCCTGGTTACGTGGCGGTACTTCGGACCAGCGACCGCCCATGCCGGTAGGAACCGCGACCGCCGCGCGCGCCGGCGCCATGGTCGCGTAGCGGCTGAGGCGCGCTCGTGGTGGAGTGCGGCGCTTGTTCGAAGCCGTGCTGCCGAGCAGGGCTCGCACAGGTGCCAGCGTGTCGTTGGTCAGGTGCCCACCCCAGACGAGACCCCACATCGCCGCGCTCACCTGGGTATCGGTGATCTCCTTCAATTCCACGCCGAGGCGGTCGGCGATCGCCCGGAAGAACCAGCCCTGCCCGCCCACCAGCGCGCCGACGATCGCCTCCTCGGCCGGTGTCGCGGGGGTCATCGGCTCGGCCAGCAGCAGCGGAGCGAGCTCCGCCGGCGCCAGCGTGATCCAGCCATCCGTGCCCGGCAGGGAGCCGGTGCCCACCCACACCGCCTCGCCGGAGAGGGTGAGCTCATCAAGCATCGCGGGGGAGTAATCCGGCACCCGTGAAGGAAGGACGAGGGTCTCGAGCGCGCTCGCGGGAACCGGCACTCCGGCCAGTTGCTCGACCGCGCGCATGACGGCATCGACTCCGCGGGCACCGGTCTTCGCGCCGAGCCCCTGCCAGGCAGGGATGAAGCGTGCCAGCGCAATCGGGGCAACGGGCTCGACCTCGCGGCGCAGTACCGCCAGTGAGCGACGACGGATCAGACGCAGCACCTCGGCGTCGCACCACTGCGTCGCCGCGGTGTCGGTGGTGAATTCGCCCTGCACGGTGCGGCCGTCGGCGGTGAGCCGCGCCAGTACACCGGTGACGACGGCGACACCAAGCCCGAGACGGTCCGCAACCTCATGCGCGGTGAAGGGTCCGTGGGTGCGGGCATATCGCCGCACCAGATCACCGAGCGGGTCGCGTACCGGTTCGGTGAAGACCTCGGGCACCCCGACCGGTAGCAAGGTGCCGAGGGCGTCGCGCACGCGCCCCGCGTCCTCGATCGCCAGCCAGCGTTCGGTGCCGGCGACCCTCACCCGGATGACACGCCGCTGCTCCTCGAGCGCGGCGAGGTCCTGCGGCGTCGCACCGCGCTCAGCTGCCTCGGCTGTGCTGAGGTCGCCGACGCCGCGGAGCAGGTCGTGCACGGAGTCGACGCCGCGCGCATGCCGTGACTGCTCCAGACGCCCCACCTCGCGCGTCACCTGCCCGATCGCGTCGGGGTCGAGCAGTTCGCGCAGGTCGGTCGTCCCGAGCAGTTCGGCGAGCAGCGCCGAGTCCAGCGAGAGCGCCTGGGCCCGGCGCTCGGCCAGCGGCGCGTCGCCGTCATAGATGAACGACCCGACGTAGCCGAAGAGCAGCGACTGGGCGAAGGGCGAGGCGGTGGGCGTCTCGATCTCCGCGAGGCTGACCTGCCGCTCTGCGAGATCGCGCATGATGCCGGTGAGTCCGGGCAGGTCGAAGACGTCCTGCAGGCACTCGCGCATCGCCTCGAGGACGATCGGGAAGTCGTCGTACTCGGCGGCGACCTGCAGGAGCTGGTTGGCGCGTTGCCGCTGCTGCCAGAGCGCGGCGCGGCGGCGCGGGTCGCGCTTGGGTAGCAGCAGCGCGCGGGCGGCGCACTCCCGGAAGCGGGCGGCGAAGAGCGCCGAGCCGCCGACTTCGCCGGTGACGATCGCCGCGATCTCGTCGGCGTCGAAGACGGCGATGTCCGCGCCCGGTGGCGGCCCGTCCGTTTCGGGCAGGCGCAGCACGATGCCGTCGTCGGAGTGCATCGCGGTGAGGTCGGTGGTGCCGAAGCCGTAGCGCTCACGCAGCCGCGCGGCGATCGCCAACGCCCACGGCGCGTTCACCGGCGCGCCGAAGGGGGAGTGGATCACCAGGCGCCAGTCGCCGAGTTCGTCGCGGAACCGTTCGACGACGATCGTCCTGTCGTCAGGGACACGGCCGGTGGCGTCGCGCTGCTCGTGCAGATAGGTGAGCAGGTTCGTCGCGCCCCAGGCGTCGAGGCCAGCGGCACGTGCCCGTGCGAGTGCCGCCTCATCCGTCACCGACGAGAGTTCCCGGACGAAGGCGCCGAGGGCACGGCCGAGTTCGACGGGCCGACCGGGCTGGTCGCCCTTCCAGAACGGCATCCGCCCGGGCTGCCCGGGAGCGGGCGTGACGAGGACCCGATCGTGGGTGATGTCCTCGATGCGCCACGAGGAGGTGCCAAGGAGGAAGACGTCGCCCACCCGCGATTCGTAGACCATTTCCTCGTCGAGTTCGCCGACCCGCCGACCCGTCCCCTCGCCCGCGAGGAAGACGCCGAAGAGCCCGCGGTCAGGGATGGTGCCGCCGTTGGTAACCGCGAGGCGCTGTGCACTGGAACGCGCGCTGAGTTCGCCGTTCACCCGATCCCAGACCACGCGAGGACGAAGCTCGGCGAAGGCATCGGAGGGATAGCGCCCCGACAGCATGTCCAGGACGCCCTCCAGTGCGGAGCGGGGCAGCGTCGCGAACGGCGCCGCCCTCCGGACGAGGCGTTCCACGTCCTGGACGCTTATGGCGCCGCCGGCGACGATGGCGACGATCTGCTGCGCCAGAACGTCGAGCGGGTTGCGTGGGTAGCTCATCGACTCGATCAGGCCGTCGCGCATCCGTTCGGCGACGACGGCGCATTCGAGCAGATCGCCGCGGAACTTGGGGAAGATGACGCCGCGGCTCACCGCGCCGACATGGTGCCCGGCCCGTCCCACCCGTTGCAGACCCGAGGCGACCGACGGTGGTGACTCGACCTGCACGACGAGATCGACCGCGCCCATGTCGATGCCGAGTTCGAGGCTCGAGGTGGCGACGACGGCGGGGAGCCGTCCTGTCTTGAGCTCCTCCTCGACCAGGGCGCGCTGCTCACGCGAGACCGAGCCGTGGTGCGCGCGGGCGACGAGCTTCTCGGGGTTCATCGTGGCGGTGCCGGACTGCGCGATGTACTGGGCCGGTACGCGGTCCGCAGTGAGCCCGACTTCGGCGCGCTCCGCAGCGAGTTCGTTCAGCCGGGCCGTGAGGCGTTCGGCGAGGCGTCGCGAGTTCGCGAAGACGATGGTGCTGCGGTGGGCCTCGACGAGGTCGAGGATGCGTTCCTCGACGTGCGGCCAGATGCTGGCGCGTTCCTGCGGCGTCTCGCTGTCAATGCTTCCCAGCGCACTCATGTCCTCGATGGGGACGACGACCTCGAGTTCGAAAGTCTTGGCGCTCGGAGGCTGCACCACCGTGACAGGACGTGGGGTGCCTGCGGCGTCGAGTCCACCGAGGAACGTCGCCACCTCCTCGACCGGCCGCACCGTCGCCGAGAGCCCGATGCGCTGCGCGGGTTTCAGCAGCAGGGCGTCGAGGCGTTCCAGGCTGAGTGCGAGGTGGGCGCCGCGCTTCGTGGCGCAGACCGCGTGTACCTCGTCGAGGATGACCGTCTCGATGCCGCGCAGCGTCTCCCTGGCGGACGAGGTGAGCAGCAGGAAGAGCGACTCGGGGGTGGTGATGAGGATGTCGCTCGGGCGACGGAGGAACGCCCGGCGTTCGTCGGCGGGGGTGTCGCCGGAGCGCATCGCGACAGTGATGTCGGGCTCGGGCAATCCGAGCCGGGCGGCCGCTTGCGTAATGCCAGCCAGCGGGCTGCGCAGATTGCGTTCGACATCGACGGCCAACGCCTTGAGCGGGCTGACGTACAACACCCGGCACCGCTGCTTCGGCTCACTCGGCTTCGGCGCGGCGGCAAGCGTGTCGAGCGCGGAGAGGAAGGCGGCCAGTGTCTTGCCTGAGCCGGTGGGCGCCACGACCAGGGTGTGTTCGCCGCGTCCGATGGCGTCCCAGGCTCCGGTCTGCGCGGATGTGGGCGCGACGAAGGCGGCATCCAGCCACGCTTGTGTCGCCGCCGAGAAAGTCATGTCCTTCATCCTGCCTCCCGCCACCGACAAGAAGTCAGCTCGCAGCCAAGGCATCCGTGAGACGCTCGCGAACCGCGGGCCAGTCGTCCTCGGTCATCGCGTACTGCACCGTGTCGCGCCAGGTGCCGTCGCGCCGGATTCTGTGCTTGCGCAGCACGCCCTCCTTGGTTGCGCCGAGGCGCTCGATCGCCGCCTGCGATCGCAGATTGAGGACGTCGGTGTGCCAGACCACCCGGGCCGCGCCGAGGGTTTCGAATGCGTGCGTCAGCAGGAGCAGCTTCGCGTCGGTGTTGTAGCCGGTGCGCCACCACTGGCGCCCCAGCCAGGTGTGGCCGATGGCGAGCGCCCGAGCGGCAGGGTTCACCTCGTAGAGGCTGGTCGAGCCGATCACCTCACCCGTCCTCGTATCGAGCTGCGCATAGGGAAATCGCTCGCCCCGTGACCGGGCTGCGAGGGCGCCGGCGATCTCGTCGCGCACCTGGTCGACGGAGTCGTAGCTCGGTGTGGGGCCAGTGAATTCGAAGACCTCCTCGCCGGGCCGCGCGGCGGTGAGCCAACCGTCGGCGTGTTCCAACTGCAATGGGACGAGTCGCACCAGCGTGCCGGTGAGCTCGGGCATCGCGTACCAGAGGGCGGGGTTGTCGGCGGGGGAGGCGGTCACTGGGCCGGTCATTGGGCCGATTCTGCCGGGAACGGCGAACAGATTTCCGCTCCCTTAGGGTGGCCGGGTGAGGTTGACGGAGTTCTGGCGGCGTATGGACGAGCAGTTCGGCACCGTGTACTCGCGCAGCATCGCCTCCGATTACCGTCTGCCGCAGCTCGGTGCCACCGTGAATGACGCGCTGGAACGAGGCGAGTCCGCGAAAGCCGTGTGGCAGGCCGTCTGCGTTGAATTCGACGTTCCTGCCAAGCGCCACTAGCGGCGACACGCCGACGTTCGAACCTCCGTGCTTCGAACACCTGTTCGGCTTAGTCTTCGGTCACGTCCTCCACAGGACGGCGTGTTTCCACAAGGACATGCGCGCGTCAGAAATTGTCGGAGCTCAGACCTAGCGTCGCGGTCAACAGATACACAACGACTCAGTACCGAATCAGTGAGGTGTTCCCATGGCAGCAGGACTGGACCGCGACAAGGCTCTCGAAGTCGCGATGGCTCAGATCGAGAAGCAGCACGGCAAGGGCGCGGTGATGCGCCTCGGTGATCGCACCGCAATGCCGATCGAGGTGATCCCGACGGGATCGATCGCTCTCGACGTCGCGCTTGGAATTGGCGGTCTCCCGCGTGGCCGCGTTGTCGAGATCTACGGCCCGGAATCCTCCGGCAAGACAACCGTCGCGTTGCACGCGGTGGCGAACGTGCAAGCTCAGGGCGGTATCGCCGCCTTCATCGACGCCGAGCATGCCCTCGACCCGGATTACGCCAAGGCGCTGGGTGTCGACACCGATTCGTTGCTCGTCAGCCAGCCCGACACCGGTGAGCAGGCACTGGAGATCATGGACATGCTGATCCGCTCCGGCGCGATCGACATCGTGGTTGTCGACTCGGTGGCGGCCCTCGTGCCCCGCGCCGAGATCGAAGGCGAGATGGGCGACAGTCACGTCGGACTGCAGGCTCGACTGATGAGCCAGGCGCTGCGCAAGATCACCGGCGCCCTCAGCAACACCAACACGACTGCGATCTTCATCAACCAGTTGCGCGAGAAGATCGGCGTGATGTTCGGTTCCCCCGAGACCACGACCGGTGGCAAGGCACTGAAGTTCTACGCCTCTGTGCGGCTGGATGTGCGCCGCATCGAGACCCTCAAGGACGGCGGAGACGCAGTCGGCAACCGGACCCGCGTCAAGGTCATCAAGAACAAGGTCGCTCCACCCTTCAAGCAGGCCGAGTTCGACATCGTCTACGGGCAGGGCATCAGTCGTGAGGGCTCACTCATCGATGTCGGTGTCGAGCAGGGCTTCGTGAAGAAGTCAGGTGCTTGGTACACCTACGACAGCGATCAGCTCGGTCAGGGCAAGGAGAATGCACGCACCTTCCTGCGTGACAACCCCGACCTTGCCAACGAGCTCGAGAAGAAGATCAAGGAGAAGCTCGGCGTCGGTGCCCGCGTCGACGAGAGTGTTCCGGTCGATCTGGTTCCCACCGAGTTCTGATGACACGCGAGCTTCCCCTGGCCTCCGACTTCCTCGAGGACGAGGCCAGGGGAATCCATCCAGCGGACGAGGATGATCTCGGCCCTGTGGCCAACCCCGAGTCGGTGGCGAGGACGATCTGCCTTCGCCTCCTCGACGCGAAGGCACGAAGCCGGGCAGAACTCTTCGCTGCGATGCGGAAGAAGAACGTGCCGGTGGAGATCGCCGAGCGACTGCTCAACCGCTACACAGAGGTGGGCCTGATCGACGATCAGAGTCTGGCCGACGGTTACGCACTGGCTCAGCACCGGGAGCGGGGGCTCGCGCGAGCCGCGGTGGCGCAGAAACTGCGCCACCGCGGCCTGGACGACGAGATCATCGCCGATGCGTTGGAGCAGATCACGCCTGAGGGCGAGCGTGCAGCCGCACGCGCGCTTGCTGAACGCAAACTGCGAGCTCTCGCGGGTTTGGCGCCGGAGGTTCAGACGCGGCGGCTCATCGGGATGCTTGCCCGTCGTGGCTACTCGCCGGGTCTCGCCTACGAGGTGGCCAAGGCGTTGATCAGCGTGGTCGCGATCGAGGAGTCGGCCTAGCACCACCTCGCTGGGGCATTCACGGCAACGACAAGTTCGCGAACGTCACCGCCGACCAGGTTGAAGAGCCTCTCAGCGGGAGGAGGGCGTCTCGGCGGGTCGCGAGATCCATCTACGATTGCCGTGATGAACGAAACCTCACGCACCTATGAGATACGGACTTATGGGTGTCAGATGAACGTCCACGACTCCGAACGGCTCTCGGGTCTGCTCGAGGTCGCGGGCTACGTGCGGTACGACGGCGAGGACGCCGGTAGCAGCACCACTCACGCCGACCTGGTCGTCTTCAACACCTGCGCCGTGCGCGAGAACGCCGACAACAAGCTCTACGGCAACCTCGGCCACCTCTACCAGGCCAAGGAGGCGAATCCGGAGATGCAGATCGCCGTCGGCGGCTGCATGGCGCAGAAAGACAAGGGCACGATCATCCAGCGCGCCCCCTGGGTCGACGCCGTCTTCGGAACGCATAACCTGGCGTCGCTTCCCGCTCTGCTGGAGCGCGCGCGCCACAACCGCGAGGCGCAGATCGAGATCCTCGACGCGCTACAGAACTTCCCCTCAGATCTCCCGACGCGGCGCGAGTCGCCCTTCAGCGCCTGGGTGTCGATCTCCGTCGGCTGCGACAACACCTGCACCTTCTGCATCGTCCCCAGCCTGCGCGGCAAGGAGACCGACCGCCGGCCCGGCGACGTCCTCGCCGAGATCGAGGCACTCGTCGTGCAGGGCGTCCTCGAGATCACCCTGCTCGGCCAGAACGTGAACTCCTACGGCCGCTCCTTCGGTGACCCGCTCGCCTTCGGCAAGCTGCTGCGGGCCTGCGGGCAGATCGACGGGCTGGAGCGGGTGCGCTTCACCAGTCCGCACCCACGCGACTTCACCGACGACGTCATCGCCGCGATGGCCGAGACACCGAACGTGATGCCGCAACTGCACATGCCGCTGCAGTCCGGCTCGGACGACGTGCTGAAGGCGATGCGCCGCTCGTACCGTTCCGAACGGTACCTCGGCATCATCGGCAAGGTCCGCGTGGCGATGCCAGACGCGGCGATCACCACGGACATCATCGTCGGCTTCCCCGGTGAGACCGAGGACGACTTCGACAGGACCCTCGACGTTGTGGCCGCAGCTCGCTTCTCCAGCGCCTTCACCTTCCAGTACTCACCGCGCCCCGGCACCCCGGCTGCGACCATGGAGGATCAGATCCCGAAAGCGGTCGTTCAGGAGCGGTTTGATCGCCTCATCGAACTTCAGGAGCGCATCGGTGCCGAGGACGCCACGGCCCTCATCGGCACCACCGTCGAAGTCCTCGTCACCCAGGGCGACGGGCGCAAGGACGACGCGACCGGCCGCGTATCTGGACGGGCCCGCGACGGCCGCCTCGTCCACCTGAAGGGCAACCCCGACACCCACCCCGGCGACCTAGTAACCGTGGAAATCACCGCTGCGGCTCCGCATCACCTCACCGCGGACAAGGGCGTGCTGACGCGGAAGGAGTGGCGGGGCCGGAATGGCGTCCCCACGGAGGGATCAAGCCTGACCGCCCGGAGTGGGGAC
>DASXYU010000055.1:0-18634 GCA_036502295.1 Jatrophihabitans sp. | reverse complement strand
CCGAAGACCGGAGCTCAACTTCTCGAACGCGGAGTTGAGATCGTCCTGGTTCTTGGACAGGTTGTTGTACGCGTTAAGCGCAGAAACGTTGGTGTTGATACGAAGACTCATTGTCTGCCTCCCAAACAGAGTCATTCACGGGGCTGCCTGAAGACCCATCCGTAGGTCTTCAGATGTCATATCGGCGGGGGCCGACACGACTTGAGCTATTGGTCGGGCCTCAAATCGCCTTGCGGACCTGCGAGGTGCGCGCCTCGCCGAGCAGCGTGGTCGCCTCGAGACGGCCGGCAAGGGTGGAGCGAGCGGCGATCGCAGCGCTGTAGGCCTCACGGGCGTTCTTGCGCTTGCGCGAACTCACCTCGTCCTGGGCCACGAACTCGTCGTCCTGGGCACGCAGGCCGTCGCGGAGCATCGCCAGCGCCTCGGAGCGAAGCTGCGAGACCCGCGACTCCGTGACGCCGAGGTCCTCGGCGATGTCGATCATCTTGCGCTGCTCGAAGAAGTACTGCTCGACAACGGTGCGCAGGCGGTCGGGGAGTTCGGCGATGCCGTCGTGCAGCAGGCCGATCTGCTCTCGGCGCAGCAGCAGGCCCTCGGGGCCGGCGTCAGTCGTCGGCAGGAGGTCAGCACCGTCGTTCTCAGTGAGGCCCTGAATGGAGAGGACGGCGGCACGCTGCACATCTGCATCGACGGCATCGAGGTCAGAGACGCTGACGCCCATCGTCGAGGCGATCTCGTCCTTGCGGGGAGTGCGCCCGAGGGCGGCGGCGAGCTCGTTGCGGGTGGCGTCGATCTCACGGGCCTTGCCGCGGACGGCGCGGCTGGCCCAGTCCATCGTGCGCAGCTCATCGGTGAGGGCGCCACGGATGCGGATGGCGGCGAAGCGACCGAAGGGGACGCCCCGCGAGGCGTCGAAGCCCTTGGCACTGGTGACCAGCGCGTACATACCCGCTGACGTGAGGTCGTCACGGTTGACGTGAGCGGGAAGGCGGTTCAGCAGCTCGCGGACGAGGTGACCGACCAGGGGGAGGTGCTCGCGGACGAGTTCGTCGACGCTGGGCACAGTGAAAGAAGTCTTGGTGGCAACGGCGTCAGCATCGACGATCGTGGCAGCGGTCTTGGCGGTCGTGCGTGAAGTCTTGGCCGTGGCAGCAGCTGCGGTCATGACGTCCTCCTGGGGGGTAGAGGATCCGGGCGCACCCGGTGTCGGTTATCGATCCCCCGCAGGATCTTGCGATGTGCAGTCACTTCGGTGAGGACGGTTTGTGAGTTCCGCCTTATTGAAGTGACGTGCTGAGCGACCTTGCTCATTTCGTACCGGGCTGGGTGGCTGCGCCTCTGCGCGCGGCCTTGAGCCCTATTTCCCCCGCACCACACGAATGTGAGGTTCGTGTGTGCCGCGGTGTGAGTTCCGCGTGAGGAGAGACTGGCAGAGCCGCAAACGATTCCGCAAGGTGTTAGATCCAGGTCAGGAAAAAAGTACTGTCACACCGGCACCTATACCTGCCGATAACCGGACAAAAAGTTCGGCAAAACGGGACATTACTGGACAGTAACTTTCCTGTTTGTTTACCTGCGGATTCCTCGGTCGTGAGGTGGCGGCCCCGGATCCTGCCGCGTGAATAGACGACAGTCCGATCCTCAAGCACCCCCCGGGGCTGCCGAATAGAACTGCATGAGTTTGCGGGAGAGCACAGTGACCGACTTCGACGCCGAGCTTGCCGAGACCTTTTCGGCAGTTGTCTCGCTGCTCTGGAATGAGCGCGAGTCCCTCGAGCTATTGCAGTTCAAGCTCGTTCAGGAACAACTGCTGCTGCAGGCGGGGGAGACCCGTTGGCTGGCGAAGGCAGATGCTGAAGTGTCGGAGGCGATCCGCCGCATGCGGATGAGCGAGGTGCTTCGCGCAGCTGAGATGGAACGAATCCTCGTGGAACTCGGCCTACCCGCCGAAGCCACCTTGGCACAGCTCGCAGAGGTGGCGCCCGAGCCGTGGGGCCTCGTCCTCACCGAGCACCGTGTCGCGCTGCGTTCGCTCGTCACCGAGGTGCAGGCCGCCGGGCACAACGTTCGCGTCCTGCTCAATGCCGGCGCCAACGCGATCCGCGAGACGCTCGACGTCCTCACCCAGTCGGTCTCGACCTACAGCGCGAGCGGCGCCGAGGTCGAGCGCGACTTCGGATCACTCTTCCTCGACGAACAGGCATAAGGAGGCCCTTGTGGGATCCACATTCGGTGGGATCGTTCAGGCCGGCACCGGCCTGACCGCCGCGAGTTACGGGCTACAGGTCGTCTCGCAGAACATCGACAACGTCGACACCCCTGGCTACACCCGTCAATCTGCCCAGCAGGTCTCGCTCGACGGCGTCCCCGGCGTGCCGATCACCTACGTCAACCCGAGCGGTCTCGGTGGCGTCGGCATCGCCTCGACCGCCCGTCTCAACGACCCGGTGGTGGACAGCCGGTCGCGGACCGAACACGGTCGCCAGGCGATCGCCGACACCAACCAGACCGTCATGTCACAGGTCGAGAACGTCTTCCCGGAGCCGAGCGACACCGGCCTCACCGAGCAGCTCAACGACTTCTGGAAGACCTTCAGCCCACTCACGAGCGACGCGGGCAGCGACGCGCCCCGCTCCGTCGTCCTGGGCGCCGCTGCCACCGTGGTGAGCACGCTCAACGCGATGAGCCAGTCGCTCGACGACGTCTCGGCCAGCACCGCCCAGTCCTTGAACAACACCGTCACCGACGTCAACGCCGAGGCGGTCCAGCTCAACACCCTGAACAAGCAGATCGCCATCGGCGTCGGCGCCGGCCAGAGCGTCAATCAGCTCCTGGACCAGCGTGACGTCATCCTCGGCAGCCTTGCGACGCAGGTCGACGCGAAGCCGACCTTCAACCAGGACGGCACCGTGAGTGTCGCCATCGGCACCGCGCCGAACACGCAGCCGCTGGTGTCGTGGACCTACCACGTCGGTGGCGGCGCGAACCAGATCAACGTCGACAACGGCGACCCGTCGACGCCGGCGACGTACGCGCTCACGGTCAGCGGCGGCGTGCCGTCGGCTGTTCCCCCGATCGTGTCGACGACCCCGGCTCCGACCGCGACTGCCGTGGTCCCCACCGGTGGCGAGATGTCGTCCTTCTACACGATGCTCACGTCAACGGCGACCGGCATTCCCGCCTACAAGGCGCAGCTCGACACGGTCGCGCAGAAGCTCGCGGCGTCGATGAACAACCAGCAGGCAGCCGGCTGGGACCTCAACGGCAACGCCGGCGTCGCGATGTTCGCGACCTCCGACGGCTCCTCCACCTTCACCGCCGCGAACATCACGGTGGCCTCGGGCTTCACCGACGCCAACATCGCTGCATCATCAATCGACCCGACCTCGCCGTCCGATCCGTCAGATCCGTCCTCTCCTGCCGTCGGTATCAACCTCGACGGTGGCAATGCGATGGCCGCATCCATGCTCGGCACGACTGCCACCTCGCCGGACAAGGAGTACCAGTCGCTGGTCGGCAACATCGGCCAGGCGAGCAAGCTCGCCACGCAGGCGCAGGCGACTCAGACCTCCGTGACCACCGCCGTCGATCAGCTTCGTACCGCGGCGTCCGGCGTGAGTACGGACGAGGAAATCAGCAACCTGCTGACCTACCAGCGCTCCTACCAGGCGAGCTCGCGCGTCATCTCGACCCTCGACGACATGCTCGACACGCTCATCAACAAGATGGGGGTCTAGGTCATGCGCGTAACCGATAGCTCGATGAAGTACGGCTCCCTACAGGGGATCGAGTCAGCCAACTCACGACTGCAGAGCCTGAACCTGCAGATGTCCACGGGCAACCAGATCACCAAGCCCAGCGACGACCCTTCGAACACGGTCCGTGCGCTGCAGCTGCGCGGAGATGTGAAGCGCAACTCGCAGTTCGCGGCGAACGCCAACGACGCGATCGGTTACATGTCCACCGCAGACTCCGCCTACCAGCAGATGATCTCGATCGCTCAGAAGGCGCAGACACTCGTCGTGCAGGGCCTCAACACCGGCACCGCCGATGCGACGTCGAATACCGCCCTCGCCGACCAGGTCCACTCGATCCGCGAGGAGATGCTGTCTCTGTCGAACACGGAGTACAACGGGCGGCCCGTCTTCGGCGGCAACACCACGAGCGACGTCGCGTACAAGGAAGACGCCACGACCGGAAACGTCTACTTCGTCGGTGACCAGACCACGGTCAACCGCCAGGTCGGCGAGACCACGGTCGTGCAGATCAACCAGACCGCGACCGACGCGTTCGGTGCGCCCAGCACCAGCGGGAGCACTCCGGGCAGCGACATCTTCTCCGTCCTGCAGAACATCGAGAGCGCACTGCGCAACAGCCCCTCGACACTGAGCGCCAGCGATCTCAGCGCCATCGGTGCGTCAGTGACCACGATGAGCGCTGCGCAGGCCAAGGAGGGTGCGGCCTACAACCGGGTCACGGTCACACAGGCCGCCGCGACCACTACCAACCTCGCGCTGACGACCGAGCTGTCCAACATCCAGGACATCGACCTCGCGGCGCAGGCCGTTGCGGTGAGCACGGCGAGCGTCACCTATCAGTCGGCACTGCAGACGACGGCGAACATCCGTCAGATGTCGTTGCTGAACTTCCTCCAGTAGTGAGTGGGTAACTGCCATGACCACGACCGCCGAGCGCATCCAGCAGCTCGAGTTCGTCGAGCCTCTGCCGGGCTTCCCGGACGAGCGCCAGTACGTCCTCAGCGCCATCGACGACGAGGGCGTGCTGTATTCGTTGCGCAGTGTGAAGTATCCCGAGCTGCGGTTCGTCCTCACTCCGGCTGTCGCGTTCTTCGCGGAGTACGAGCCGGACCTCGGACCGCTGGCCGGCGTGCTCGGCAGCGACGACGCCGACGTCCTGCTCATGCTCACCCTCGGCCAGGGGCTCGCGGACGCCACTGCGAACCTGCGCGCTCCGATCGTGGTCTCGACCTCGACCGGTCTGGGCGTGCAGCTGATCCTCGAGGACGCGTCCCTGCCGATGCACTGCCCGATCCTGCCGCAGGCGCAGGCTCTCCAGCCCGCCTAACTCCTGCAGAGTTAGTCACCGAATGGGCGATTCTGTCGTCCTCGCCGCTGCAGAGGACGTTCAAAGCGCCCACTCGCGCTTATCCACAGGTTGGCGGTGACGAGATGCGTCGATGACGGATCTCGCGCAGGGTCGGCGTGTGACCTTCAACCGCGGCCTCCCCTTCTCCCGTGCAGACGCAACTGCGGCCGGGCTGACTCTTGCCACATTGCGGACGCTCGCATATCGGCGGCTCTTTCCGGGCGTGTTCGTCAACGCCGCGACCATGCCCACTGACGTGTTGCGGGCGCGCGCCGCGCTCGTTCCGTTTCCGCCGACCGCCTTCGCCAGCCATGCCTCCGCGGCGCGGATCTACGGCGTGCCGCTCCCGGTCACACCGGATGAGCACATCACTGTCCTGCGCCAACAGGACCGCCGCCGGCGCCTGGGCATCACGTGCCACTTGTCCGGGCGAGCCACGATAAGGACGATCGACGGAGTCCGCGTCTCGTCGCCGATACAGATGTTCATCGAACTCGCGGGCATGCTTTCACTGGTCGACCTGGTGATCGTTGGCGACTACCTCGCCCGGCAGCTGAACGTCTCGCCCGAGAGGTTGCGTGAGCGATGCGCGACGCACACCGGCCGTGATGCGGTTCTTCTGCGCCGGGCCGCAGCGCTGGTCCGGGCCGGCGTTGACTCACCGATGGAGACGCGGCTCCGCCTGTTGATCGTCCTCGCCGGCCTGCCCGAGCCTGAGGTCAACTTCGAACTCCGAGCGGAGGATGGATACCTCGTTCGCCGCTACGACCTCTGTTACCCCGCCGCGAAGATCGCGATCGAGTACGACGGTCGTCAGCACATCGAGCGAGAGAAACAGTGGGAGGCAGACCTCGCTCGCCGTGAGGCAGGCGATGACGAGGGTTGGCGGCTGCTCGTGGTGACGTCGCGTGGCATCTTCCGTGAGGCGGACGTGACACTCGACCGGATCTGGCGACTGGCTCGTGCCCGCAAGGTGCCGGGAACCCCGGTGCGGCTCAAGGATGACTGGCGGCCGTACTTCCGGCCACGCCCTGCTGCGCGTAGTCGAGTGGGCGATTCTGACGTCCTCCTCAGCCGCAGAGGACGTTCACACCGCCCACTCGCGGGGCTAGCTGAGGGCTTCGACGGCGGCGGGGTCGCTGTCGGCGAGGAGCGTCGCACAACGCTCCGCCTCGGCGGTCTCGCCGATCAGCCCGGCGGCTTGTCCGAGTGCGTGCAGCGCGCGCAGGAATCCGCGGTTGGGTTCGTGCGACCAGGGGACGTAGCCCGTGCCCTTCCAGCCGCTGCGCCGCAACAGATCCAGTCCGCGATGGTAGCCGGTGCGCGCATAGGCGTACGCCTCCACCGCCGCGCCACGTGCCAGCGCCCCTTCGGCGAGGACGGCCCAGGCGAGGGAGGACGCCGGAAACGCCGCGGCCACCACGACAGGGTCGCCACCGGAGGCGAGTACGGCCGCGGCCGGATCTTCCGGCAGCAGCGTCGGCGGGTTCAGCAGGTCGCCGCCGTGAGCGTGGGTCACGCGTGCTGTCCGGCGGAGAGCAGGTCTTCGCAGGCCTGCACGACGCGCGCGGCCATGCTCGTCTCGGCGAGCTTGAGGTACGGCCGCGGGTCGTAGGCCTTCTTGTTGCCGACATCGCCGTCGATCTTCAGCACACCGTCGTAGTTGCTGAACATGTGGCCGGCGATCGGACGGGTGAACGCATACTGCGCGTCGGTGTCGACGTTCATCTTCACCACGCCGTAGCTCAGCGCCTCGCGGATCTCCGTCAGCAGCGAACCCGACCCGCCGTGGAAAACGAGGTCGAAGGGCTTGTCCTTGCCGACCTTCGCCCCGACCGCGATCTGAATGTCGTTGAGGATGGACGGCCGCAGCTTCACGTTGCCCGGCTTGTAGACGCCGTGCACGTTGCCGAAGGTCGCGGCGACCATGAACCGCCCCTTCTCGCCGGTGCCGAGGATCTCCGCGGTACGCAGCCCGTCCGCAGGGGTGGAGTAGAGCTTCTCGTCGATCGCACCGACAACGCCGTCCTCTTCGCCGCCGACGACGCCGACCTCGATCTCGAGGATGATCCTCGCCGCGGCCGCCTTCGCGAGCAGCTCAGCAGCGATCTGCAGATTCTCCTCGAGCGGCACCGCCGAGCCGTCCCACATGTGCGACTGGAAGAGCGGCTCAAGACCCGCGTCCACGCGCTCCTGCGAGAGGGCGATGAGCGGCAGGACGTAGGTGTCGAGCTTGTCCTTCGGGCAGTGGTCGGTATGCAGCGCCACGTTGATCGGATACTTCGCAGCGACCACGTGCGCGAACTCCGCCAGCGCCGTAGCTCCCACCACCATGTTCTTGATGCCGGTGCCCGAGGCGAACTCCGCACCACCGGTCGAGACCTGGATGATGCCGTCGCTGCCGGCGTCGGCGAAGCCCTTGATGGCGGCGTTCACCGTCTCGGAGGACGTCACGTTGATCGCGGGATAGGCGAAGCCGCCCGCCTTCGCGCGGTCGAGCATGTCCGCGTAGATCTCAGGAGTTGCGATGGGCACCGTTGCCTCCGTGATGTAGCTCAGCTGCGTAACTACACGGAGTATTGCGCATTCCCGTTAAGGGGGTGCAGGGCCGTTGGACCCCGGGGGCGGCCGAGGGCCGTCAGTCCTTCTTGTCCTTGCGCAGTTGCTCCATCGCGGCACCGATCGCCTCGTCGCTGCTGGTGGCCGCGGCCTGGTTCGCGCGCTGCAGTTCCTGGTACACCTCTTCGCGGTGCACGGAAACCGACCGGGGCGCCTGAATACCGATCCGGACGGCGTCACCGCGCACCTCGATGACCGAGATGATGATGTCGTCGCCCACGATGACGTTCTCGCCGACACGACGAGTAAGGATCAGCACGTATCGAGCCTAGCTGAGATCGCACCGGATGCCCGTAGTTGCGGAAATGACCGGGGGATCGCGGCGCCGCGCGGCAGATACCCTTACGGGGTTCAGTTCGGTGAGGACGGGGGACAGCGTGCCGGCGATCGTTCTGGTCGGTGCCCAATGGGGCGACGAGGGCAAGGGCAAGGCGACCGACCTACTCGGCAGCCGGGTCGATGCGGTCGTGAAGTTCAACGGCGGCAACAACGCCGGCCACACCATCGTCGTCGATGGCGAGAAGTACGCGCTGCACCTGCTGCCGTCCGGCATCCTCACACCGGGATGTACGCCGATCATCGGCAACGGCGTGGTGATCGACCTCGGCGTGCTCTTCAGCGAGATCGAAGGACTCAACGCCCGCGGCATCGACACCTCCAAGCTCGTGGTGAGCGGATCGGCCCACGTCATCCCGTCCTACAACACGACCCTGGACAAGGTCACCGAGCGCTTCCTCGGCAACGCGAAGATCGGAACCACAGGACGAGGCATCGGCCCGACATACGCGGACAAGATGTCGCGCATCGGCATCCGCATCCAGGACCTCTTCGACACCGAGGTGCTGCGCGCCAAGGTCACCGGTGCGCTGAACCTCAAGAACCAGATCCTCGTGAAGATCTACAACCGCAAGGCGGTGGACGTCGAGGCCGTGGTTGCCGAGTTGCTCGTCTTCGCCGAGCGCCTGCGCCCGATGGTCGCCGACACGTCCTTGCTGCTCGAGCAGATCCTCGACCGCGGCGGCAACGTCGTCCTCGAGGCAGGGCAGGCGACGCTGCTGGACGTCGACCACGGGACGTACCCCTTCGTCACGTCCTCGAACGCGACGGCAGGCGGGGCGTGCACCGGCAGTGGCATTCCGCCGACGCGCATCTCGCGCGTGATCGCGGTGGCGAAGGCATACACGACCCGAGTCGGGGAGGGGCCGTTCCCCACCGAGTTGCTGGACGAGAAGGGCGAGTATCTGCGTCAGGCAGGCTTCGAGTTCGGCACCACCACGGGGCGTCCTCGCCGTACCGGATGGTTCGACGTGCCGGTCGCGCGATACGCGACGCGGATCAACGGCGTCACCGATTACGTCATCACCAAGCTCGACGTCCTCACCGGGCTGGACGAGATTCCGGTCTGCGTCGCCTACGACGTCGATGGGGTGAGACACGACGAGCTTCCGATGACTCAGTCCGAATTCGCCCGTGCTATGCCTATTTACGAGACATATCCCGGTTGGAGCGAGGGCATCGGGGCCGCCCGAACCATCGGCGACTTGCCACGAAACGCGCAGGACTACCTCACCACCCTCGAATCGATGATCAAGGCCCCGATTTCTGCGGTTGGCGTCGGACCGGCGCGTGACGAAACGATCGCGATCCGCGACCTCCTCGACTGATTCGCAACGAAATCCGTAGCAGTCAAGCCTGGTGCATCTCCACGCTTTGCCTCCGTTTCGTCAGGACGAGGGCCTAGGGCCGGGATACTCTGCCCTGAACGCGGATTCGCGTTCGCTCGCCGCCTGTTTCGGGCGAGCTAGTAGGGAGGGCAAGACCTTTGGCACGCATGGGTCTCAACACCGAGAGCGTGGTCACCGCCGCTGTCGACCTCGTCGATCTCGACGGGTTCGACTCGCTTTCGCTGTCGTCGCTTGCGCAGCGCCTCGGCATTCGGGTGCCGAGTCTCTACAAGCACATCGACGGCATCGACGATCTCAAGCAACGCATCAGCGAGAAGGCGAAGCTGGACCTGTACGGCAAGCTCGAAGCAGCCGCACTGGACCGGTACGGCGTCGCCGCCTTCCGGGCCGTCGCCACGGCATACCGCGATTTCGCGATCCAGTACCCCGGACGCTTCGACGCCGCCGGGTACAAGGCGCGGCTCTCGACCTTGCCGACGATCTCGCCCTCGCTGGAGCGCGTCGCGGAGGAGTGCGGAATTCCGACGGAGCACGCGGCGCGCACCGTGCAGGCGTTGCGGGCCTCGATGCGGGGGCTGCTCGCACTGCAGGTGGAAACCACGCCCGAACTCAGCGGCACCGTGTACGAGTCGCTGCTCGACCTCCTCGAAGCAGGCTTGGTGAACTTCACCGTCTACACCGCCAACCGCTAGTCCCGCAGCGTCCTCTTCTCCCGTCGAGTGGTCACCTGTGACGTCGAGTGGTCACTTCTCACTGACCACTCGACGCGATAAGTGACCACTCAGCAGGACGGTAGTGTCGGGCCGTGCGCGTCCTGGTGTTGGGCTCCGGAGCCCGTGAACACGCCCTGTGTCTGAGCCTCGCCGCCGACCCCACGGTCACGGCGCTGATCTGCGCACCGGGTAACGCCGGCACTGCCGCGGTCGCCGAACAGCGTGGCGTGGACGCCCTCGACGGCTCCGCCGTCGCGGTGCTCGCCACTGAACTCGCGGTCGACCTCGTCGTGGTCGGTCCTGAGGCTCCGCTCGTCGCGGGAGTCGCCGACGCCGTCCGCGCCGCCGGCATCGCCTGCTTCGGTCCCTCGGCCGCCGCCGCGCAACTCGAGGGCAGCAAAGCCTTCGCCAAGGACGTGATGACCGCCGCCGGCGTGCCGACCGCTCGCGCCCGACTTGCTACGACACAGGACGAGGCCGCCGCCGCCCTCGACGAGTTCGGCACGCCCTACGTCGTGAAGGATGACGGCCTCGCGGCAGGCAAAGGCGTGGTGGTGACGTCCTCACGCGAGGAGGCCCTGGCCCACGCCGCAGCCTGCGGCCGTGTCGTCATCGAGGAGTACCTCGACGGCCCGGAGGTCTCACTCTTCTGCGTCACCGACGGGACGACGGTCGTCCCCCTCGTCGCGGCGCAGGACTTCAAACGCATCGGCGAGGACGACACCGGCCCGAACACCGGCGGCATGGGTGCCTACGCACCGCTGCCGTGGCTGCCCGCAGACACCACCGAGATGGTGCTGCGCGAGGTCGCGCGTCCGACCATCGCCGAGATGGCCCACCGCGGGACGCCCTTCGCCGGGCTGCTGTACGTCGGGTTGGCGATGACGTCACGCGGCGCCCGGGTGATCGAGTTCAACGCTCGCTTCGGCGACCCCGAGACCCAGGTCGTCCTCGCCCTGCTCGAGACACCGCTCGCGGGGTTGTTGCAGGCGGCGGCCGTCGGCACCCTCGCGTCGCACCCGCCGCTGCAGTGGCGCGACGGATCGGCGGTGACCGTGGTGATCGCCGCAGCCAACTACCCGGAGACGCCACGCACGGGTGACGTCATCACCGGCAGCGAACAGCCCGGCGTGATCCATGCCGGGACGCGGCGCCGCGCGGACGGCGCGGTGGTGAGTACGGGCGGGCGCGTCCTCTCCGCGACCGCCATCGCAGCGACGTTGCGCGAGGCGCGCGAGGCGGCGTACGCGCTGGTCGACTCCATCGATCTGCCGGGCGGCCAGCACCGCAGCGACATCGCACTGAAGGCGGAAATCGGCCAGATCACGGTCTGAGAGAATTGAGGGCGTGAAGCCCTCGATCCCGAACGTCCTCGCGGGGCGCTACGCCTCGACCGACATGGCCACCCTCTGGTCGCCGGCACACAAGATCGTCCTTGAACGGCGGCTCTGGCTCGCCGTCCTCCGCGCGCAGGCCGACCTCGGTATCGAGGTCCCGGCGGGCGCGATCGACGCCTACCAGGCGATCGTCGACCGCGGCACCGACACAGTCGACCTGGGCAGTATCGCGGAGCGCGAGAAGGTCACCCGCCACGACGTGAAGGCACGCATCGAGGAGTTCGCCGAACTCGCCGGCTACGAGCAGATCCACAAGGGCATGACCAGCCGCGACCTCACCGAGAATGTCGAGCAGCTGCAGGTACGTTCGGCCCTCGCGGTGGTGCGGACGAAGACGCTCGCCGTGCTCTCACGCCTCGCCCGGCGCGCCGCCGAGTACGACCAGCTCGTCATGGCAGGACGCAGCCACAACGTCGCCGCGCAGGCCACCACCCTCGGCAAGCGCTTCGCCAGCGCGGCGGACGAAATCCTCGTCGCGCTCAGCCGTCTCGATTCACTTGTTGAGCGGTACCCATTGCGGGGCATCAAGGGGCCGGTGGGCACCGCCCAGGACATGCTCGACCTCCTCGACGGTGACTCCGCACGTCTCGCCGAACTCGAACAGCGCGTGGCACAGCACCTCGGCTTCAGCCACGTCCTCACCAGCGTGGGACAGGTCTACCCGCGCTCGCTGGACTGGGACGTCCTCTCCGCGCTCGTGCAGCTCGCCGCGGGACCGTCGTCCTTCGCGACGACGATCCGGCTGATGGCCGGCAACGAGCTGGTGACCGAGGGCTTCAAACCCGGCCAGGTCGGTTCGAGCGCGATGCCGCACAAGATGAACACCCGCAGCGCCGAACGCATCAACGGCTTCGCGGTGATCCTGCGCGGCTACGCCTCGATGGTCGGCGAGCTCGCCGGCGACCAGTGGAATGAAGGCGACGTCAGTTGCTCCGTGGTGCGCCGAGTGGCGCTGCCCGATGCGTTCTTCGCCCTCGACGGACTACTCGAAACGTTCCTCACCGTCCTCGACGAGTTCGGGGCCTTCCCCGCGGTGATCGCCCGCGAGCTCGACCGCTACCTGCCCTTCCTCGCCACCACGAAGGTGCTGATGGCGGCAGTACGCGCGGGCTCCGGACGCGAGACCGCGCACGAGGTGATCAAGGAGAACGCCGTCGCCGTCGCGCTGGAGATGCGCGAGAAGGGCACCGACCGCAACGAGCTCTTCGAACGCCTCGCCGGTGACTCACGCCTCGGCCTGTCGCAGGACGAACTCGGCGCGCTGCTCGCCGAGCCGTTGAGCTTCACCGGCGCCGCCCGCGATCAGGTCGCCGCCATCGTCCGCCAGGTGGACGCCGTCCTCGCCACTGACCCCGCCGCGGCGAGCTACGAGCCGCAGCCAATCCTCTGATGCGGATCGCGGTCGAGGATCCGGCTGCCGAGCCGGACGTGCGGGTGCTCCTCGAAGAGCACCTCGCCGATATGCGCGCGAACTCGCCGGCCTGCAGCATTCACGCCCTCGACCTTGAGGCGCTGCGCCTTCCGGCGATCACCTTCTGGACCGCCCGCGAGGACGGCGTCCTGCTCGGCTGCGGTGCGTTGAAGGATCACGCGGACGGTGCCGGTGAAGTGAAGTCGATGCGGACGACGCCTGCTGCGCGCGGTCGAGGTGTGGCTGCCGCCGTCCTCGCCGCGATCATCAACGAGGCTCGGGGGCGCGGCTACGCGCGGCTGAACCTTGAGACAGGAACGCAGGACTTCTTCGCCCCGGCGCACCGCTTGTACGAGCGCAACGGCTTCGAGCTCTGCGGTCCGTTCGCCGACTACGTCCTCGACCCGAACAGCCGATTCTTCGCACTCACCCTCTGAACGGCCCCTCCTTGTGTGCCGCAGGGTCGTAAAGCAGCTCCGATTGCGGCCCTCAGCAACACAAGGTCCGGTCCTTGTGTGTGCTGTGGCCGTAAATCGGGCCCCCCAGCGGCCCCCAGGCACACAAGGAGGGGCCGTTCAGAGGGGGGAGCGGCCCTCGCGCCGATCGGGGCGGGCCACGTTCCAGTAGCCCTTGACGAAGATCGCGTCGTGGGCGATGCCGTGCTCCTCGAGCAGCGCGCGCAACGCCACCATCGTCCTCGTTTCACCCAGCAGATAGCCGCGCACCCCCCGGGCAGGCACTGAGGCGAGGACGGAGCGGACGACCGGCAGCAGCAGATCGGGGCTGCCAGGTGCAGCATCACCGCGGTGCACCCACTCCGCCTTGCCGGCTACCGGCTGCTCCTCCGCGGCGTCATGCACTTCGAGCACCGCAACGCCACGCTCGCCCGCGGGCAGTGCGGCGCAGATCACGGCGATCGCCGGCAACGCGGACTCGTCCCCCACCAGCAGATGCACTGCCGCCGGACGCAGGTCGAGCTTGCCGCGCGGACCCTGGAACGTCACGTCGTCGCCGGCCCTCGCCGTCGCGCCCCAGCGCGCTCCTGGACCAGGGCCGTGCAACGCGACGTCGAGGTCGAACTCGCCCAGCACGGGACGCGCCGCCCGGATCGTGTAGCGACGCTTCACGCGCCGCCGGGTCTCGTCGACCAGGTGCAGTTCGACGTCCTGAGCAGGACGAAGCGCGACGCCGACCATCGACTCGGCGCGCACGGTCACCCGGCGCATACGCGGTGTGAGTTCGACGTTGGCGACCACCACTCCGGGCTGCACCGGCGAGCGGCGAACCAAGGGAGTGCTCATGCGAGCGAGGCTACCGATGCGAGTGGCTACGCTCGTAAGGAGCCAGACCTTGTCGCCCCGGACCAGCTAGGAGAGCCACATGCCCATCGAACTGACCAAGGTTGCCTACACCACCTCCGCCGAGGCGCACGGTGGACGAGCAGGACACGTGAAGAGCGGCGACGGCATCATCGATCTCGACCTCGCCCAGCCGGGCACCAGTGACACGCCCAAGGCAAACCCCGAGACTCTCTTCGCCTCCGGCTACGCGGCCTGCTTCCAGGGGGCGCTGGCGAACCGCGCCAAGACGCAGGGCATCGACACGAGCGACTCGACGGTGATCGCCGAGGTGTCGTTCGGCCCGAGCGAGGACGGCGGTTTCGGTCTCGCTGTGGAGCTCAAGGTCAACATCCCGAACGTCGACACCGACAAGGCGCAGGAACTGGTCGAGCTCGCGCACGCGTTCTGCCCCTACAGCAAGGCCACCCGCGGCAACATCAACGTGAAGCTCAGTACTTTCTAGGGCGCTGTCTTTCCGAGGCCGCAGCGGGCTGGCTCCCCCAGCCTTTAGTGCATTGCTGCCGGGGCGGTTTCGGTGGGCAGGTCGGCCTTCTTCGCGTTGATGAGGAAGAGCGCCGCCAGTAGCGCGACGACGGCGAAGATCGCGGCACCGAGGAATGTCGTTCCCGAGGCGTGTGCCAGCAGGTGGTGGCTGAAGTCGCGGTAGGGCCCGGCGAAGAACTGTGTGGCCGGGACCCGCTCACCGGGCGGTAACGCCTGCACGAACCTGGTGATGTCATCGGGCTGCAGTCCGGAGCTACCTGATGACTGCAGTCTCTGCCCGATCGCGGCGCCGAGGCTGGGATCGAGTTTGGCGAGCTGCGTATTGAGCTGACTCTGGTTGCCACCGACCCAACTGTTCGCCGAATGCTGGAAGACCGTGGCGAGCACGGAGAGGCCTATCGCGCCGCCGACCTGCTGGCCGACGTTGAGCAGCGCGGAAGCCAGCCCCGCGTCGGTGTCCGCGACCTTCGTCACCGCTGTCAGCGTCAGCGGCACGAAGAGCGCGCCCATCGAGATGGCGAGCACGATGATGCCGGGCAACAACGTGTCCGCGTAGCCGGATTTCACGCTCACTCGCGAGAGCCAGAACATCGCGAAGAAGAGGATGATCGTGCCGCTGACGATGGGGACCTTCGGCCCGAATGCGGGCAGCAGCTTGGAGACCACCTGCGAGCTCACGCCAATAACCAGCGCGACCGGCAGGAACGCGAACCCGGTTTTCAGTGGGCTGTAGTCAAGGACGCCCTGCACGAAGAACGTCGTGTAGTAGAAGAGCCCGAACATGCCGGCGCCCACGATCAGCATGACCAGATATGACCCGGCCCGGGTTCGGTTCTCGAAGATGCGCATCGGCATCATCGGATCGCTCACCACGAAGGCTTCGAAGAGGACGAAGCCGGTCAGCAACACCGCGGCGGCGGGGAAGATCACGTAGCTCTGGGTGTTGCCCCAGCCGTGGCTCGCCGCATGGATGAAGCCGTAGACCAGCGCCACCATTCCAGCCACAGACAGCAGCGCGCCGAAGAAGTCGAACCTGCCCTGCAGTCGCTCCGTCTGGTGCAGATAGAAGAAGGCTCCGATGATCAACACGATGCCGATCGGCACGTTGACGAAGAGCACCCACCGCCAGCCGAGGTACTCGGTGAGGACGCCGCCGAGGATGAGCCCGAGGGCCGCGCCAGCGCCGGAGACCGCGGCGTAGACCGCGATGGCGCGGTTGCGCCGCGGCCCCTCCTCGAACTCGTTGGTGATCAAGGAGAGCGCGGTTGGCGAGGAGACGGCGCCGCCGAGCCCTTGGACCACCCGTCCTACCAGCAGAAAGGCGAAGCTGTTCGCGAGGCCGCCGAGGAGGCTGCCGAGGCTGAAGAGGCCGAGGCCGAAGATGAACATGCGCCGGCGGCCGAGGATGTCGCCGGCTCGTCCGCCAAGCAGCAGCAGTCCGCCGAAAGCAAGTGTGTAGGCGTTGAGCGCCCACGTCATGTCCGTCTGGTTCCGGTCGAAGTACTGCCCCATCTTCGGCAGCGCGATGTTCACGATGGTCGCGTCGAGGACGACCATGAGCTGGGCGCCCGCGATGATCAGCAGGATGAGGCCGGGGTGCGCATGACGCTTGGCACCCCGCAGGTCCTGAGCAGGGGCAGCGCTGGATTCGGACACAAGGATCTCCTGGTTCGGTCACGGAGAGCGAAAAGATGGATCTCGTTGTCATGACAACCCTAACGGCCGAGCAGGGACGTTTCCGCTCGGGCGGGGATATGTCCTGCCCCGCTCAGGTGCTCCAGAGAATCATCTGAAATCGTTACGGACCGTGGCGCGACTGACGATATTGAGAATGTGGTGAGGGCCCGGCAGGGGCTGCGCAGCGCGTACCTGCGCCGCGCGCCGCAGACCGTGGCGACGGTGGCGACCGTCCTCGGCCTGTTGACCGTTGTCGATGCGCTCTTCGCCGGAGATCGACACCACGCACGCGACATCCCGCGGGTGCTTCCCGTGCCGGCGAGCGCCACGGCCACCGCGGTGACCTTCGTAGCGGGCCTGCTGCTCCTGCGCGTGGCGGCCGGGCTGCGCAAGCGCAAGCGCCTCGCCTGGCGGGTAAGCACGGCGGCAGCGAGCGCGATGAGCATCGCCCCTCTGTTTCGCGCCGAACGTCGAATCCTCGAAGGCGTGATCTCGCTCGTCCTGCTCGCATTGCTCGTCGCGGCGCGCAGCCGATTCGTGGCGAACTGCGACCCGCACAGCCGCTGGTTTGCGGTCCGTGTCGTATTGCAGTTCACTGGCGCGGCGTTCGCCCTCGGCATCGCGATGACTTACCTCTCCGCGCCGACGATCGGCCAGCCATCGATCGCGTCAAGGCTGCGCGAGGTCGCCTACGCGATGGTGGGCGCCGACGGTCCGGTGCAATTCCGCAGCGAGCGCTTCAGCGATGTCATGCACGGCACGCTTCTTGCGATCACGCTCGTCACCGTGACCGCGTTCGTCCTGTTGATCCTGCGTTCCTCCGAGCCGGTGGCACGTCTCACCGAAGAGGACGAGCAACAGCTTCGGGTGCTACTCGCCAAGCAGGGTGAACGCGACTCCCTCGGCTACTTCGCGCTGCGCGACGACAAGTCGGTGGTCTGGTCGCCGACCGGCAAGTCCGCGATCTCCTACCGCGTCGTGCTCGGTGTCGCGCTCGCCAGCGGCGACCCGATCGGTGACCCCGAAGCGTGGCCCGGCTCCATCGCGGCGTTCCGCGAACTCGTCGACAGCTACGGATGGACTCCGGCCGTCATCGGCTGCAGTGAGCTCGGCGCGACCGTCTTCAAGCGGGAGTACGGACTCAACGCCCTCGCCCTCGGCGACGAGGCGATCGTTGACTCCGGCAGCTTCTGCCTCGAAGGACGTTCGATGCGTGGCGTGCGGCAGGCGCACAACGGTGCCGACCGTGCCGGTTACACGCTGCAGATTCGACGCGCACACGAGATCGTCCCGGAGGAGCTCGCTGAGCTCCGCGCCGCCGCCGAACGTTGGCGCGGCAACGGCACCGAACGTGGCTTCTCCATGGCACTGTCGCGCCTGGGCAGCCGTGCCGATCCGCAGTGCGTCATCGTCACCGCCAACCTCGGCGGCGAGTTGCACGGCCTGCTGCACTTCGTTCCCTGGGGACAGGACGGCCTCTCCCTCGACCTCATGCGCCGCGACCGCGAGGCCGACAACGGCCTCAACGAGTTCATGCTCGCCGGCCTCTTCGCCGGATGCCGGAGCCTCGGCGTCAGGCAGGTGTCGCTGAATTTCGCCGTCTTCCGCGAAGCGCTCGAACGCGGAGGACGTATCGGGGCAGGGCCGGTGCTGCGCGCCTGGCGCGGCGTCCTCATGTTCCTTTCGCGTTGGTGGCAGATCGAGTCGCTCTACCGCTTCAACGTGAAGTTCCGCGGCGAGTGGGAGCCGCGGTTCCTCTCCTATCCGGCAGCACGCGACCTGCCACGGATCGCTGTGGCAGCGCTGGAGGCCGAGGCGTTCCTCGTGCGGCCGCACCGGCTCATGCGGCTGCTGGGACGGGGCGGCGCAGCGTCCAGTAGGATTCCTGATCGGTATGCGGTACCTCGCACGCCGGTTGGAGACGTCGCCTAGTCCGGTCTATGGCGCCTCACTGCTAATGAGGTTTGGGTCTAAAGCCCATCGAGAGTTCGAATCTCTCCGTCTCCGCAGAAGCCCCGTGATAGCGGGGCTTCGTCGTTTCGGGTCGGTTTGCGGGTGGGTTACCGCCGAGAGCCAGTAGAACATCCGTAGAACATCGACCCCCAGCATGTGGCGAAAACGACTCGGAATTGAGAGCGGTGACCGCGCTAAGGCCGGAAGAAGAGTGGGCTCGACAGATCGT
>DASXYU010000054.1:0-18304 GCA_036502295.1 Jatrophihabitans sp. | reverse complement strand
TATCGGCGAGGCCGGCGACGAGTAGGCGCAGCACGTCGTCAGGCACAGCAAGCAGGACGAAGTCGGCGGCGGCCACGACCTCGTCCACCGGTCGCACCTGCGCTCCGGGGAGCATCTTCGCGGCGCGGCGAAGCGAGGCGTCGGAGACTGCGCTCACCCCGACGATCTCGTGTCCGGCACGGGCCAGCGCGGCGCCGACGACGCTGCCGACGCGGCCCACGCCGACGATGCCGACCCGCAGCCGCGGCGCTGCCTCACTCATCACGCCCGAAACGCTACCCACTCCCGTTGAGTGGTCAGCTATGGCGTCGAGTGGTCGCCAATAAGTGACCACTCAACGTACTAAGTGACCACTCAACGAGGAGGACGTGGGTCGCGATAGGTTCCAGGGGTGACCGACCTTCACGAGGTGGTGAACCGCAGTGCGGACGCCGCCGATCTGCACGCCCCGGTGCCGACCCTGCTGCTCGAACTGCAGGCGCTGCTGGGCAACCTCAGTTCCACGGTGTCACGCGCCACCAACCGTGGTCGGGGGCCGTTTCGTCCTGACGAGAACTGGACACTGCGCCTCGGCGAGCTCGCCTTCTACGTCTACGTCCTCGCCGACCAGAGCAACGTCGATCTCAATGCCGTCGTCCCGGTGGTGGCCGCACAGCTTGAGACTCGGCAGAACGCCTTCAGCGATCTCGACTTCTGACGGCCGTAACCGCGCTCGCGGTCAGGACGGGTGTTCGCGCTGCAGGATCTTCGCAAGTAGGTCGTTTTCGGCAGCCTCGCCCTCGCGACGGCGACGCCCACCTCCGGGTACGTGGGACGCGCCTACCTCGTCGGCCTCAGCGGCCCGACGACGCCCCACGCGGGTATTGAGGTCGTAGGGCGAAGCGGGTCGTTCGGTGGTCGGCACCGCCGTGACCGGCCGTGCCGAGGGGACGTCGTCCAACTCGAAGTCGGTGAACGGTTGCAGCCGCGGCAACGCGGCGAAGGCATCGTCGAAGGAGGCCGCCGGCGCCTCGTAGGACGGCGGCTCATACGCGGGCGGCTCATACGCCGGCGGCGTCGGCTCGGCCACGGGAGGCGGTGCATACGGGGGCGTTACCGGCTGTTCCGGCGGAGTGAACGGCGTCGGCGGCGCAGCGGCGGCCGCGGGCGGCTCGGCTGCCGCAACGTAGGACGGAGCCGGCTCGACGTAGGGCGCCGGAGCGGGCGGTGCATACGCCGTCGGGGCGGCAGCAGGCTCCGGGAGCACCGGTTCGACCGGAGTGGGCGCCGGCGGCGCGGTGGCCGGCGGCGCAGTAGGGGCAGCGTAGACAAGAGGGTTGTAGGCAGGGGCGGGAGGACGCTCGTCCACCGTCTTCGCTGCCACGCCGACCTGCTCGGCCGCGACAGGCTGCGGCGCAACCGGCGCAACCGGCGGCACTGGAGGTGCCGCAGCTGGCTCCGAAGCCTCGTCAGGGACCACCCTCCGAGACGGCGGCTGCGCGGCCTCCTCGGGAACCACCTCGACGGTCCAGGGCTCGTCCGGCTCGATGACCCGCTGACCCTTCAGCGCCGCGATCTCGCGCTGCAGGGCTTCGATGTCGGAGCCGAAGATGCGCGTGGTCTCGATGCGCTCCATGCGCAGGTCTCCGCCGACCTTCTCGATGATCTCGCTGCGCAGCGAGGCAACGTCCTCACGCATCTTCTGCATCTCAGTCGTCATGGTCGCCTGCACCTCACGGCGCAGCATCTGCACGAGCCTGATCTCGAACTCCATCCGCGCGGCGGCGTCCTCGGGGCGGTCCATCGCCCCGCTCGCACGCAGGTCGACGACGCCTGAGGAGCCTGCCGGCTGCTGTAGGTGGCGGCCGAAGATCGCGAAGCCGCCGACGAGCAGGCCCCAGAACCCGGAGAGCGCACCGATGCGGACGTTCTTGGTGGAGTTGCCGGTGACGATCAGCCAGATCGACAGGACGCCGAGGGCGATCGCCACGATGAAGCCCAGCGTGCGAAGGACGCTGGTGCCGCCCGAACGACGTCGATTCACGGACGCTTGCCCTGAGGAGCCGGCGAAGGCGGCATCTCGAAGGGTGTCTGGCACCGAGACAGCTTAACGACTAGGTGACGGGTTACGCGGCGTCTCACCAGGGTGAATGCCAGCTCTTTCCAGATAGATACCTGCTGCCGCCAGCGCGATCGAGACCACCAGAACTGCGGTGCCGACCCGTGCATCGCTCGCCGCTGCGCTCACTCGCGACGCATCGGGCAGCACCCGCCCGAAGAGGCCGAGGACGGCTCCGACCGCTGCTGCGCCCACCAGCGCCGATGCCTTGCCCAGCGCCGCGCAGCGGGCGATGGAGATCGCCGTCATCGGCTTGGCATTCGGGTCGCGGCGCACCACGCCCCGCACCCGCCGTGCGATGACGAACTCGATGACAGCGAGGACGGCGATCGGCGCGGCTGTGAGGTAGCCCAGCGGCGGCAACGAGTCATACCCGATTCGCAGCATGAGGTAGACGATCGCCCCCGCCACGACGATCGCGGCGAGCAGGTCGGTCCAACGGGTCGGTCTCACGTCAGTGCCAACTCCGGCCTCGGTGTGATGCCGGCGACCTCGTCCGCCGGGAGCATCGCGATCAACGCCCCCAGCGGACGTCCGCCGAGGGTCGCGTCGGGGTCGGCGGCAAGCCATGGGACGAGGACGAAGGCGCGCGCCGCCGCCCGTGGATGCGGCAGGGTGAGGACGGCATCGTCGCTGAGGACTTCAGGTGTTGCCTCGGTGGCCACCGTGACGACGTCGATGTCGAGCGTCCGGGGACCCCAGCGGACCTCGCGGGTGCGCCCGGCCTGTCGCTCCGCTTCGTGCGCGCGGGCGAGCCAGTCCTCCGGTGTCGCCGCGGGATCGTCCACGATGAGGATCGCGTTGAGGTAGTCATCCTGCGGCACCGGACCCCACGGCGGTGTCTGGACCACGGGCGAGAGAACCACGACCCACTCCGCGAAGGCGGCCACGGCGGAGCGCAGGTTCGCCAGCGCGTCGCCCTGATTGGAACCGATCGACAGCACGGCCCGGCTCATCGCTACCTCTCGCGGCGAACGGTCACCGCGACGTCCGAGAAGGTCAGCGGGATCGGCGCCTGCGGCTTGTGCACCGTCACCGTCGCTGCCTGCACCCTGGCGTCCGCGAGGCAGGCATCGGCGAGGCGTCGCACCAGCTTCTCGAGCAGGTTCACCGGCTCACCGGCGATCACCGTGGCGAGCGATTCGGCGAGCGTGCCGTAGTCCACGGTGTCGCTCAGCTCGTCGCTTGCTGCGGCAGTCGAGGTGTCCAGCTCCAGCTCCACGTCGACGATGAAGTCCTGGCCGTCGCGGCGCTCGAAGTCGAAGACTCCATGGTTGCCCCGGACCTTCAGTCCGGTGAGCGTGATCCGATCGGTAGTCACTCTGCTCCTCGAATGGCGGCAACGGTAAGGGCGGCGTCCACCGACGGCCGGACGTTGTGCACGCGCACACCCCAGGCGCCGTTCAGCGCCGAGTATGTCGTGAGGGCGACGGTCGCGTCCTCACGCTCGCCGACAGGACGAGGCACCTCGGCTGGGTTCGCGAGGAGCCGCCCCAGGAACGACTTGCGCGAGGACGCCACGAGCAGCGGGAACCCCATCGCGGTGAAGACGTCGATGTCGCGCAGCAACGCCCAGTTGTGCGCTGCGGTCTTGGCGAAGCCGAGCCCCGGGTCGAGGACGAGCTGGTTCGCCTCCACCCCGGCGGCGAGCGCCGCATCGACGCGGGCGGCAAGCTCGTCACGCACATCGGTAACGACATCGTCATAGTGGGCGAGATCCTGCATCCGGGCGCTGTGCCCGCGCCAGTGCATGAGGATCCAGGGGCAGCCGGCGCCACGCACGACAGCGGCCATCTCCGGGTCGCCGAGTCCGCCCGAGACGTCGTTGACGACGTTGACGCCGGCATTCAGCGCCGCGGCGGCGACCGCGGCGCGATAGCTGTCGACGCTGGTGACGATGCCTTCGGCGGCGAGTTCCTTGATCACCGGGACGACCCTGCGGATTTCCTCCTCGGCCGCGACGCGCTCAGCGCCAGGGCGGGTGGATTCACCGCCGACGTCGATGATGTCGGCGCCCTCGGCCCACATCTGCCGGGCATGCGCCAAGGCGTCCTCGAATGTGATGTAGCGGCCGCCGTCGGAGAAGGAGTCGGGGGTGACGTTGAGGACGCCCATCACGACCATCCGCCGGTCATTTCGCGGTAGCGAAGAGGAAGTATCGCGCGGTAGCGAAGAGGAGGTATCGCGCGGCAGCGAAGAGGAAGTATCGTGCGGCAGCGAAGAAGCTGCACCGCGCGGCAGCTGGCGTGCCACCGCGCTCACCTATCTGCCGAGGATGAGGCTCAGCGCTTCGGCGCGCGTGCGGTGGTCATCCTGGAAGATGCCGCGCACAGCCGAGGTCATCGTCACCGTGCCCGGCTTGCGAATCCCGCGCATCGCCATACAGAGGTGCTCCGCCTGCACCACGACGATGACGCCGCGGGGTTCGAGCTTGCGCTTCACGGCATCCGCGACCTGGCCGGTGAGACGCTCCTGCACCTGGGGCCGCTTGGCATAGAGGTCGACGAGACGGGCGAGCTTGGAGAGACCGGTGATCCGGCCGCTCTCCCCCGGGATGTAACCGATGGCGGCCGTGCCGTGCCATGTGACGAGGTGGTGCTCGCAGGTGGAGTACAGCGGGATGTCCTTCACGAGGACGAGCTCGTCGTGGCCCTCGTCGAAGGTCGTCTCGAGTACCTCGGCCGGATCGATGAAGAGGCCCGCGAAGATCTCCTCGTAGGCTTTCGCGACCCGCCTCGGTGTGTCGCGCAGGCCCTCACGGTCGGGGTTCTCACCGACGGCGAAGAGTAGTTCTCGCACCGCCGCCTCGGCGCGTGCGAGGTCTACGCCCACGCCGCGCGCAGCATCGTCGGAGTCCGCCATGCTCTAGAGCTTGCCTTACGCCTGTGACGAAGGCGGAGGGAATCCACCGTAGGGAGCAGTCGGCGGCTGCTGCCCGCTCGCGCCCGGCCCGAAGCTTCCCGGTACCGACGTGGTGGGCGGCGTCGCAGGCTTCGCCCCGTTCGCCCCATTTCCATTCACCCCGTTCTTGTGCGGCGGGATGTCGATCGGCGGACGGTCACTCGGCGTGCGCTTGCCGAAGCCGCTGAAGGTGTTGTGCGGGGGACGTTTGCGGACCGGAGCAAGGATGCGCTCCAAGTCGTCCTTGGCCAGCGTCTCCTTGTCCATCAACTCGCGGACGAGTTGATCGAGGACGTCGCGGTACTGCACGAGGATCTCCCACGCTTCGTCGTGGGCGCCCTCGATGATGCCGCGGACCTCGGTGTCGATGTCGGAGGCGATGTCCTCGGAGTAGTCACGCTGGTGGCCGAAGTCGCGGCCGAGGAACGGCTCGGACTCCGAGGTGCCGTACTTCACCGCACCGAGCTTTCCGCTCATGCCGTACTGCGTGATCATCGCGCGGGCCATCGCGGTGGCCTTCTCGATGTCGTTGCTGGCGCCGGTGGTCGGCTCGTGGAAGACGAGCTCTTCCGCGGCGCGGCCACCGAGGGCGTAGACGAGCTGGTCGAGGATCTCCGAGCGCGTCTGGGTGTAGCGATCCTCCAGCGGCAGGACGAGTGTGTGACCGAGCGAGCGGCCGCGCGGCAGGATCGTCACCTTGTGCACCGGGTCGAGGTTCGGCATCGCCCACGCCGCGAGCGCGTGACCGGCCTCGTGGTAGGCGGTGACCCGCTTCTCCTTGTCGCTCATCGCCCGCGTCTTGCGCTCGGGGCCGGCGATGACGCGGTCGATCGACTCCTCGAGCGCCAGGTTCGTGATGAGGCGTCCGTTGTTGCGTGCGGTGAGCAGCGCGGCTTCGTTGATCACGTTCGCCAGGTCGGCGCCGGTGAAGCCCGGGGTGCGGCGCGCGATCACCGAGAGGTCGACGTCAGCGGCGAAGGGCTTGCCCTTGGCGTGGACCTTGAGGATCGCCTCACGGCCGAGGACGTCGGGCGCGCCGACAGCGATCTGCCGGTCGAAGCGGCCGGGACGAAGCAGTGCGGGGTCGAGGATGTCGGGACGGTTGGTGGCGGCGATGAGGATGACGCCGCCCTTGACGTCGAAGCCGTCCATCTCGACGAGGAGCTGGTTGAGGGTCTGCTCACGCTCGTCGTGGCCGCCGCCCATTCCGGCGCCGCGGTGACGTCCTACGGCGTCGATCTCGTCGACGAAGACGATCGAGGGAGCGTTCTCCTTGGCCTGGGTGAAGAGGTCGCGCACACGCGAGGCACCGACACCGACGAACATCTCGACGAAGTCCGAACCCGAGATCGAGTAGAAGGGCACTCCCGCCTCGCCGGCGACGGCGCGCGCGAGCAGTGTCTTACCGGTACCGGGGGGACCGTAGAGCAGCACGCCCTTCGGGATCTTGGCGCCGAGGGCCTGGAACTTCGCGGGATTGGCGAGGAATTCCTTGATCTCTTCCAGTTCCTCGATCGCCTCGTCCGCTCCGGCGACGTCGGCGAAGGTGGTCTTCGGGGTGTCCTTGCTGACGAGCTTCGCCTTCGAGCGGCCGAAGCTCATCACGCGGTTTCCACCGCCTTGGACCTGCGTCATGACGAAGAAGAGGACGCCCACGATGAGCAGGATCGGCAGCAGGCTGACCAGGATCGACAGCCACGGATTGTCGTGCGTGACCGTGGTCGTGTAGTCCATGCCGGGGTTCTGCGCGGCGACCTTCTGCACGTCCTGCAGCACGGTGTCCGCGGACTGCGCGGGGTACTCCGCGAGGATCTTCGTGTGGTCCTGGTACGGCGTCTTGAGGTCGACAAGGATCTCTTGTTCCTTGTCCTTGATCGTGACCTTCTTGGCGTTGCCCTGATCGAGCTGAGTGAAGACTTCACCCGTGCTGACGCTGTGGTAGCCGCTGTTGCTGGAAACCAGGTTCGGCAGGAAGACAACGGCGAAGATGATCACGACGGCCCAGAGCCACCACGACCGGACAAGACGCTTACGGTTCATATAAGTGATCACGAACGGCGAACCGTCCGCGTTCCTCCTGCTCAGGCAACGCGGGGAATGACCTTAGAAACGGTACACGGACTCGCTGAGCTGCTCAGGTCGAGCACCCGGGATCACAAGCTATTGCAAGCCCCTCGCATTAGCGCGGCTAGGCGCTCGCCCCTAGCCGCCATAGACAGACGGACGCAGGCGGCCGATGTCCGGCAGGTCGCGGTAACGCTCGGCATAGTCGAGGCCGTAACCCACGACGAACTCGTTCGGGATGTCGAAGCCGACGTACTTCACGGGCACGTCGACCTTCACCGCCTCCGGCTTGCGCAGCAGCGCGACCACCTCGATCGAGGAAGGGTGTCGCGCAGCGAGGTTCTTCATCAACCACGACAGGGTGAGACCCGAGTCGATGATGTCCTCGACTATGAGGATGTCTCTGCCGGCGACATCGCGGTCGAGATCCTTGAGGATCCGCACCACCCCGGAGGACTTCGTCGATCCGCCGTAGGAACTCACCGCCATGAATTCCATCGTGCTGGGACGGTGCAGCGCCCGGGCGAGGTCGGACATGAACATCACGGCGCCCTTGAGCACTCCGACGAGAATCGGTTCTCGCTCGGCGTAATCGGCGTCGATGGCCGCGGCGAGTTCGGTGATGCGCGCGGCGATTTGCTCGGCCGGGATCAGCACTTCCTCGATATCGGCGTCGAGGTCACTCATCAGATAGGTGCTCCTGGGGAGATTTCGGAATCACCGTCAGCTTTCCAGACGATCGCACGACGCTGCGACCCGCGGGCAGGTCGATGGGACCTTGGCCACGCCAATCGACGATGAGGCGGTCGACCTCGTCGAGGTGATTGGCGGTGAGTTCTCCCCCGAGCCAGCGCCGGAGCAGCTCAGTGCGCACGGCCCGGGGCAGCCCGTCCACACCCTCAAGATCAAGAGAGCTGCCCGGCCGAATATCGGCCACCGCGCTCTGTTGATCAAGAAAGTTGAGGAGGTCCTGAAGCTGCGTCGCAGTGCGGGCGAGCGCCTCGGCAACACCCCCGGCGAGGACGTCCTCCAGCAGGGGCAGCACCTCGTGCCGCAGCCGTACCCGTCGGAACGCGGCGTCGTCGTTCTGCGGATCGTGCCACGGCTCCAGGCCGAGGGCCTCGCAGGCGGCGAGCGTCTGCGCCCGGCGCAAGCCGAGAAATGGCCGGACGTAGGTGACCGCAGGACGAGCACCCGCGGAACCATCGGAGCGCAGCCTTGATGTCGTGACGACGGACATCCCCGCGATCGAGCGCGGTCCCGATCCGCGCCCGAGCCCGAGTAGGACGGACTCGGCCTGGTCATCGAGCGTATGTCCCAGCAGGACGGCCGCGCCCCAGGCCCGCGCGGTCGCGTCGAGGGCTGCATAGCGCGCCGTCCTCGCCGCGTTCTCCGCGCCGCCGGCCGTCGCATCCGTCCTCACCTCGACGGGGATCACCTCGACGGGGTCGAAGCCCAACTCGGCCGCGATCGCGGCCACGTGGGCGGCCTGTGCCGCCGAGCCGGGCTGCAGGCCGTGATCGACCGTGACCAGTCCGTATCCGATGCCCGCGCGCGGTGCCTCGAAGGCGACCGCCGCCGCCAGCGCGAGCGAGTCCGCACCGCCTGAGCACGCGACCAGCAGCGACGCGCCGGACGGCAACGCTGCACGCACCGCCGATCTCGCCGCGGCGACCGCGGGATGCGGACCCATCGAGTCGTCAGGCGTGGACGCGCGCGATCCAGCGCAGCGGGTCGGCGATCTCGTCCTTCGTGGGCAGTGTGTCGCGCGAGGTCCAGATCGCGTTGAAGTCCGTGACGCCGACGCGGTCGACCACGGCACGCACGAAGGCGGAGCCATCGACGTACTGCCGTGTCTTGGCGTCCAGGCCGAGCAGGCGGCGCAGCAGCCGATCGAGCGGATTGCCGCCCTTGCGCCGCGCGGCGAAACGCTGCTCGATCGCGTGCTGCGTCGGGATCACCGTCTTCGGCACCGCATTCATGACGTACTCGGCGTGCCCTTCTATGAGTGACATGAAGGCGGCGACGCGATCGAGGATGAGACGTTGCTCAGGTGACGCGAGGACGGCCATCAGCCCGGCCCCTCCCCCATCGGCTACGCCCTCACCGCCGGGGGAACCCCCGACGTCCTGCCCACGGATGACCTTCACGATTTCACCGAGCGCCGTGCTGACGCGGGTGCGCAGCACGGCAGGGTCGGTCTCGATGGCATCGGTGAGTGCGTTGAGCTCCGCCAGCATGTGCTGGCGCAGCCACGGCACGGCGGTGAACTGGACGCGGTGGGTCACTTCGTGCAGGCAGACCCAGAGCCGAAAATCAGCTGGCGCGACCTGAAGGTGCTGCTCGACCGAGACGATGTTCGGCGCGACGAGCATGAGCTGCCCGCCGGGGCGGTCGAAGAACTCGAACTGTCCGAGGACGCGGCCGGAGAGGAATCCGAGCAGCACGCCCAACTGCGCTCCCGCAGCACGCGAGCCGACTCGGGCCGCGAACTCGGTCGCCCCCTGACCTGCGGCACCGAGGACGGAGGAGTTTTGCGCCGCGACACGGTCGAGCAGCGGGGTGAGGACGGTGCGCATGCCACCCGCGTTCACCTCGACCCAAGCAGCCCGATCGACGACGCGGGTGACCGCGCTGATCGGTGGTTCCTGCAGCTTGGTCAGCTCGGCAACGTGGCCGGCCGCGGCGGAGGTGGCACGGTAGAGATCGCCGACGACCTCATCGGCAGCGGCGCGCGAGACGCGCGGCGGAGTGGGGCTGACCCGCTTCGCGGTTCGAGCAGCTACATCCCAGTCGACGAGCGCGTCAATCACACCGTCAGCCTAGTGAAAAACGGAAAACGACGGACTCCATCGACATTCCCCCACAGATTCGATGGAGTCCGTCGCTGACCCGACGCGTGCATGCGCACGCGGACCCGCGTCGAACTTGCCTCACATGAGGCCGTCTTTAGATTGAATTCAGATGCTACACAGAGATTCTGCTTGCTGTCATGAGGAAAACGCCTCGACGCGCTGAGCTAGCGCCCTTACATGCAAGCAAATCAGACACGGAATCGACGACTACGGGCCTGACTGTGCTCGGCCACCATAGCCGGTCACGTGCAGCCGCATTGGCGCCGGGTGCGAAATTCAGGAGCAGCCGCATTGGCTAAGCGCGGTAGCAATTGCGTCCTGGGCACGCTCCGCGGCCCGCGTGGCGGTGACCCCGGGCGGCACGTCGTCCGAGATAAGCGCGAAGGCGAGCAGCTGCCCGTCCTTGTCGTGAACGAAGCCGGCGAGTGACGTGACGATCGTGAGCGTGCCGGTCTTGGCGCGCACGTCGCCGAGTGCCGGTGCGCCCACCGTGCCCGGTCGGTAGCGGTTGGCGAGGGTTCCGGAGAGTCCGCCGATGGGCAGGCCGGTGACTGCCGCGGTCGGGCCGGTGGTGTCGGTGGCGATGAGGCGCAGCACCGCGGTGAGTGCGGCGGGGCTCACCTTGTCGGCGTCAGCGAGTCCGCTGCCGTCGTGCATCCCCGTGCCGACGTCCACGCCTTTCGTCGCCAGAACCTCCCGGGTCGCGGCGACAGCTCCGGCGAAACTCGCCGGCCTACTGTCACCTACCGCCACGTCGTGGGAGAGGACGTCGGCGAGGATGTTGTCCGAGTTGACGAGCATCTGCCCGACGATCGTCGCGAGCGGTGCCGAGGCGACACTGCCGAGTTGCTTCGCGCCGGCCGGTGCGGTCCCCTCCTCCACCGGGAGACCCGGCTGCCCGAGCAGGCGGGCCAGCGCCTGCCCTGCGGCGATGTCGGGACTGGCGGTGCGGGCGAAGTCTGCCGGCAGCGCGCGTCCTCCGTCGACCATCAGAGCGGTGATGGGGGCGCCGTAGCTCGTCCCCATATCGCCCGGGTCCCACAGCGGATTCACCGATGGACCGGGAAAGAGCGAACCGTCGACGACGATCTCGGTCGGGCTCACGCCGGCTGCCTTGATCTGCTTCGCGATGTCGCTGAGCCGTCCCGCATCGGCATAGTCGGGCTCATCGCCAGGGGCGGCAGCGGTGAGCGTGGGGTCGCCTCCTCCGACGAGGACGACGGCGCCGTTCGCGCCGGCCACCGCGGTGGTGGTGAAGCGGTGCGAGGGCGGATAGACGGAGAGGACGGCAGAGGCGGTGAGGAGTTTGCTGATCGAGGCCGGCGTGCCCTGGGTGTCGCCGTGCTTGTCGTAGAGGACGGTGCCGGTCGCGACATCGATGACCCGCGCCAGCAGCCGTCCACCGAGATCGGGTGCCTTCGTGAGCTTCTCCACCGTCGCCGTGACCGCCGCAGCATTGGGAACCGGAGGCGTTGCCGTCGCGAGACCACTCGCCGGTGCAGTCGCGGCCAGTACCTCCGACGGCGTCGGGGAAGCGGGAGACGGGGAGGAGGTGGGAGTCGGCTTCGCCGCCGGACGGGTGGCGGCGTGCGTCACCGGGTAGCTCACCGCGACCGAGGCGCCGCCGAGGGCGACCACCGTCAGGGTCAAGGTCAGCCAACGCGTCACGATGCGTCAGACTAGGGGGCAACAACCCGTCCTCCGGGGCAACGCCCCGGGCTCAGTCCAAGGTCTCAGGAGCAATTCACCGTGGAGTTCGACGTCCTCATCGAGATCCCTCGTGGCAGCCGCAACAAGTACGAGGTCGACCACGAGACGGGGCGCATGCGCCTGGACCGCACGCTCTTCACTTCCACGCAGTACCCGGCCGACTACGGCTACATCGAGGACACCCTCGGTGAGGACGGCGACCCGCTGGACGCGCTCGTGGTGCACACCGGCGACCCGCTCTTCCCGGGCGTCCTGGTGAAGTGCCGCGCGATCGGCATGTTCCGGATGACGGACGAGAAGGGCGGCGACGACAAGATCCTGGCCGTCCCCGCCGGCGACCCGCGCCTGGACTACCTGCGCGACATTCATAACGTGCCGGAGTTCGACCGTCTCGAGATCCAGCACTTCTTCGAGGTCTACAAGGACCTTGAGCCCGGCAAGTCGGTCGAGGGCTCCGCCTGGACCAACCGCGTCGAGGCCGAGGCTGAGATCGTCAACTCAATCCAGCGCCTCAAGGATCACGGCTCTCACTAGCGCGCAGTGAAGTTGATCTGGGGTTTCGGGTCCGGCTTTCCGCAGCTGGCGAAGGGCGTCAACTCACGTTCCGCTTCAACGGTGACCGTGTAGTCGGTGTCGCCGGCGGTGAGGCGCACGGTCGAGGTGCCGGGCACCGACTCGTCGCTGGACACCACCCTGATGTCGCCGAAGCCGGTGATGCCGGTCTGCTGTTGCAGCTGGGCCAGCGCCGTCTGCACGACTGAGGAGTAGCCGATCTCGCCGCGCAGCTTCTCCGGCACCGTCTTGCCCACCTCCGTGGCGGCGACGATCCGCAGCGCATCCGGCACCTCGACGCGGCCGTACAGCGCGCCGCCGGATGTCGAACCCGGCAAGGCGAGGACGACCGGCGCGAAGCGGTGCCCACCGGTGTGGCTGCACTCCCAAACCTGTCCGGGACGTCGCACCTCAAGCTCTGCCGCGATCGGGCGTCCGAAGACGGCACAGCACTGATCGCGCTTGGAATGCGCGCAGACGAGGAACGTCGACCCACTGCTCGCAGTGCCGGTGGAGCCGTCCAACGCGATCCCGAGCAGCTCCTCGTCCTTCTCGTAGTCACCCCAGTACGTGGTCGCCGAACCGGCAGGACGCACCGCCCATCGCTTCGCGCCGGTCGTTCCGCCACGGCCGTGATGGCGTATCGCGAGCGGACGCAGCCCGGCGGCTCGTGCCCGCGTGATGAGCACCGTGGCGACCGTGGAGTCGAGACGCGACTCGGTGAGGGCGTCGTGGCCCCACGGTCCGGGAACCTCGACGAGCAGGACGCCGCCCTGTTCGAAGGCGCTGCCGAGCATGGAATCGCCACGCAGCCGGGACAGCACCGAGCAGCGGTTATCCGTATCGGTCACGCGTGCGGCTTTTCGCCGAGGTGCAGGGCAACGACACCGCCGGTGAGATTGCGGTAGCGCACGTCCGTCCACCCTGCCTCGGCGACGATCTTCGCCAACTCGGCCTGTGCCGGCCACTCGCGGATCGATTCCGCGAGATAGACGTAGGCGTCGGGGTTGGTGGCGACCCTCGTGGCGATCCACGGCAGAGCCCGCATGAGGTAGCGCATGTAAACCACCCGGAAGGGCAGGAAGACCGGTCGGCTGAACTCGCAGACGACGAGACGTCCTCCGGGCTTCACGACGCGCAGCATTTCGCGCAGCGCCATCGGCGCATTGGCGATGTTGCGCAGGCCGAAGCTGATCGTCACGGCGTCGAAGGTCTCGTCCGCGAAAGGCAGATGCATGCCGTCGCCGGCGACGAACGGCACACCCTTGCGGGCCCTGTTCGCCTTGCCCGCTCGCAGCATGCCCAGCGAGAAGTCGCAGGCGACCGCCTCCGCCCCCGCCGCGACGAGCTGGGTGGTCGAGACGCCGGTGCCGGCCGCGAGGTCGAGGATGCGCTGGCCGGAATGTGCCTGCAGCACCTGCCGGGTGCGGCGGCGCCACAGACCGTCGATGCCGAGCGAGAGGAGGCTGTTCGTCCGGTCGTAGCGTTTGGCGACGCCGTCGAACATAGCAGCAACTTCGCGGGGCTTCTTGTCCAGTGCGGCGCGACTCATGGTGACTGCAATTCTGCCTCACTACCGTCGGTCTCCTGCGCATGCAGGGTCTCGACCACCGGCTTGGCGAGGCGGATGGCTGCGAGGGCGAGACCGCAGAAGCACAGCGAGTAGCCGAGCAGTTCAGGGATGCCGAGCGGCACCTTCTGGCCGAGCAGCAGCGCGCCGAAGATGATCGCGCTGAGCGGATCCGCGCAGAGGTTCACGGGCAGGACGACGGCCAGCGACCCCGCCTTGAACGACAGCATCGTCAGGGCCATGCCGAGGACGCCGAGGACGGCGATCGCGATGAGCGGGACGTAGCCCCTGGGGTCGTTGAAGAGTTGCTGTATTCCACCGTCGTCGTAGCGGTCGGAGGCGGCGTTGACGAAGGCGGCGAGCGTGCCCCAGCAGACACCGGCCGCGCCGCCGAGCACCGCGGCGCGCGGGATCGTCGCCAGGCTGGCGGTCGAGAACCCGAGACCGAGGACGAGCGCCAGCACGAGGACGAGGACGCCGATGGTCCGCAGGGCGAGCGGCGTGCTGCCCTGCTCGGTTTCGCCGACGATCCAGAGGAAGACCGAGAGACTGCCGGCGAGCAGCGCGCACGCGCCGTAGTCAGCGCGGGTGGGCTTGGGACCTCCGAAGGAGTAGCCGACCACCAGCGCCACCGGAAGCATCAGGACCGAGAGGGGCTGGATGACGACCACAGGCCCGAGCGAGAGCGCCCCGACCTGCAGGACGAAGCCGAAGAGGTCACCGGCGACAGCCATCAGCCAGACCGGAGACTTGAGGATCTGCACGTAGCCGCGCAAGCCGGGCACCTGCATCGTGTGCACGACACGGTGCTGCACCACCAAAGAGGTGCCGTAGACACCGGCAGAGGCGATGCCGAGGACGATCGCGGCGGGCAGGTTCGCCATGGCGGCCCGTCAGCTGGCCGTGGCGACCGGCAGGGGGTTCAGTGCAGTCGAGCTGAAGTGCGAGTGCACGCGATCGTCCACCGGGTCGTTCGCCGGGTCGTCGTGCACGACGAGGTGGTTGTAGAGCGTGTCGCGCTGCGCGGGGATTCGTCCCGCGCCTCGGATGAGCTCGATCAACTCGGTGCGGTTGCTGCGGTGCTTGGCGCCGGCGCTGGAGACCACGTTCTCCTCCAGCATCACCGAGCCGAGGTCGTCGGCGCCGAAGTGCAGCGTGAGCTGGCCGATGTCCTTGCCGGTCGTGAGCCAGGAGCCCTGCAGGTGGTTGACGTTGTCGAAGAACAGACGTGCCACCGAGATAATGCGCAGGTACTCGAGGCTGGTGGCCTGGGTCCTGCCTTTGAGGTGGTTGTTCTCGGGCTGGTAGGTCCACGGGATGAAGCTGCGGAAGCCACCGGTGCGGTCCTGCACGTCGCGGATCATCCGCAGGTGTTCGATGCGCTCGGCGTTGGTCTCGCCGGTGCCCATCATGAAGGTCGCGGTGGATTCGAGGCCGAGGCCGTGCGCGGTCTCCATCACCTGCAGCCAGACGTGGCCGGGTTCCTTCAGCGGGGCGATGGCGGTGCGCGGACGCTCCACGAGGATCTCGGCGCCGGCACCGGCAAAGGAGTCCAGCCCGGCCGCCTTGAGGCGTGCGACGACCTCCTCGATCGCCAGCTCGCTCGTCCTGCTGATGTGCACGACCTCGCTGGCACCGAGGGAGTGCAGGACGAGTTGGGGGTAGGCCGCCTTGATCGCACTGAAAGTCTGCTCGTACCACTGCATGCCGAGCTCGGGTGAGTGGCCGCCCTGCAGCATGATCTGTGTGGCACCGAGGTCGACGGCCTCGCCGCAACGACGCAGGATCTCCTCCAGCGGATGCGTCCAGCCCTCCTCGTGCTTCGGGGCGCGGTAGAAGGCGCAGAACTTGCAGGCCGTCACGCAGACGTTCGTGTAGTTGATGTTGCGGTCGATGATGTAGGTCGCGATGTTGTGCGGGTAGCGGCGGCGGCGCACCGTATCGGCCGCCTGCCCGAGAGCATGCAGTGGCGCGTCGGTGTAGAGCAGCAGCGCTTCCTCGGGCGAGATCCGTCCTCCGTCGGCTGCGTGATCGAGAAGCTGCGAAATCGAAGGCATGCAAGAGAGCCTAGTTGGCCGCCTACAGTCCTCACATGGCAACTCTCAAGGACGTCGAGCGCATCGCCCTGTCGCTGCCTGAGGTGAGCGAGGCGGCCGTTGGCCACCATAAGGCGCGCGGGTGGCAGGTTCACGACAAGGGCTTCGTCTGGGAGCGCACCTGGAGCAAGGCCGACATCAAGCGCTACGGAGACGAGCCGGTGCCCGACGGCGTGATCATCGCCATCCGCACGGAGGACCTCGAGGAGAAGGCGGCGATCCTGGCTCAGGACATCCCCGGCTTCTTCACCATCCCGCATTTCGACAAGTTCGCGGCCTACCTCATCCAGCTAAGGCTCGTGAAGATGGCTGCGCTGCGCGAAGCCATCACCGAGGCGTGGCTCGCGCAGGCACCGCCGAAGCTGGCAGAGAGGTTTCTCAGCACGCGTAGGTAGCCCTTCGGCACGCGAGCTTCGCTCCCTACTCAGGGACCGCTTCAGCTAAGTAGGGCGCGGAGGTCCTCGGCGGCCTGGGCTGCGGCGGCATCGGCGATCGGGGAGACGCCGCCGAGGCCGAAGTAGGAGTGGTTCAGCGTCGGGAACTCGCGCGCGAGTACCTTCACGCCGTTGCGCTCGAGCGCCTGGGCATAGAAGTTGCCTTCGGTGCGCAGCACGTCCAGGGTCGCCGTGTGCACGACCGCCGGAGCGAGGCCGGCAAGGTCCGCGTGGCGCAGCGGCGAGACGCGCCAGTCGTCGGTGTCGGCCGCATCGACGTAGTGCGAGGCGAAGGTGACCATGTCGGAGAGCGTGAGCCCGTAGCCCTTTGCGGCCGTACGGCGCGACATGAAGCCGGCGTTGATCGCCTCGTCCGCATAGAGGCCGGCGACGTCGGTGACCGGGTAGAGCAGCAGCTGCGCGGCGAGTGGCTGACCGGCGTCGCGACGCGCGATCGCGACGGATGCGGCGAGCTGGCCACCCACGCTGTCGCCCGCGACGACGAGCTGGTCGGTGCCGCCGAGTTCGTCAAGGTGCTGCGCGGCCCACTCGGCCGCGGCGACGGCGTCGTCGAAGGCGGCCGGAAAGCGGTCCTCGGGGGCGAGGCGGTAGCCGACCGAGACGACGACGGCGTCGACCTGCGTGCAGATGCGGCGGGCGTGGCCGAGGTGGGAGTCGATGCTGCCGACCGTCCAGCCGCCGCCGTGGAAGTAGACGACCGTGGGCTTGGGGGCGGACGTCCCGGCCGGACGGAGGACGCGGATGGTGAGCGTCCCCGCGGGGCCTTCGATCTCGCTGGATGTCTCCGAGGCCGGGATCAGGCTGGGCGGCATGCAAGCCATCGCGTCGGCATTCCGCTCGCGGGAGAGGCGGCGTGCCTCTGCTATCGCGTCAGCGAGCGCCTGGGGGTCCGTCGAGGCGGGTTCGTGCTTGGCCAGCCAGGCAACGATGTCGAGGTCGAGTTCGGTCTTCCGCACGCCCGACAGGGTATGTAACCCGATCAGACGTCGGCGAATGTGGGCACGACAGAGTGAGGAACGGCACCTGCTAGGACGGCCCGGCGCCCGAACTCGACGATCCCCTCCACCTGTCGTTCACCGAGGGAGAAGTCGAGGGTGCGGAAGTAGGTGGCGAGCGTCGCGGCGTCGAAGACCTCCCAGCGCGAGGCATGTTCGGCGATCTCGTCGACGTGTGCCAGTGCGTCGTCGCGGCTGCGGACGAACGCGGAGTGCAGTTCCTTGACGATGCCGGGGTTCGCCTCGGCGTAGTCGCGGCGGGCCGCCCAGACAGCGAAGACCATCGGAAGGTCCGTCCACTCGTTCCAGGCGCGGGCCAGGTCATAGACGTCAAGGCCGCGGCGGGGTGCGTCATAGGTGGCGCGCAGGGCGGCGTCGCCGATGAGGACGGCGGCATCGGCCTCGAGCAGCATCGTGGTGAGATCCGGCGGGCAGGTGAAGTACTCGGGGCGCACCCCGTGCACCTCGGCGAGCCACATCCGCGCGAGCAGGACCGAGGTGCGCGAGGTCGAGCCGAGGGCGACGCGACTCAGATCGGCGAGCGGCACCTGCGAGACCAGGTTCACGGAGAGGACGGGGCCCGCCGCCCCCACCGCGATGTCGGGCAGCAGGACGAGGTCATCGGCGTGGCGGAGGTATTCGACGAGTGAGATCGGGCCGACGTCGAGGTCTCCGGCGACGAGCTGGTCGTTGAGGTTGTCCGGGGTGTCCTTGTGCAGGTCGACGTCGAGCAGGACGCCCGAGCGGACCAAACCCCAGTAGATCGGCAGGCAGTTGAGGAACTGGATATGCCCGACCCGGGGACGCGTTGCACTCACGATGTTCAAATTATGCGCCCCGGCGGTTGAGCTTGTCGAAAACCCGGAGCCCTAGATATCCCAGGCGTTTAAGTGTCAAGCGGCGTTGGCTGCGCGGTGTGCCCAGGCGATGGTCTCGTCGTAGGGGGCTCGGTGGCGTAGGCAGCCGTCCAGGATGCCGACGAGTCGGTTGGACAGTGTCCGCAGCGCT
>DASXYU010000053.1:0-7535 GCA_036502295.1 Jatrophihabitans sp. | reverse complement strand
CGACGATCGCGGCAGCCGCCAGAGCAGGCAGCCCCCATCGACGCAGGTACACCTCGTTCACCATGTCGGCAGCCCAGTCACGCGGAACACGCCGCAGCGCGAAACGCAGCAGATCGGCGCGGTGTTCAGTGAAGACCCTGGTGAACCACTCATCGTCGCCGGCCGCACAACCTCCACTGCCGCATCGCTCACCGAAGGGGTCACCACAACAAATACATGTCCGGCATCGATGCGAGCGTTACCTCGCCGCCCGTCCGAACCTCAGCCGAGGTCTTGCGCCGCCTCCACGCTCGGCTCGCCGGCGATCACGTGCATCACCGCGCTGATAAGGGCCAAGTGCGTGAAAGCCTGCGGGAAATTGCCGAGGTGCTGACCGGTGTTGGGGTCGAGCTCCTCCGCGTACAGCTCCAGCGGCCCGGCGAAGCTCAGCAGCTTCGCGCAGAGTTTCCGCGCCCGCTCGTGCTCGCCGATCATGCACAGCGCCGACACCAGCCAGAACGAGCAGATCGTGAACGTCCCCTCCTCGCCGTGGAAGCCGTCGTCGGTCTCCTCCACCTTGTATCGCAGCACGAGGCCGTCCTCGGTGAGCTCGTTGGCGACGGCGTTCACCGTCGCCACGATGCGCGGGTCATCCGGCGGCAGGAAGTCGAGAAGCACCGCCAGCAACAGCGAGGCGTCGAGCGCGTCGGTGTCGTAGTGCTGCGTGAGGACGCCGCGGGCATCGATTCCGTGGGTGAGGACATCGTCCTTGATCTCATCGGCGGCCTTGCGCCACTCCGTCGACTGGGCGTCCATCCCCATCGTGGAGGCGAGCTTGGCGCCACGGTCCGCCGCCACCCAGCACATGATCTTGCTGCTGGTGAAATGCTGGGCGTCGCCCCGCACCTCCCAGATCCCGGCGTCGGGTTCGCGCCAGTTCGCCAACGCCATCTCGACCTGCTTGGCGAGGATCGGCCAGATACGTCCGTCGAGATGATCGGCCGCCTTGCTGTGCAGGTAGACGGAGTCGAGAAGGGCGCCCCAGACGTCGTGCTGCTTCTGCCTCGCCGCGGCATTACCGACCCGCACAGGACGGGAGTTGGCGTAGCCGGGCAGGTGATCGAGTTCGTACTCCGGCAGCTCCTTCTCGCCGCCGATGCCGTACATGATCTGCAACTGGTGTTCGTCGCGTTCGGCGACATCGGCGATGAAGCTGAAGAAGTCGACCGCTTCCCAGTCGTAGCCGAGTGAGTACAGGCCCCAGAGCGCGAAGGTCGCATCCCTGATCCAGGTGTAGCGGTAGTCGTAGTTGCGCACGCCGCCGAGCGTCTCCGGCAGCGAGGTGGTGGCCGCCGCGCAGATCGCCCCCGTGGGGGCGTAGGTGAGGCCCTTCAGGGTCAGCGCCGAACGCTGCAGATAGGAACGCCACGGGTGGTCGGGGAACTTGCCGCGTGCCAGCCAGTGCTGCCAGTGGTGAGCGGTCCAGACCAGGCGCTGGTAGGCCTCGTCAAAGGTCGTCGGCGGTTGCCTGCTGCCCCAGCTGAGGGCGACGAATCGGGTCTCGCCCTCCTTGAGCAGCGTCCTCGCGCTGGCGCGTCCCCCTTCGAAGCCGAGCCGCAGATCGGTCGTCAGGGTGAGCGGCTGGGTGAGGACGGAGGAGCGTGCCTGCGCCTGGTGGTACACGCGATCGGTGTAGGTCCAGCGCAGCATCTCGCGGCCGTAGTCGGGCACCGGCTCGCATTCGACGACGGTCTGCACCTCGCCCTTCACGCAGCGGATCGTGCGCAGCAGGATGTGCTCGGCCTCGTAGTCGGTGGGAGTGCGGTGCTGGGTGCGGGACAGGGCGTCCTCGTGACGCCACGGCCCCATCAGCAGCACGTCGCGGACGATGATCCAGCCGGCGGGCGTGCCCCAGCTCGTCTCGAGGATGTTCGTCCCCGGCAGGTAGCGGCGGTCCGAGGGGACGGCGACATCGGAGGGAGCGATGCGGAAGCTGCCGGCATGCCGGCCGAGTATCGCGCCGAAGACGCTGGCGGAATCCATCCGAGGCAGACACATCCAGTCGATGGAGCCGCCGGGGGAGACGAGGGCAGTCGACTCGCCGTCCGAGAGGAAGCCGTAGTCGCCGATGGGCACGGTCGGGGCCGCGCCGATCGTGGCGTTGGTGAGATTCGCGGCGACGGCCAGCTCAGCTTCCATACGAAGAGGATATTCGCCTGACGCTGTCCGATGCGCTAGGTAGGTTCGAGCGGTGACGCGTCGGAGTTGGGCACTGTTCGCTGCGATGTGCCTCATCTGGGGCATCCCGTACGTGATGATCCGCGTGGCGGTGCGTGATCTCGAGCCCGGCACGCTGGTCTTCTGCCGGACGACGATCGGCGCGCTCGCGCTGCTCCCGCTCGCGCTACGGCAGGGCGGCTTCCGGGCGGTGGCTCGGAGCTGGGTGTTCGTCGTCGCCTTCGCGGTGATCGAGATGGCGGTCCCCTGGGCGATGTTGGGCCAGGCCGAGACGAAGCTGCCGAGCTCGATCACCGGGTTGCTCATCTGCGGTGTGCCGTTCGTCGTGATCCTCCTGTCGCGGGTGCGCGGTGTCGGCGACCGGCTGGGAGTACGCGCCTGGGGTGGTCTGCTACTCGGCCTCGTCGGCCTCGTCCTGCTCGTCGGCCTGGACTTCTCCAACCTCGACGGCGTCTCGCTGCTCGAAGTGCTCGTCACGGTCATCGGCTACGCCATCGGCCCGATGATCATGAACGAGAAGCTCTCCGACCTGCCGCGGTTCACCGTGACGTGGGCCTCACTGACGGTGGCGGCCGTGATCTGGGCGCCGTACGGGCTGACTCATCTGCCGAGTCACATCGATGCCACACCGCTGGCGTCGGTGATCGCTCTCGGCCTCGTCTGCACCGCGCTCGCGTTCGTGGTCTTCTTCGCCCTCATCGAGGCGATCGGGCCCGCGCGCTCGACGATCATCACCTACGTCAACACTGCGGTGGCGGTGCTCGCCGGCGTCGTCCTGCTCGGTGAGGACTTCACGGTGGGGATCGCAGTAGGCTTTCCGCTCATCCTCGTCGGCTCCGTCCTCGGTGCCCGCATCTCGCAGAAGAAGGACGCCCGTAAACCCGCGGCAGCGAGCGGTTACTCAGGGAGCACCGACTCACCAGATGCAGCCGCACCAGATCCGGCCTCACCAGATCCGGCCTCAGTAGATCCGCACAGCACCGTTCGGGGTTGAGAAGGTCACGGCCACGAGGCCCGAACCGTCCTCGCCGGGAGCGGACCACTCGACCGTGATCCCGTCGAGAGGCTGGGCCGAGCGCGAGTCGAGGTAGTCATCGACGGTCTTCTCATCGCCCGCGATCTCCAGGTCGGTGAGCGTCACCGACGATCCGCCGGCGCTCGGATGGTGGGCGGCGTCGCCCTCCCACTCGATGAAGTAGGGCAACTGCGGGTCGTAGGAGAACTCGGTGAGCCCGATCTGCTTCCAGCGCAGGTCGAAGCCGTCAGGACGTACCCGGTGACCGTCGTGGGCTGCGCGGCCGAGACGCGCCTCGACCTTTGCGATCTCGTCGACCGCGACGACCCAGGCGAGCCAGCCGCCGCCGTCCTCGGTGCGGCTCTTCACAGCACGCCCGAAGGCCGCCGTCTCCGCGGCCGGATGGTCGAGGGCCTCGACAACCTCGATATAGGAGCCGTTCGCAAGCGGTGCGACAAAGTTGCGGGTGCCGAATCGGGGGTGGATACCGCCGTCGGTGAAGCCGGTGCCGAGCTTGCGTCCCATCCACTGAATCGTGGAAGCGAGACCGTCGGGGCTGGCGGCGTAGCTCAGGTGATCGAGGCGCATGTGCTCAGTGTGGCCGGTCGCCGATCAGCTCAGGTAACCGGGGTCGTCCAGTGCTAACCCACGGTAATCGCGTCAAGCAGGCGTCGGAGGAAGACGGAGGAGACCACCGGTTCGTAGTCGTTCGGCTTGCCGAGCGGCGGCTGCAGCGACTCGACGACGGTGTCGCGGTCCGCCTCGTAGAAGTACACGAGCGAGACGAGATCCTCCTCCGGTGCCTCTGCCTGCGGGGGCAGGACGCGGTGCCGGTTCGACTTCCAGCGGTCGCCGCTCCACCGCGCCAGCAGATCGCCGGTGTTGATGGTGAAGGTGTCCGGCACGTACGGCGCGTCCTGCCAGCCCTCGTCCTCGGTCCAGATCTGCAGGCCGCCCTTGCCCGGTTCGCGATCCAGGACGGTCACCGTGCCGAAGTCGGTGTGCGGGCCGATGCGGAACTGCCCTTCCTCCGGCTCGCCCGCGACCGTGACCGGCGGATACCAGTTCACGTTGAAGGTGTGGGTCGAGGCGGCGGTGTGGCGCGTGAAGAAGTCGTCCTGCACAGCCTCGTCCGTCACGCGCAACGCCGCGGCACAGATGCGCAGCAACTCGTCGGAGAGGCACTTCATCGCCGCCATGTACTCCTCGAAGAGTGCCTGCATCTGCGGAACCTCCGCGGGATACACGTTGCGCTGGAACCAGTAGCCGTCCAACGGTGCGGTGCGCGCGTCGGCGCCGACGGTGTACGTCTCCTTGAGGTCAGGGGGAGTCTCGGTGCCCTCGGAGTAGCCGTTCGCCTCCACCCCTGCCGGCAGCCAGCCGCGCCCCATCACGGTGACGCCGTACTGCCGCTTCTGCTCGACCGGCAGGGCGAAGAATGTCCTCGCCGCGGTCCGGACCGCGTCCCGCAACCCGGCCGGAACGCCGTGGTGGGAGACGATGAGAAAACCGACGGAACTCAGCGCCTCGTCGACCTGAGTGGCCACCGCTGCGCGTCCTTCGTCAGTGCCCTCGAACCACGCGGTGAGATCGATCGTGGGGACGGCTGCCATGCGTCCTACTTTTGCAGAAGCCTATGACAGGCGCGTTAATCGACGGCCAGCTCGCCGCCGACCTAGTCGGCAATGAGGTCCAGGTGCGTGGCCGAGGTCTGCTCCACCCGCGGGCCGTGCCAGTGCGTGGCGACGTCCTCGATGCTGGTGATTACCGATCCGCCGGCCTCGCCCTCAAGCAGTGCAGCCGCGAGGCGTCCCTTGGCGAACTTGCTGTTGTAACTGATCACCGCGTACGTGCCCGAGGGCGTCCGCGACAAGATGCGCACAGTGAGGACCCGCGCCGCTTGTTCCTTGCTGGGCCGCCACATCGCCGAGTAGTCCGAGGAGCGCAGATCGACGACGAGCCCCCTCGCGAGTTGAGCGGCGAGGACGTCGGCGAGGACGGCCTTCCAGAATGTGCCGACGATGCCGATGCCGGGCAATTCGGCTTTCGCCGGCACGCGGTAGTGCGGCACCGGTTCGTTGCCGCGGATCACGCCGAGCAATCCCGAGAAGACGAGGACGCTGCGCCCCGCCAACTTCGCCGCCGCGGGGGAGAGGGAGGTGTAGCCCAGTCCGTCGTAGACGACGCCGGCGTAGCGGCGCAGTGCGGGCAGCGTCCGCGAGGCACGAACCGTGGCATTGGTGGCGATCGCCTCGGCGGCGACTCCCGGTGGCAGCAGCAGTGCCTGCGCTGCGGCATCGGCGTCACCGGCGACGAGCTTCTCCACCGCGGCGAGGACGTCGGCGCGCGCAGCTGCGAGCGGGCCGTCCTCGGCGTCGATGCTCAGCGGCTTGCCGCGTCCGCCCGGGGTCTTGCCCTCGCTGGGCGGCAGCAGGATGTGCACGGGTGCCGAGACTAGCTGCGGATCACTGACTAGCGCTCGATCATGCTGCGCAATTGTGGCCACGCGGCGGCGAACCCGCTGTGCAGCGACAGCGTCTCGACCTGGTCGAGGCGCCACCACTCCAGCGCGGCGGTCTCAGGATTCGCAGGCTTGAATTCGTCGTCCCCGCCGGTGAACCGTGCGAGCACCGTCGTGTACGACCAGCCGCCGTGATCGTCGACCCACTCGACGTAGGGCGCGAGATGCACCGGCAGGATGGTCGTCTCTTCGCCGGCTTCGCGCAGCGCTGCCTGGATCGCGTCCTCGTGGCTGTCACGCGCGCCGCCGGGCACGGACCACGTACCGCCCTCGTGGGTCCAGGCTGCGCGGTGCTGCAGCAGCACACGTACGTCCTCATCGGTGGTGTCGGTGACGAGGATGCCCGCGGCGCCGAATAGACCCCAGTGCTGGTGCCCCTTCTCGCAGGTCGTCCAGCCGTTCCCATCTCCGCCGCCGAACACTGTGTTCCTCCCGGGCTGAGATGGTTGACGTCGGCCCGCCAGGGTCGCCTCTCGGCGGGTGGCCGCTCGGAGCGGCAATATGTTGGGGCCCGGGGCCATGGATCGGGCCGACGTCGACTACCACGGTACCTGGAACTTCGCCCGTATCGTGGACGCCGTGACCCATCCCCATCGCCCCGCACTGCACGCGGATCTCACGGCGATGATCGATGCCCGCGGCGGGGACGTGGTGCAGTCGCGCAGCGAGATCGCCTCGGCCACCGCCGCGCTACTGGTCCGGACCGGCCGTGAGGGCAAGCCGGACGAGCGGTTCGTCGACCTCGCCGAGCAGATCGGCCTCGACACCCTCGCCGCACTCTGGTCACACGCCGACCCGGTGAGTCTCCCCGGCGCGCTATGGGCCCTGTACCTGCTGCGGCAGTGGTGCCGCACGAGCGGCGATGAGGTGACCCGACTCTGGCGCGCCGGCGAGGCGTTCGCCGCCCCCGACGCCGTGGTTGCCGGCGTGGGCGACTTCGCGAGTGTCGAGGCGGTGCAACAGATGACCGACGCCGTCCTCACCGGCGCCTACGGGCGGGACTTCGATGTTGCCCTCGAGCGTGCTGCCGGGTTCTTCCGCGTGGTGGCCGCCGGACGCCGCGAGCTGGCTGCCGAGGATGACGGCGGCGAGGCCGAGCGACTGTTGGCCGAGCGCAATGACCGTGCTGCGGCCGACCTCTCCGCAGCCGCTGCGCTGTGGCGCCGAGGCGCCCTGACGTAGCCGCACACGCGCGCCTAGCATCCGACACCGACATTCGTCGGTCGGTTCACCGTCGTTGTCAACAACTCGCGAGTCGTACACAGATCGGCCCGTCCTACTCGCGCCCCGGCGGTTCAACGCCGACCCTGCTCACATGACAACCACACAGTTAAGCCACAGACTGGGCGGACCATCATCTGCCCCCACTCTTCGAGTCTCCGGCCCGGCCGAACTCCTGAACGCGCTGCCTTACGTCATCGGCTTCCATCCCCACGACAGCCTCGTCCTCGTCGGTCTTGAAGGCACGAAGGTGATCGTCACGGCGCGCCTCGACCTCACCGAGGTCACCGGACGGCAGGGCTCTCTGGACGACACGCTGACCGCGATGCGGAACGGCGGCGCGTCGCTCTTCGTCGCTGCCGTCTATGACGACGCGACGCCGCCGAGCGAGGAGCTGGTCGAGCAGGTCGTCCTCGCCGCCTCCCTCGCCGATTGCGAGATCGCGGACGTCCTCTACGTCGCACTCGGAAGGTGGTGGTCGCTCGGTTGTGACAACGAGGGCTGCTGCGACGCCGAGGGCCGCGAACTCAGCGCAGTGACATCGCGGCTGCATGCGGAGGC
>DASXYU010000052.1:0-25634 GCA_036502295.1 Jatrophihabitans sp. | reverse complement strand
CACCCACAACGGCCGGCAGACCGTCCTGTTCATCGACGAGATCCACCGTTTCTCCAAGACGCAGCAGGACTCGCTGCTCGGTGCCGTCGAAGCTCGGCACGTCACACTGGTCGCGGCCACCACCGAGAACCCGTTCTTCTCGATCGTCTCGCCGCTGCTCTCCCGAAGCCTGCTGCTCACCCTGCAGCCGCTGGACGACGAGGCGATCGGTGAACTCATCGACCGGGCGGTCACCGACGAGCGCGGCCTCAAGGGCGCGATCACCCTCGACGTCGATGCGCGCGCCCATCTGCTGCGGATGGCCGCCGGCGATGCGCGCCGCGCGCTTACCGCGTTGGAGGCCGCAGCCGGCTCTGCGCTCGCTGACCAGAAAACGTCGATCGACCTCGCCACCCTCGAGCTCGCCGTCGACACCGCCGCGGTCCGCTACGACCGCGACGGGGATGAGCATTACGACGTCATCAGCGCCTTCATCAAGTCGATCCGTGGCAGCGACGTCGATGCGGCACTGCACTACCTGGCCCGGATGATCGAGGCGGGCGAGGACCCGCGCTTCATCGCGCGGCGCCTCGTCGTGCATGCCAGTGAGGACGTCGGCATGGCCGACCCCACCGCGCTGCTTGCTGCCACCGCCGCCGCGCAGGCGGTACAGCTCATCGGCATGCCCGAAGCACGCCTCAACCTCGCCCAGGCGACGATCCACCTCGCCCTCGCACCGAAGTCCAACGCCGTGGTGATGGCGATCGATGCCGCGCAGGCCGACGTCCGCGGCGGTCTTGCCGGCGCCGTCCCCTCCGCACTGCGCAGTGGGGGTACCCCCGCCAGTGAAGGCGTAGCCGGCGGGGGAGCGCACTACAAGGGCGCAAGCACGATGGGGAAGGGGTATCAGTACCCCCACGATCTGCCCGAGGGCGTCGCCGCGCAGCAGTACCCGCCCGACGAACTCCTCGGCCGCGACTACTACGTCCCCGCCGACCGGGGTGCGGAGAAATCGCTCGGTGAGCGGGTCGCCAAGCTCCGTGCCATCATCCGGGGTTGGTCTGGCCGATAAGGTTCACCCATGCGACGGATGTTCTGGATGGGACTCGGTGCGACTCTCGGCGCTGCTGCGACCCGCAAGGTCACGCAGCTCCGTTCCCAGTTCACGTGGCAGACCGCGCTGAAGGCGCTCGCGATATCGACGCCGGGGGTGTTGAACAGCCTCCGTAGCATCGTCCTGAACCTGATCCGTACCGCTCAAGCCGCTAAGAAGAGCTGACCACCCCGATGCAATCTGCCGAGATCAAGCGCCGCTTCCTCGCCCATTTCGAGAACAACGGGCACACCGTCGTACCCAGTGCGCCGCTGCCTTTCGAGGACCCGAACCTGCTCTTCGTGAACGCGGGCATGGTGCAGTTCGTGCCGTACTTCGTCGGCCAGCAGGGGGCTCCGTGGCAGCGGGCCACCAGCATCCAGAAGTGCATCCGCACCCAGGACATCGAAGAGGTCGGTAAGACCACCCGGCACGGCACGTTCTTCCAGATGAACGGCAACTTCAGCTTCGGCGACTACTTCAAGGAAGGCGCCATCAAGCTGGCCTGGTCGCTCGCCACGAACTCCGTCGAGGACGGCGGCTTCGGCCTTGACGGCGACAAGATCTGGGCCACCGTCTACACGACCGACGACGAGGCCATCGACATCTGGCACAAGCAGATCGGCATGCGGCTGGACCGCATCGTGCGTCGCGGCATGGACGACAACTTCTGGTCGATGGGCATCCCCGGCCCGAGCGGCCCATGCTCAGAGCTTTACTACGACCGCGGTCCCGACTACGGCCCCGAGGGCGGCCCGGAGGTCGACGAGGACCGCTTCATGGAGTTCTGGAACCTCGTCTTCATGCAGAACGAGCGAGGCCCGTCCAACGGTCCGAACAAGTCGGACTTCGACGTCCTCGGCGAGTTGCCGGCGAAGAACATCGACACCGGCATGGGCTGCGAACGGATGGCGACGCTGCTGCAGGGCGTCGACAACATGTACGAGATCGACGAGATGCGCCCGGTCCTGCTGCGCGCCGCCGATCTCGCCGGCAAGATCTACGGCGCGCACTCCGGTCACGCCGCCAGCCAGAGCCACCCCGATGACGTGCGGCTGCGCGTCGTCGCCGACCACGTCCGCTCGGCGCTGATGCTCATCGGTGACGGCGTCACCCCGAGCAACGAAGGACGCGGCTACGTCCTACGTCGCATCCTGCGCCGCGTCGTGCGTGCGATGCGCCTGCTCGGCTACGAGGACCGCTCCTTCCCCGAGCTATTCACCGTCGCGCGCGACTGCATGGCGCCGTCCTACCCGGAACTCGCCACCGACTACGAGCGCATCGCCGGCTACGCCTACGCCGAAGAAGAGGCTTTCCGTGACACGCTGCGCTCCGGCACCACGATCTTCGACGCCGCGGTGGCGCAGGTGAAGTCCGGCGTCTCGATCACGGCGCAGGCCAACCTCGCTGTCGACCCCGAGGAGGGCGGCTCCACCCTGCAGCTCTCCGGCGACAAGGCCTTCCAGCTGCACGACACCTACGGCTTCCCGATCGACCTCACGCTGGAGATGGCGGCCGAGCAGGGCATCAGCGTCGATGAGGACGGCTTCCGCCGCCTCATGGCCGAACAGCGCGCCCGCGCCAAGGCCGACGCGAAGGCGAAGAAGACCGCGCACGCCGACCTCTCGGTCTACCGCGCCGCGCTCGACAACGGCGCGAGCGAGTTCACCGGCTACCGCGAGATCCTGCGCGAGGCAACGATCACCGCGATCATCGGCGAGGACGGCACCCTGGCCGCCGGCGCCGGTGAGGGCGACGAGGTTGAGATCGTGCTGGATGCCACGCCGTTCTACGCCGAGGGCGGCGGCCAGCTGCCTGACTGGGGACGGCTGTCGGTGAACAACGGTGGACGTGAGGCCGAACTCACCGTCCTGGACGTGCAGCAGCCGGTGCCCGGACTCATCGCGCACCGCGTCTCCGTTCTCTCCGGCGAGGTGCGCCCCGGCGATGTCGTGCAGGCGAAGGTCGACCCGACGCGGCGCGCCGCGATCAGCCGCTCGCACACGGCCACCCACCTGCTGCACGCCGGCCTGCGCCGCACCCTCGGCGACTCGGCGAGCCAGGCTGGTTCGCTCAACGCACCGGGACGCCTGCGCTTCGACTTCAAGACCCCGTCGGCCGTCCCGGCGACCGTTCTCGGCGAGATCGAGGACGAGATCAACGACGTGCTGCTGCAGGACCTCGAGGTGCGCTGGTTCGTCACCGACCAGACCGAGGCGAAGCGCATCGGCGCCATCGCGATGTTCGGTGAGAAGTACGGCGAGTCCGTGCGCGTCGTCGAGATCGGCGACTACTCGCGCGAGTTGTGCGGTGGCACGCACGTGCCGCGCAGCTCGGTGATCGGCATGATCAAGCTCCTCGGTGAGGAGTCCATCGGCTCAGGCGTACGCCGCGTCGAGGCGCTGGTCGGCCTGGACGCGTTCCGCTTCCTCGCCCGCGAACACGTCCTGGTCACTCAGCTCGCCGGCGAGCTCAACGCGCGCCCCGAGGAACTGCCCGAGCGCATCGCGGGCCAGCTCAGCAAGCTGAAGGACGCCGAACGTGAGCTGGAGAAGCTGCGCGTCGGCCAGGTCCTCGCCAGCGCAGGTGCACTCGCAGAGACCGTCGAGCAACGCGACTCCACCCAGCTGGTTGTCGCGACCGCACCGGCCGGGGTTAGCGGCAACGACCTGCGCACGCTGGCATTGGACGTCCGTGGGCGTCTGCGTGGCGCCGACCCGGCCGTCGTCCTACTCGCCTCGCCCAACGAGGACGGGGGAGTTGCCTTCGTCGCGTCGGTGAACGATGCGGGCCAGTCCGCCGGGATCTCGGCCGGTGAGCTGATCAAGGTGTTCGCCCCGGTGCTCGGTGCCCGCGGAGGTGGCAAGGCCGACCTCGCCCAAGGTGCGGGCGGTGACGCGACCAAGCTCGACGCCGCCTTCGCCGCCGTCCGCGCCACCCTCTAACGGCCCGACCTTGTGTTGCCCAGGGCCGTTGCGCGGCTCAATTTACGGCCCTCAGCAACACAAAGTGGGGCCGTTGTGAGCGGGGCGCGACCCGGCGTGTGGTTGGGGGTGGACGTCGGCAGCGTCCGCGTCGGGGTGGCGATGTGCGACCCGAACGGAATCCTCGCCACTCCGCTGGCCACGCTGCAGCGCGACACGCGCAATAACTCCGATATCTCCGAATTAGCGCGGCTCGTCCTCGAGCACGGGGCCGTGGGCGTGGTGATCGGCCTACCCCGGACTCTCGCTGGCGCAGAGGGGACTTCGGCGGCGATGGCCCGCGAATACGGGCAGCTGCTCACCGACGCGATCAGCCCCACACCCATCGCGTACGTGGACGAACGCCTGACCACGGTGTCGGCGACGCGTAAGCTCGGCCAGTCAGCAAACATCGGCCGCAGCCGGGCCACGCGAGGCGCCCGCGCCAAACGTGAGGTGATCGACCAGGCGGCGGCCGTGGAACTGCTCCAGCACTGGTTGGAGTCATCCCGCTAAGCCCCGGCCCCGCACGATCGATAGGGAGTGTCGACGCGTGACTGAGCACACCGGCGCTCACGGACCGTCCGCTCACGACCCCATCACTCATGACCGCGCTGCTCACGATGACGCCGGCCTCTTCACCGGCGAACTCTTCGAGCCGATCAAGGACGTTCCGCCGCCCACCCGGTCGACCCGGTCGCAGAGTCGTAACAGCGATCGCCGCCGGCGGCACAAGCGTCACCGCCGCGTCTTCTTCTCCCTCGGGGCGATCATCGTCGTCCTCGTGGTGCTCGCCTCCGTCGTGATCTTTCCCAAGCTGCGCGACCACTTCCATGACCCCGACTACGCGGGCGCGGGCAGCGGCTCCGTCACGGTGGTGATCGGCGAGGGCGCCTCGGCCACCGACATCGGAAGCACGCTCGCGCAGCACGGAGTCGTGAAGAGCGCGGCGGCGTTCATCTCGGCGGCCAACAACAACCCCGACTCGCAGAAGATCCAGCCCGGCACCTACACGCTGCACGCGCAGATGTCGGCGGCGAGCGCGCTCACCCTGCTGCTGAACTCCGAGGCGCGCGTGCAGTCCAGCGACCTCGTCGTCATCGAGGGCGCCACCACGCTCGACATCGAGGAGCGCATGGTGAAGGCGCTCGGTGAATCTCAGCGACCCCAGATCGAACAGGCTCTCAAGGACGTTGCCGACGCGGGCCTTCCGCTGGGCTACGCCCCCGACGGCTCGGCCAACGGGCTGCCGAGCACCCTTGAAGGCTTCCTCTACCCGGCGACCTACAACGTCGGCGAGAACGAGACGCCGCCGAGCATCATCGGCAAGATGACCGGCGCCTTCATCGCGCAGGACAGGCAGAGCGGCTTCGCCCTCGGTGCGAAGGCCCTCAACATCAGCCCGTACGAGGCGCTCATCATCGCCTCCCTCGCGCAGTCGGAGGCGAAGTTCCCCGACGACATGGCCAAGGTCGCCCGCGTCATCCTCAACCGCCTTGCCTCGCAGCGGAAGCTGCAGATCGACGCGGCGACGGTCTACGGCGCCAAGCTCAACGGAGTCGACCCGACGACGATCGACTACACCTCCTACGACACGCCGTACAACACCTACCTGCACGATGGACTGCCGCCGACGCCGATCAGCAACCCGGGCGCCGACGCGCTGCAGGCCGCGATCCATCCCACGCCGGGCAACTGGATCTACTACGTCAACGACTCCGCCGACGGTCACCTCTACTTCACGAACAATGAGGACGACTTCAACACAGCCGTGGACAAGTGCCGCAACAACAACTGGGGCTGCGCGTGAGGCGGGGCGGCGCATGAGGCATTGCGCGGTACTCGGCAAGCCCATCGCGCACTCCCTCTCGCCCGTCCTGCACAACGCCGCCTACGCTGCACTCGGCCTCGACTGGAGCTACGGCGCCATCGAGTGCGATGAGGACGACCTGCGCGCAGTGCTGGCCGCCCGCCGCGACTGGGCCGGCTTCAGCTGCACGATGCCGCTGAAGCGGGCCATCCTCGACATCGCCGACGAGGTGCGCCCCGTTGCGGCTGCGGTCGGCGCCGGCAACACCCTGCTCCCCGGCGAGGACGGCGGCTGGATCGCCGACAACACCGATGTCGCCGGCATCGTCGCCTCGCTCGCCGAGCACGCGGTGCGTCCCGATTCCGCGACGATCCTCGGCGCCGGTGGTACGGCGCAGGCCGTGGTGGCGGCACTCGTCGTCGCCGGCGCGCAGCGGGTCACGCTGCTCGTCCGTGATGTGGAGAGGACGGCCGAGATCCGGGCGACGGCGCAGGCTCTCGGCGTCTATCTCGAAGTCGAGCCGCTCGCGGCGAACTCGCCGGCGTTCCTCGCCGATCTCATCATCTCGACGCTGCCTGCCGGTGCGGCGGATGCGTACGCCGATCAGGCCTGGACCTCCGGGCAGGCCGTCCTCGACGTCGTCTACGGCGACCGGCCGACGCGGCTCGCTGCGGTGGCGGCCGAATCCGGCGCGACCGTGGTGAGCGGGGCGCTCATGCTGCTGCACCAGGCGGCGACGCAGGTCGAACTCATGACAGGCCTGCAGGCGCCCGTCGCCCAGATGCGTGTCGCCCTCGCCGCAGCCGTCCCATCCGCGGGTTTGTAGGTCGGCGAAACCACCATTGTCCACAGGCGACGGAGGTCGAATGGCCGCTCGGTGTCGAGATGCCTAGCGTCGCAGTGTGCTCGCCTTCGCCATCGTCTCCGGCGCGATCTGCCTTGGGCTGTCGCCGTATCTGGCTCGGCTGACGCTGTCGGTTCCGGACCGGTCGGATCGGCGGTGGTGGCGCGGACGGACGGCTTCGGCGCCGCGCCAGGCAGCGACAGCCGGTACCGCGCTGGCGCTGGGCGTCCTTGCGGGGCTGGCGCGGCAGCCGGCATTCGTCTGGCTGGCGCTGTGCGCGACACCGCTTGTGGTGATCGACCTCGAACATCATCGACTGCCCGATCGGCTCGTGCTCTCTGCGGGAATCGGCGGCGCGCTGCTGCTGGCGCTGCCGGGGGACTGGGGCCGTTGGGCCGGCGCGCTGCTCGGCGCGGCAGCGGTCCTCGCCGCCCTCGCCGTCCTCTCGCTGGTCGGACACTTCGGCTTCGGCGACGTGAAGCTGGGCGCTGCCCTCGGCCTCTACCTCGGCTGGTCGGGGTGGTCCTCCGTCCTCGACGGACTGGTTCTTGGCTTCGTCCTCGGCGGGGCCGCGGCGCTCGGCTTGCTGATGGCAGGACGGGCCGGGCGCAAGACCGCGATCGCCTTCGGCCCGTGGCTCACCCTCGGCGCGTTGCTCGCGCCGCTCATCGCGTGAGCGTGGTCGTGCCAACCGAGTTCGTTCCGTCTGAAAGACTGGGCGCGTGTTGCGATGGATGACCGCCGGAGAGTCCCACGGCCCCGCGCTCGTTGCCGTCCTTGAGGGAATTCCCTCGGGCGTCGCGGTGACGACCGCGGCCGTCGACCGTGACCTCGCCCGCCGCCGCCTCGGCTACGGCCGCGGTGCCCGCATGAAGTTCGAGCAGGACACCGCCGAACTCACCGGCGGCGTCCGCCTCGGCCTCACCATGGGTGGCCCCATCGCCATCCGCGTCGCAAACAGCGAATGGCCCAAGTGGACGACGGTGATGTCGGCCGACCCCGTCGACCCCGACGTCCTCGCCGAGCAGGCACGCAACGCCCCGCTCACCCGCCCCCGCCCCGGCCACGCCGACCTCGCGGGCATGCAGAAGTACGACGTCGACGACGCCCGCCCGATCTTGGAACGCGCGAGCGCCCGCGAGACCGCGGCGCGCGTCGCCCTCGGCGCGGTGGCGAAGGCGTTCCTCAAGCAGGCCCTCGGTGTCAGCATCGTCAGCCACGTCGTCTCGATCGGCTCGGTCGAAGCCCCCGTAGGCGTCCTGCCCGGTCCCGAGGACGAGGACACGGTCGACGCCTCCGAGGTGCGCTGCCTCGACGACGCCGCGAGCGCGGCGATGATCGCCGAGATCGATCAGGCGCGTAAGGACGGCGACACCCTCGGCGGTGTCGTCGAAGTGCTCGCCTACGGACTCCCGCCCGGCCTCGGCAGCCACACCCAGGGTGATCGCCGCCTCGACGCGCGCCTTGCCGGTGCGCTGATGGGCATCCAGGCGATCAAGGGCGTCGAGGTCGGTGACGGCTTCGAACTCGCCCGTATCCGCGGCAGCCTGGCGCACGACGAGATCGTGCGCGACGAGACCAGCGGCATCATCCGCCGCGTCTCCGGCCGAGCCGGCGGTACCGAGGGCGGGATGAGCACCGGCGAGGTGCTGCGGGTGCGGGCGGCGATGAAGCCGATCTCCACGGTCCCGCGGGCGCTGCGCACCGTCGACACCGAGACCGGTGAGCCGGCCGTCGCGATCAACCAGCGCAGTGACGTCGTCGCGGTGCCCGCTGCCGCAGTCGTCGCCGAGGCGATGGTGGCGCTCGTCCTCGCCGAGGCGGCGCTGGAGAAGTTCGGCGGCGACTCGGTCGCCGAGACGCGACGCAACGCCGACGCCTACCTCAAGCGCCTCGCCGAGCGAGGTCTGGAAGCGAGCACTGGCACGAGCGCCAGTGACGAAGCTCCGTGAGCGACAGATGAGTCCCCGTGTCGTCCTGATCGGCCTGCCGGGATCCGGCAAGAGCACTACCGGACGACGACTCGCGAAAATGCTCGGTGTCGACTTCGCCGACTCGGACGAACTCATCGAGGACGCAGCAGGACGAAGCATCCGCGAGATCTTCGACACCGACGGCGAGGCGGCCTTCCGGGCGCTGGAGGCGGAGACCATCGCGACGGCCCTGCACGACTTCGGGGGCGTCCTCGCACTCGGAGGAGGAGCGCTCGACACCGAGACGACCCGCACGGCGGTGGCCCGCAGCGGCCTTCCAGTGGTGCGACTCGATGCGGCGATCGGCACGCTCGCCGCTCGCGTCGGCGACGCCCACACCCGTCCGCTGCTCGCCGGCGACCCGGCCGCCCGACTGCGCGAACTCGCCGAGAGTCGCAAAGCCACCTACGAGGCGGCGGCCACGCTCACCGTCCCCACCGACAACAGGGCACCGGGACAGGTCGCCTCCCGCATCGCCGCCAGCCTCAAGCAGCGCAAGGAGACCGCCAGCACATGAGCGATGAGATCACGCGCGTTCCGGTCGGAGGACCGGCGCCGTACGAGGTGCTCGTCGGCCGCGGTCTGCTCGGCGAGGTTGCGCCGCTGCTCGGCAACGCCTCCCATGTCGCGATCATCCATCCGCCCACCCTCGCCGCCACCGCCGACGCGGTGCGCGATGACCTCAACGCCAGCGGCTTCGACGCACACACCATCGAGGTCCCCGACGGCGAGGACGCCAAGACACTCGAGGTCGCGGGATTCTGCTGGAACGTCCTCGGTCAGGTCGGTTTCACGCGCTCGGATGCGGTCATCGGCCTCGGCGGCGGAGCCACCACCGACCTCGCGGGATGGGTGGCCGCCGCGTGGCTGCGCGGGGTGAAGGTCGTGCACATCTCCACCACGCTCGCCGGAATGGTGGACGCCGCAGTCGGTGGCAAGACCGCGATCAACACCGACGCCGGCAAGAACCTCGTCGGCGCCTTCCACCCGCCGGCCGGGGTGATCTGTGACCTCAACACGCTGGAGACGCTGCTGCCGAACGACTACCTCGCCGGTCTTGCCGAGGTCGTGAAGTGCGGCTTCATCGCCGACCCGATGATCCTCGAGCTCATCGAGAAGGATCCGGCAGCGGCCACGAAAGCCGGCAACCCGGTGGAGCGCGAACTCATCGAGCGCTCCGTGCGCATCAAGGCGCGCGTCGTCTCCGAGGACCTCACCGAGCAGGGGCTGCGCGAGATCCTCAACTACGGCCACACCCTCGGGCATGCGATCGAGCGCAACGAGAAGTACCGCTGGCGCCACGGCGCCGCGATCTCGATCGGCCTCGTCTACGCCGCTGAACTGGCGCGCCTGCTCGGCAGGCTCGACGACGCCACCGTCGATCGCCACCGCACCATTCTCGAATCGCTCGGCCTGCCTACCCGCTATGACCCCGGTGCCTTCGCCACACTGTTGGAGACCATGAAGGTCGACAAGAAGGCGCGTAGTTCCAGAAGCGGGGGCAACAGCATCCGGTTCATCGTCCTGGACGGCCTCGCCAAGCCGGTGAGCGTGGACAACCCGGATCCGGCCGTCCTCGCCGCCGCATACTCGGAGGTGTCGAAGTGAGGGTTCTCGTACTGAACGGACCGAACCTCGGTCGACTCGGCGCCCGCGAGCCCGCGATCTACGGCTCCACGACCTACGCCGAACTCGCTGCGCTGTGCGTGAAGGCAGGCGCCGAGCTCGATCTCGAGGTCGAGGTGCGGCAGAGCGACCACGAGGGCGAACTCATCGGCTGGCTGCACGAGGCGGCTGACAGCAAGACCCCGGTCGTCCTCAACGCCGGCGCGTTCACGCACACCTCGGTGGCACTCGCCGACGCATGCGCCATGCTCACCGCGCCGCTGATCGAGGTGCACATCAGCAACGTGCACAAGCGCGAGGAGTTCCGGCACCACAGCTATCTCTCGGCGCACGCCACCGGCGTCATCGTGGGCCTTGGCGTCGAGGGCTACGTCCTCGCACTGAGCTGGATTTCTTCTCGATCTGAAAAGTAGGTAATACTCGTCCGCGTGGATTGGACGATGGCCCTCGGCGCGTTCGTCGTCGGCACCGTCGTCGGACTCACCGGCATGGGTGGCGGCGCGCTGATGACGCCGATGCTCGTCCTCTTCTTCAACGTCTCGCCCCTGGCCGCGGTCTCCAGCGACCTCGTCGCCAGTGCTGTGATGAAGCCGGTCGGTTCGATCGTGCACATCCGCAACGGCTCGGTGCGCTGGGACCTCGTGCGCTGGCTCTGCCTCGGTTCGGTGCCGTCCGCCTTCCTCGGTGTCCTGCTCTCGCGCGGGCTTGCGCACGCCGCGGGCGGCAACGTCGACTCACTCGTGGGCAAGGCGCTCGGTGTCGCGCTGCTCATCGCCGCCGCCGGGCTGTTCCTGCGCGCCTACCTGCGCCTCGCCGAGCGTGCGCGCCACCGCGACGCACACCGCGACCCCGACCCCAGCGGACGTCCTGAACTCATCGTCCGTCCGCTGCCGACACTCATCATCGGCATCGTCGGCGGTCTTGTCGTCGGGATGACCTCAGTCGGCTCCGGATCGCTGATCATCATCGCGCTGATGCTGCTGTACCCGACGCTGCGCGCCAGCGAACTCGTCGGCACCGACCTGGCGCAGGCGGTGCCGCTGGTCGCCTCCGCCGCGATCGGCCACATGATCTTCGGCGACTTCGAGATGTCCGTCACCGGTGCGCTGCTGGTCGGCTCGATCCCTGGCGCCTACCTCGGCGCGAAGCTCTCCACGAAGCTGCCCTCAGCACTGATCCGCCGCGCGCTGGGCTTCGTCCTGCTGGCCTCGGCGCTGAAGCAACTCGGCGTGCCGTCGGTGGCTACCGGGGTCGTCCTCGTCTGCGTATTGGCACTCGCCGCCCCGACCTGGATGCTGCTGCGCCGCAGCCACGGCTTCCCGGCGCTGCCGTCCCGCGAACCCGAACTGGTCAGCTCGGCTGCGCCCTGACCGCGAGGACGTCGCCGGAACCGGTCAGCCGCGTCAACAGCCGCATCGGAGCGGGTAGCAACGACCGCCCTTCCGGCTTGGGGACGACGTGTGCCTCGGTGAGCGTGTAGTGCTTGCCTCGGTGTTCGGCGCTGCCCCCATCGGCGGCGAGGATGTTGCGGACCCAGTCGCTCTGCAGCCCGTACCCGACCAGGAACGCGAAGCCGGTGGGGGAGCGGAAGGCCATCACCGGTGTCCGGTAGGCCCGTCCTGATGTGCGGCCGGTGTGCTCGACGATGGCGTGCGCCGGGATCCGACCTGCCCAGCGACGCTGGATCGGGTTCGTGACGTACCGGTTGAACCGGGCCAGGGCCCTTGGCGCGTGCATGGGCCCCAGTCTGCACCCACTAGACTCGAGTGTCGGTTCTCCCAGACACAGCAGCAGAAGGACGATTCCTCGTGGCAACCACCAATGACCTGAAGAACGGCCTGGTTCTCAACATCGACGGCCAGCTCTGGACCGTCACCGAGTTCCAGCACGTGAAGCCGGGCAAGGGCGGTGCCTTCGTCCGCACCACGCTGAAGAACGTCCTCTCCGGCAAGGTGGTCGACCGGACGTTCAACGCCGGCACCAAGGTCGAGACCGCCACCGTTGACAAGCGTTCGATGACCTTCCTCTACAAGGAGGGCGACGAGTTCGTCTTCATGGACGGCGACACCTACGACCAGCTGCACGTACCGGCGGTCACAGTCGGCGACGCTGCCAACTACATGCTCGACAACACCGAGGCCACCGTCGCAGTGCACGAGGGGGCGGCGCTCTACGTCGAACTGCCGACCAGCGTCGAGCTGATCATCTCCCACACCGACCCCGGCCTGCAGGGCGACCGCTCCAGTGCCGGCACCAAGCCCGCGACCCTGGAGACCGGCGCCGAGATCCAGGTGCCGCTGTTCGTCACCACCGGCGAGAAGGTCAAGGTCGACACCCGCGACGGCCGCTACCTCGGCCGCATCAACAGCTAGTCAGAAGCTAGGGACGCATGAGCGCCAGGAGCAAGGCCCGCAAGCGCGCCGTCGACGTCCTCTACGAGTCCGACGCCCGCAGCATCCCGGCGACCGCTGCACTCGGTGAGCGCGTCGAACTCGCCGACCCGCCGGTCAACGAGTTCACCGTCTCGCTCATCGAGGGAGTCGCGGAGAACGGTGCCCGGATCGATGAGATCCTCACCGACTACGCCGACGGCTGGACAGTCGAGCGGATGCCCGGTGTCGACCGCGCGATCCTGCGGCTCGGCGTCTACGAACTGCTGTGGCGCGGCGCGGACGTCCCCTCCGCCGTGGTGATCGACGAGGCGGTGGAGCTGGCGAAGACGCTCTCCACCGACGAGTCGCCCCGCTTCGTCAACGGCGTGCTCGCACGCGTGCTGCGCGACAAGCCGGCAATCGCGATCGCCTGAGTCGCGGCTCGCATGCATCTGCACGGTGGCGAGGTTCGCAGCGCTGTGAAGTCCCGAAAATCGTGCATGTGCACGTGGCAGGCTTGATCCGATGAGCATCCAAATCCACGGGGTCACTGCACTCGACCCTGCCCAGCTCGATGCGATGAGGGCCCTCGAAGAGCGCACCGTCGCCGCGGACGGGGGGCGCCTGAAGCTTGAATGGGGTTCGATCGAGAGCGGCGGCGTAAAGGTGGCCGTCCTCGCCTACGAGCAGGACGAGCTCGTCAGTTCCTCACGCGCCGGTTCGTCACTGATCGGCTATGTGGGCCGCTACCAATTCGGCGACGGGACTCCCGAACTTGCCGGCATGGTTGATCCCGCGGCGCGACGCCGCGGAGTCGGGGCGATGCTGCTCGAGACGATGCTTGCCGCCTGCGCCGAACTCGGCGATGCGAACGTCCTGCTGGTGGTACCGCGCGCCTCGCTCGACGGAAGCAGCCTTGCCCTCGCCCGCGGTGTCTTCGACCACTCCGAGCACGCACTCAGCCTCACCGGTGGGCCCGGCGGCGCGGCACCCCATCCTGAGCTTGAACTTCGCCCGTGCATCGCCGGTGAGTTCGATCGGATCAGCGAACTCGTCGAGGAGGGCTTCGGTCACCCGGCCCGTCCTTCGAACAACCCCGAGTTCACGCACGTCGTCGTGAAGGACGGTGCCATCATCGGCACCATCCGGCTCATCCCGGAGGGCGCGCACGGCCCCGGGGTCGGTTACGTCGGCGGCTTCGCCATTACGGCGGAGCACCGGGGCAAGGGCTACGGGCGCGACATCCTGCGCCGCTCCGTCCTGGACCTTCGCGCCCGCGGCGCCGAATCGGTCGGGCTCGAGGTGGCCACGGACAACGACAACGCCGTCGGCCTGTACGCCAGCCTTGGCTTCCGTCCGGTCACGACAGAGGACTACTACCGGCTGCCGACCGGCTGATCTGTCGAGTGGGCGGTCTGGACGTTCCGAGCGGCGTCTTTGGACGTCAGAATCGCCCACTCGGCGTGGTCGGGATCGGACAATCAAACCTGTAAGGTGAACGGCGTTCCCAGATTTCCTTTAAGGGCCGTCCAGTGAGGCGGAGAAGGAGGTCAGGCAGATGACTTCTGCCCGCCCGACAGCTGTTGAGCCCAGCTCCAGCGTTGTGCTTTCCTCCGCCGATGTCGCCCGCACCATCGACCGCATCGCGCACCAGATCATCGAGAACGTCGACCCGGCCACCGCCGTCCTGATGGGGATCCCCTCGCGCGGCGTTCCCCTCGCCAAGCGCCTCGCGGCCCGCATCGCGGTGTTCTGCGAGAAGGCGATGCCGGTCGGCTCCCTGGACATCACGCTCTACCGCGACGACCTGAAGCTGCGGGGCGTCCGCCCACTCGGCGCCACAGTCGAGCCCGAGGGCGGCATCACCGGCAAGACGGTCGTCCTCGTCGACGACGTCCTCTTCTCCGGCCGCTCCACCCGCGCCGCACTGGACGCGCTCAGCGAGCTGGGACGCCCCAGCGCCGTGCAGCTCGCCGTCCTCGTCGACCGCGGCCACCGCCAGTTGCCGATCCGCGCCGACTACGTGGGCAAGAACGTCCCGACGTCTCAGGGGCAGAGCGTGCGAGTCCGTCTCGCTGAGCTCGACGGCGAGGATTCCGTCACGGTCGTCGAGGGGAGTGACTGATGAAGAACCTGCTCTCCGCTGCCGACCTCAGCGAGGACGAGGCGCTCGAGATCCTCGACACCGCCGCACGGATGCACTCCATCCAGACGCGCGAGGTGAAGAAGCTGCCGCCGCTGCGCGGACGCACCATCGTGAACCTCTTCTTCGAGGACTCCACGAGGACGCGGTCCTCCTTCGAGATTGCCGGCAAGTGGCTCAGCGCCGATGTCATCAACGTCAGTGCCAAGGGTTCGTCGGTGAGCAAGGGAGAGAGCCTGCGCGACACTGCCCTCACCGTCGCCGCGATGGGGGTCGACGCCCTCGTGGTGCGGCACAACGCCAGCGGTGCCGTGCAGCGCATCGCGCAGTGGGTCGACTGCGCCGTGGTGAACGCCGGCGACGGCACCCACGAGCACCCCACCCAGGCGCTGCTCGATGCGTACACGCTGCGTAACCGCCTCGGCTCGCTCGCCGACCGGCACGTCGTTATCGTCGGCGACATCACGCACAGCCGCGTCGCCCGCAGCAACGTCCTGCTGCTCACCACCCTCGGCGCGCGGGTCACCCTCGTCGCGCCGCCGACGCTGATGCCGAGCGGCGTCTCCACATGGAACTGCGAGACCAGCTGGGACCTCGACGAGACACTGTCGGGCAAGGCCCACGGCGACGTCGACGCCGTGATGATGCTGCGCATGCAGTACGAGCGGATGGGTGGCGGATTGCCCGGCGACACTCATGGAGCCGGCGTTGGATTCGTGCCGAGTGAGCGCGAGTACGCCACGCAATACGGCCTCTCGCCCCGCCGACTCGACCTGCTCGGAGAGGACGTCCCCGTGCTCCACCCCGGACCGATGAACCGCGGACTGGAGATCAGCTCCGCAGCGGCAGACGGCGCCCGCTCGGTCGTCCTCGACCAGGTGCAGGCCGGGGTTGCGGTGCGGATGGCCGTCCTCTTCCGCCTGCTGGGAGGGGAGGAGGGATGAGCTACCTGCTTCGCGGCGCCGCGCCGTTCGGAGGCAAGCCCACCGACGTCCTCATCAAGGACGGAGTCATTGCGGCCCTCGGCAAGACCGGCGCCGCCGCAGCGCCGGGCGGAGCGGGCTCAGATGTGGTGAGTATCGACGCTGACGGCCTCGTCCTGCTGCCGGGCCTCGTCGACCTGCACACGCACCTGCGCGAACCCGGCCGGGAGGACGCCGAGACCATCGAATCCGGCTCGGCCGCCGCGGCCCTCGGCGGCTATACCGCGGTGCACGCCATGGCGAACACGAGTCCGGTCGCGGACACCGCCGAGATCGTCGAGCAGGTGCTGCGCCTCGGGGAGCGCGCCGGGCTCGTCGACGTCCGTCCTGTCGGCGCGGTGAGCCATGGCCTCGCCGGCGAGCAGCTCGCCGAGATCGCGGGCATGGCGCGTTCCGCGGCGCAGGTGCGGGTCTTCAGCGACGACGGCCGCTGCGTGCACGACGCCCGCCTTATGCGCCGCGCGCTGGAGTACGTCAAGCCCTACGGCGGCGTCATCGCCCAGCATGCCCAGGACCCGCGCCTGGCCGACGGCACCGCCTGCTGCCACGAAGGGGAGGTCTCCGGCCGCCTCGGGCTGCCCGGGTGGCCGGCCGTCGCCGAAGAGTCCGTGATCGCCCGCGACGTGATGCTCGCCCAGCACACCGCTTCGCGACTGCACATCTGCCATGTCTCCACGGCGGGCTCGGTCGAGGTCATCCGCTGGGCGAAGGCGCGCGGCATCGATGTCACCGCCGAGGTCACCCCGCACCACCTTCTGCTCACCGTCGACCTGCTTGCTGGAATATCGGACGGCTCGCAAGACGTCGCCGCCTATGACCCCGTCTTCAAGGTGAACCCGCCGCTGCGCACCGCGGAGGACACCCTCGCTCTGCGGGCGGCGTTGGCCGACGGCACCATCGACGCGGTCGCCACCGACCACGCCCCGCACGCCGAGCACGACAAGGACCACGCCTTCGTCGACGCCGCCTTCGGCATGCTCGGCCTGCAGACCGCCCTCGGTGTCGTCGCCGAGACGATGGTCAGCACCGGTGCGCTGGATTGGGCGGGTGTCGCTGATCGCATGAGTACCCGCCCGGCCGCGATCGGCCGCCTTGGCGGCCACGGCCGACCCATCGCCGTGGGGGAGCCGGCGAACCTCACGCTCATCGACCCGCGCGGTGAGTACGTCGTCGAGCCCGACGGCCTCGCCTCGAAGTCGCGCAACACCCCCTTCGCAGGACGGAGGCTTCCGGCGAGCGTCGTCGCGACCTTCCTGCGCGGCCGCCCCACCGTCCGCAATGGCTCACTCGTCGCCGGAGTCGCCGTATGACCCGAACGTGGCTCGTCCTCATCTGCGTCGTCCTCGTCCTCCTGCTCCTGCTGGGTATGCGCCTGGGCTGGCGCAACCGCACGAAACGGCAGGCCTATCTGCCGGTGCTGCCCACGGCTCCGGCCGAACTCGGCGCCGAGCTGCTCACCCCGATGCTCGGCGTCTATGTCGGCAGTACCTTCGCCGACAACTGGCAGGACCGCGTGGTGCACGATGGGCTCGGACGCCGCGCGAGTTCGACGATCTCCTTCCACGAGGCCGGCCTGAACATCCAGCGGTACGGCGACCGCCCGATCTTCATCCCGCTGGCGTGGATCACGGGCGCCGAGCTGCGTCCTGGCATCGCCGGAAAGGTGATGGGCGCCGGAGGCCTGCTCGTGGTGAGCTGGCGTCTGACGGCGTCGGAGGACGAGGCGGAGGCCGGCGAGTTCGACCTCGACACGGGCATCCGCGCCGACGACAAGAGCAAGTACCCCGAGTGGGTGCGACTGATCAACGCAAAGGCAGGAGTCAAGTGAGCGCACTGCTCGTCCTTGAGGACGGCCGCAGCTTCGCCGGTGAGGCGTATGGCGCCACCGGTGAGACCTTCGGTGAGGCGGTCTTCGCCACCGGCATGACCGGCTACCAGGAGACGCTCACCGACCCGTCCTACCACCGTCAGATCGTGGTGCAGACCGCGCCGCACATCGGCAACACGGGGGTCAATCGCCAGGACCCCGAGTCGGCGCGGATCTGGGTGAGCGGCTACGTGGTGCGCGACCCCGCCCGGCGGGCGTCGAATTGGCGCGCCTCGGGCACCCTCGACGACGAACTCCGTACTCAGGGCGTCGTCGGAATCAGCGGCATCGACACCCGCGCCCTCACCCGCCATCTTCGTGAGCGGGGAGCGATGCGGGCGGTGATCTCCTCGGCCGATCTCGATGTCGCGAGCCTGCATCGCAAGGTTCTTGAGTCGCCGCTGATGGCCGGAGCCGACCTCAGCGCCGAAGTCACCACGCCCAAGCCCTACGTCATCGACGCGATCGGCGAGCACCGCTTCACGGTGGCGGCGATGGACTACGGCATCAAGGCGATGACACCGCAGCGGATGGCCGAGCGCGGCATCACCACCCACGTCCTCTCCTCGGCCTCGACCGTCGAGGAGATCCTCGCCACCGGCGCGGATGCGGTCTTCCTCTCCAACGGACCCGGCGACCCGGGTACGGCCGATGATGCCGTCGCGACGGTGCAGGAGTTGTTGCGGCGTGAGGTGCCGACCTTCGGCATCTGCTTCGGCAACCAGATCCTCGGCCGGGCCTTCGGCTTCGGGACCTACAAGCTGGGCTACGGCCACCGCGGCATCAACCAGCCGGTGCAAGACCTCCTCACCGGCAAGGTGGAGATCACCGCGCACAACCACGGCTTCGCGGTCGACGCGCCGTTGGAGGGCGAGACGCAGACCGACTTCGGGGCGGTGGCCGTCAGCCACGTCTGCCTCAACGACAACGTGGTCGAGGGCCTCGTCGCCAAGGACGCGAAGGCCTTCAGCGTGCAGTACCACCCGGAGGCCGCGGCCGGCCCGCACGATGCCGCCTACCTCTTCGACCGGTTCGCGAATCTGTTGGGGGAGAAGGCCTGATGCCCAAGAGGACGGACATCAGCCACATCCTGGTGATCGGCTCGGGGCCGATCGTCATCGGCCAGGCCTGCGAATTCGACTACTCGGGCACCCAGGCCTGCCGCGTACTGCGGGCCGAGGGCTTCCGTGTCAGCCTGGTGAACTCCAACCCGGCGACGATCATGACCGATCCGGAGTTCGCCGACGCCACCTATATCGAGCCGCTCACGGTCGAGTTCCTCGAGCGCGTCATCGCCGCGGAACGCCCCGACGCGATCCTGCCCACCCTCGGCGGGCAGACCGCCCTCAACCTCGCGGTCGCACTGCACGAAGGCGGCATCCTCGCCAAGTACGGCGTTGAACTCATCGGCGCTGACATCGACGCGATCCAGCGCGGCGAGGACCGGCAGAAGTTCAAGGAGATCGTCGAGCGGATCGGTGCGGAGGTGCCGCGCAGCGTCGTCTGCCACACCCTCGAGGACGCGCTTACCTTCGCCGCGCAGGTCGGCAACAAGATCGTCGTCCGCCCGTCCTTCACGATGGGTGGTCTCGGTTCCGGTCTCGCGCGCAGCGGTGACGCCGACGAGGTCCGCACCCTCGCGGCGCGCGGACTCGCCGCGAGCCCGGTGCACGAGATCCTTGTCGAGGAGTCAGTCCTCGGTTGGAAGGAGTTCGAGCTCGAGCTGATGCGCGACAAGAACGACAACGTCGTGGTGGTCTGCTCGATCGAGAACGTCGACCCGATGGGCGTGCACACCGGTGACTCGATCACCGTCGCGCCGGCGATGACGCTTACCGACCGCGAGTACCAGCACATGCGTGACGTCGGTATCGCCGTACTGCGCGAGGTCGGAGTCGACACCGGCGGCTGCAACATCCAGTTCGCCATCGACCCGAAGACGGGCCGCATGATCGTCATCGAGATGAACCCACGGGTGTCTCGTTCGAGCGCGCTGGCAAGCAAGGCCACCGGCTTCCCCATCGCGAAGATCGCCGCGAAGCTCGCCGTGGGCTACACCCTGGACGAGATCCCCAACGACATCACCAAGAAGACACCCGCCGCCTTCGAGCCGACGCTCGACTACGTGGTGGTGAAGGTGCCGCGCTTCGCCTTCGAGAAGTTCCCCGGCGCCGACCCCGTCCTCACCACGCACATGAAGAGCGTCGGCGAGGCGATGTCGATCGGCCGCAACTTCACCGAGGCACTCGGCAAGGCGCTGCGCTCGATGGAGACGAAGGCTTCCGGCTTCTGGACGCGTCCGGATGACGACCTCACCAGGGACGAGCTCCTCGCGCGCGTTTCGATCCCGACCGACGGACGCCTCTACTACGTCGAGCAGGCGATGCGCGCCGGCGCCAGCGTGGACGAGGTCGCAGCCGCCACCGGCATCGACCCGTGGTTCGTCGACCAGATCGCGCTGCTCGTCGAACTCCGCGCCGAGATCGTCGCCGCGCCCGCGGTCACGTCCGGGCTGCTGCGCGGGGCCAAGCGGCACGGCATCTCCGACCTGCAGCTGAGCCTGCTGCGTCCGGAGTTGTCGAAGGACGGGCTCGGCGATGACGCGGCGGTGCGTGCGCTGCGACTGGAGCACGGCATCCGGCCGGTCTTCAAGACCGTCGACACCTGCTCGGCCGAGTTCGAGGCGAGCACCCCGTACTACTACTCGACCTATGACGAGGAGACCGAGGTCGGCCACACCGGCCGGCAGAAGGTGATCATCCTCGGCAGTGGCCCGAACCGGATCGGCCAGGGCATCGAGTTCGACTACTCCTGTGTCCACGCCGTCCTCGCCCTTCGCGAGGCCGGCTACGAGACCGTGATGATCAACTGCAATCCCGAGACGGTCTCCACCGACTACGACACCGCCGACCGCCTCTACTTCGAGCCGCTCACCTTCGAGGACGTCCTGGAAGTGGTGCACGCCGAGCAGCAATCCGGTGAGGTCCTCGGTGTGATCTGCACCCTCGGCGGCCAGACGCCGCTCGGCCTCGCGCAGCGCCTCAAGGACGCCGGGGTGCCACTGCTCGGCACCCAGCCCGAGGCGATCGAGCTCGCCGAGCACCGCGGCGCCTTCGGCCGCATCCTCACCGACGCGAACCTGCCGGCGCCGAAGCACGGCACCGCCACCAGCTTCGAGGAGGCGAAGGCGGTCGCCGACTCCATCGGCTACCCGGTGCTGGTGCGTCCCTCCTACGTCCTCGGCGGACGTGGCATGGAGATCGTCTACGACGAGGCGCACCTGTCTGACTACATCAGCCGTGCCACCGAGATCACGCCCGCGCACCCCGTCCTCGTCGACCGCTTCCTCGACGACGCGGTCGAGATCGATGTCGATGCCCTCTACGACGGCCACGAGCTCTACCTCGGTGCCGTGATGGAGCACATCGAAGAGGCCGGCATCCACTCCGGCGACTCGGCCTGCGCCCTGCCGCCGATCACCCTCGGCGGCGCCGACATCGATGCCGTGCGCACCTCGACCCTCGCACTCGCCGAGCGCATCGGGGTCCGCGGTCTCATCAACGTGCAGTACGCGATGGCCAGTGACATCCTCTACGTCCTCGAAGCCAACCCGCGTGCGAGCAGGACGGTACCGTTCGTCTCGAAGGCGACGACGGTACCGCTGGCGAAGGCCGCGGCCCGCATCGCCGTCGGCGCGACCATCGCCGAACTGCGTGCGGAGGGTGTACTGCCGAGAACGCACGACGGCGGCGACCTTCCCGACGACGCGCCGATCTCGGTGAAGGAGGCGGTGCTTCCGTTCCACCGGTTCCGCACGCCCGCCGGTGACCAGGTCGACTCGCTGCTCGGCCCGGAGATGAAGTCCACCGGCGAGGTCATGGGCATCGATGCGAACTTCGGCATGGCCTTCGCCAAGAGCCAGGCGGCGGTCTACGGCTCGCTGCCGTTGAAGGGGACGGTCTTCATCTCCATCGCCAACCGCGACAAGCGGGCGATCATCTTTCCCGCCATGCGGCTGCACGATCTCGGTTTCCGGATCATCGCCACCGCGGGTACCGGGCAGGTGCTGCGCCGCAACGGTGTGCCGTGCGAGGTGGTCGGCAAGTTCAGCGAGGGCCCGGGCAACATCGTCGAGATGATCCAGGCCGGCGAGATCGACATCGTCTTCAACACTCCGCGGGGCGCGGCGGGCAACTCGAATCCGCGCATCGACGGCTACGAGATCAGGACGGCGGCGGTGACCGTCGGCATCCCCTGCATCACCACGGTGCAGGCCGCCTCGGCCGCCGTGCAGGGCATCGAGGAACTCTCCCGCGGCGAGATCGGGGTGCGCAGCCTGCAGGACCTGCACGCCTCTCTGGCGGGTTGGCGCGCCGAATGAGGGTGACCAACTACGCGATGAGCGCTCGCGCGAAGAGCCAGCGGCTTGCCCGCAGCGAAGCTGCCGGTGGCTGCGACACGCCCCGCGGGCGGGGCTGGAGCGGACGATGAGCAAGCCTTGCCACGAAATGGGCGAGATCTTCGCGGTGCGGCGGGTCGGCGCCTACACCGAGTTCACGGTCATCGCGCCGGGCATCGCCACGGGATTCCGTCCGGGTCACTTCGTCGCAGTCGCCGTCGGCGGTCCCGACACCGGGATGATCCTGCGCCGCTCCTTCGCCCTCTACGGTGCGAACACCACCGAGGGATACGCAGGCACGGTCCAGTTCGTCGTCGCGGCGCAGGGCCCCGGCACACGGTGGCTGGTGCAGCGGACGGTGGGGGAGAAGCTCGACCTCGTCGGCCCGCTCGGCAACCCGTTCAGCCTTCCTGCGGTGTCGGATTCCGGGCCCGTTCCGGCCGTCCTCGTCGGCGGCGGCTACGGGGCTGCGCCGTTACTGCCGCTGGCCGATGCGCTGCAGAAGCAGGGCAGCCATGTGGAGATCATCCTCGGGGCGGCGTCGGCCGATCGCCTCTTCGGTGAACTCGCTGCCAAACGACTCGTCGGCCAGGTGACGGTCACCACGGACGACGGTTCGGCCGGTCAGCAGGGCTGGGTCACCGATGCACTCGCGGCGACGATCGAGCGCGTCGGCGCGACCGCACCCGATGGCGCCCGTGCCGGCGGCGCGCGACCGATCGTTTACGCCTGCGGGCCGATGGGGATGCTGCGCGCCGTCGGCGACATCGCCAGAGCGCACGGCATCCGCGCGCAGGTCTCCGTCGAGGAGGCGATGGCCTGTGGCATCGGGGTCTGCATGACCTGCGTCCTGCCCGTGGTCGGGGACGACGGGAAGTCCCGATTCCTGCGCTCCTGCGTCGACGGGCCGACCTTCGACGCCGAGCGCGTCCGCTGGGCCGACGTCGGCGCCCTGCCGGCTGACCTCGTCGGTGCTGACGCGATGGGGCACTGATGGAGCGAGTTTTGGTCCTGAGTCAGGCGATACCCGGATTCAAGACCAAAAGTGGAGAGAAATGACTGATATGACGGCGCGGCTGGGCCACCTGACCCTGCCGAACCCCGTCCTCACCGCCTCGGGCTGTGCGGGCTACGGCCGCGAGCTGCATCAGTTCTTCGATGTCGCCGACCTCGGCGCCGTCGTCACCAAATCGATCCAGCTGCGCCCGCGCTCGGGCCGCGCGACGCCGCGCATGGCCGAGACCCCCAGCGGGATGCTCAACTCGATCGGCCTGCAAGGTCCCGGCATCGACTCCTTCATCGAGCACGACCTCTCCTGGCTGCAGTCCGTTGGGGCGAGGACGGCCGTCTCCATCGCCGGAGGACGGGTCGAGGAGTACGCCGAACTCGCCCGCAAACTCGCCAACCACCCCGCGGTCTCGATGCTCGAGGTCAACATCAGCTGCCCGAACGTCGAGAGTCGCGGCCAGGTCTTCGCCTGCGACCCGACCGCGAGTAGCCACGTCATCACAGCGGTGCGGGGCGTGCTGGACGAGGCGGGCGATCGCACGCCGATCCTCGCAAAGCTCAGTCCTGACGTCACCGACATCACCGAGATCGCGCGCGCCTGTGCCGACGCCGGCACCAACGGCCTCAGCCTCATCAACACGCTGCTCGGCCTCGTCATCGACACCGACTCGATGGCGCCGGCGCTCGGCGGGGTTACCGGCGGCCTCTCCGGGCCGGCGATCCGGCCGGTGGCCGTGCGCTGTGTCTGGCAGGTGCATCGCGCGCTGCCGACGATGCCGATCCTCGGCATGGGCGGAATCCGCAGCGGCCTCGACGCGCTGCAGTTCGTCCTCGCCGGCGCGTCGGCGATCTCGGTCGGTACTGCGGTCTTCGGCGACCCGGACGCCCCGATGCGCGTCCTGGGCGAACTTGAGGACGAACTCGGCGCGCGCGGCTTCAGCTCCCTGGCCGACGCCGTGGGCTTCGCGCATCTCTCCGAGGACGCCCGCGCCCGCCGACGCAAGAAAGTGGTGAACGCATGACATTCGGTTCACATCTCGAGGACGCCATCGACAAGCACGGCTCCCTCTGCGTCGGCATCGACCCGCACGCTGAACTGCTCCGCGACTGGGGGCTGCCGGTGAGCGTGGAGGGTCTGAGGTCCTTCACGGAGACGTGCGTGGCTGCTTTCGCCGGCACCGTCGGAATCGTGAAGCCACAGTCGGCCTTCTTCGAGGTCTTCGGGTCTGCGGGCATCGCCGTTCTCGAGAGTGCGATACGCGAACTCCGTGTCGCGGGCACGCTCGTCCTGCTGGACGTGAAGCGTGGCGACATCGGCTCCACGATGGAGGCCTACGCCCGCGCCTACCTCGACAAGGACGCACCGCTGGCGTCTGACGCCATCACCGTCTCGCCGTTTCTCGGCGTCGGCTCACTCGATCCGGCCTTCGACCTCGCCACAGCGCAGGACGCCGGGGTGTTCGTCCTCGCCCTCACCTCCAACAAGGAGGGGCCGCAGTTCCAGCACGCCCGTACCGAGGACGGCCGCACGGTCGGGCAGACCGTCGTGGACGAGGTCGCATCCCGCAACGACGGTGCAACCCCGTTGGGTTCCTTCGGGCTGGTCGTCGGCGCGACGATCGGGCAGACCGGCACGGACTTCAGCGTGTTGAACGGCCCGATCCTCTCCCCGGGCGTCGGTGCCCAGGGCGGAACCCCGCGGGACGTGCGGCGGATCTTCGGCGACGCCGCCCGCAACGTGCTGCCCAGCCTCAGCCGCGAGGTGCTGCGCCGCGGCCCGGATGTCGCCGGCCTGAAGGCGGCCGTCGAGCAGCAGCGCGACGCCTTCGGCTTCCTTCGGGCCTAGGCGGTAATGCGGTCGATCTCGGCGACGTCCCCGAGCGACGGCGCCCACAGCCCGGCCTTCACGTTCGAGGCGACCTGCGCCGCCGAGGTGGCGCCGGCGATCACCGACGCGACGCTCGGCTGCGCGGCGAGCCCACCCATCGCGACATCCAGCAGCGTCACACCACGCGACTCCGCGAACGCCGTCAGGCCCTCGACGATGTCGAAGTTACGGTCGGTGAGCATCTCGTCCTCGGCGCCCCACGCCGCGAGGCGGCTCTCGCTCGGTGCCGGGACGCCACGCTTGTACTTGCCGGTGAGGACGCCACTCGCGAGGGGGAAGTACGGCAGCACCCCGAGCCCGTATTCCACGCAGGCCGGGACGACGTCGGACTCGATCTCACGGTCGAGCAGGCTGTACTCATTCTGGACCGAGATGAAGTGTTCGTAGCCACGGGTGCGCGCGGTCCATTCGGCGTGGGCCACCTGGAACCCGCTGAAGTTGGAGGAGCCGATGTAGCGCACCTTGCCTTCGTGGACCAGCTCGGTGAGCGCCGCCAGCGTCTCCTCGATCGGGGTCGCCGGGTCGGGCCGGTGCAGCTGATAGAGGTCGATGTAGTCGGTGCGAAGCCGGCGCAGCGAGGACTCGATCGCCCGCCGGATGTAGCGCCGCGAGCCGCGGGCGTTCCAGTCCTTGCCGTTGGAACCGTGGCGCAACGTCGAGCCGAACTTCGTCGCGAGGACGACGTC
>DASXYU010000051.1:0-24869 GCA_036502295.1 Jatrophihabitans sp. | reverse complement strand
CTGCGCTTGCTCTCCGAACCTAGGATCGGAGACGTGCGCACATTCGGCGGAACTCCGATCACCACAGCAGACGAGCTCGAGACGCTTATCGGCGAGCCCGCGACAGCTGCTCGCGACAAGGTACGGACCTCGCTGCACGAGCTCGACAGGGCGTGGGTCGCCGGTTCGCCGCTCTGCTTCGTCGCGACCTCCGATGAGGACGGCAACCTCGACGTCTCCCCCAAGGGCGACCCCGCGGGCGCGCTGGCGATCGTCCTGGACGAGACGACCATCGCCGTCCCGGAGCGCCCCGGCAACCGGCGGGCGGACGGCTTTCACAACATCCTGCGCAACCCGCACGTCGGGTTGATCTTCGTCATACCGGGCCGCGGCGACACGCTGCGGATCAACGGCACGGCGACCATCGTCCGGGGCGCGCCCTACCTCGCCGAGCTTCAGGTCAAGAAGCACCAGCCGACGCTCGCGCTCGAGGTGAGCATCGAGGAGGTGTTCTATCACTGCTCCAAGGCGTTCCTCCGCTCGGGAACGTGGCGACCGGAGTCGTGGAGCCCTGATGCCGTGCCGCGCCGCTCAGTGATCTGCCAGGCCCTCGAACGCCCCGAGCAGTCCCTCGACGAACTCGACACGTATTACGGTCCGTCCTACATCGACTCGATCTACGGCTGAGCAGCCCGGTGAGTCGCGACGAGACGATCAGGCGTATCGAGCAGGCCAGCGGTCGCCTCGCCACGCAGAGCATCGCCCGTATGGACGACCAGCTGTCCTGGTTCCGCGCGCTGCCCGCCGACCAGCGCTCCTGGGTGACGCTGCTCGTGCAGTCCGGCATCGCCAGCTACGTGGGGTGGCTGCGGCAGCCCAGCACTGTGCCCGGCGACGTACTCCGACTCACCAACAACGTCTTCGCCGCCGCGCCGAGGACGATGGCCCGCTCCGTGACGCTGCAGCAGACCGTCGAGCTCATCCGCCAGACGATCAACGTCGTCGAGGAGCAGGTGCCGCCGCTGGCGACCGAGGACGACCGGACCGCGGTCCGTGAGGAACTGCTTCGGTTCAGCCGCGAGATCGCCTTCGCCGCAGCCCGCGTCTATGCCGGTGCCGCCGAGAGCCGTGGCGCATGGGATACGCGCCTGGAGGCTCTCGTCATCGACGGCCTCCTCGGCGGCACACCGATCGGCGATGACCCGCTGAGCCAGCTCACCGCGCTGGGGTGGCGCTCCACCGGCCCGGTCACCGCCGTCGTCGGTACCGCGCCGGCAACGGATCTCGACGACCGCACGCGCGACGAACTGCGCGCCGAGATCCATCGGGGGGCGCGGCGCCTCAGCTTTGACGCCCTCGCGGGCGTACAGGGAGACCGTCTCGTCATCGTCCTGGGCAACATCGATGACCCGATGCGGGCTGCCACTGACATGCTCACCCATTTCGGTGACGGCCCGGTCGTCGTCGGCCCTCGGGCTGAGGACGTGAGTGCGTCGAACATCGTCACGCAGGCGGCGCTGAGCGGACTGCGCGCGGTGGACGGATGGCCCGGGGCGCCCCGGCCGGTGAGCAGCGATTCGCTACTGCCGGAGCGGACGCTCGCCGGCGATCTCGACGCCCGCGAACAACTCATCGAGACGATCTACCTTCCGCTGGCGAAGGCGGGCGACGTGCTGCTTGAGACCGTGTCGACCTTCCTCGCCAACGGCGGCGCGCTGGAGTCCACCGCCAGGGCGCTGTTCGTGCACACCAACACGGTCCGCTACCGCCTTAAGCGGGTCGGTGAGATCTGCGGTGAATCCCCCACGAACCCCCGTGGCGCCTTCACCTTGCAGATCGCCCTTACTGTGGGGCGTCTGGACGCTTCCTCTTAAGACACGCCTATACCCTGCGTCAACAGCGGACCTCCTTTGTAGGATTCCTCCAAGTGATGCGCGCTAAGACTGTGCGCGTCGCGCTCGCCAGCCCCCGACCCGACAGGGAATTGTCAGTACACGTGATCGCCGTCCTCGCGCCCGGGCAGGGTGCACAGTCCCCCGGCATGTTCTCCCCCTGGCTCGACCTGCCCGGAGTCGCCGATCAGATCGACGAATTCTCCGAGGCCCTCGGGCTCGACCTGCTCCGCCTCGGCACCACCGCGGACGCCGAGGAGATCAAGGACACCGCCGTCACCCAGCCGCTCATCGTCGCCCTCGGCGTGCTGGTCGCCGACCAGCTCGGTCTGGACGGTGACTTCGATCGCGTCGTCGCCGGCCACTCTGTGGGCGAACTCACCGCGGCCGCTGTCGCCGGTGCCCTCACCGGACCCGAAGCGGTGGCGCTCGCCGGTCGCCGCGGCGCCGAGATGGCCGCCGCCTGCGCACGTGAACCCACCGGCATGTCCGCCGTCATCGGTGGTGACGCCGACGAGGTCGTGGCCGCGATCCTCGCCGCCGGGCTCACGCCCGCCAACCGCAACGGTGCCGGGCAGATCGTCGCCGCCGGTCCGGTCGCCGCGCTGGATGCCTTCGCCGCGAACCCGCCCGCAGGCAGCCGAGTGCGGCCGCTCTCCGTTGCGGGTGCCTTCCACACGTCCTACATGGCGCCGGCCGAAGCGATTCTGGCGGCCTACGCCGCCAGCCTCACGGTGGGTGATCCGCGCCCGATCCTGCTCTCCAACGCTGACGGTGCCTCGGTCTCCACCGGCTCCGACCTCATCGCGCGCCTCGTCCGGCAGGTCACGCTCGCGGTGCGCTGGGACCTCTGCATGGCGACCTGCCGTGACCTCGGCGTCACCGCCGCGATCGAACTCGCCCCCGCCGGGACGCTCGCCGGCATCGCCAAGCGCGAGCTGCCCGGTATCGAGATCCTCGCCGTGAAGTCCCCCGCCGACCTCGCCGCTGCGCGCACACTCATCGACTCGACACCCCAGCACGGGCAGGGCGAACACACCCCGGAGTTCCGTGTCGTCGTTACGCCGGCGAAGGGCGTCTTCACCCGTGCCACGGGCATGGACGAGGGAACGGACGTGGCGCGCGGCACCCGCCTCGGCACCATCGCCACGAACCGCGACGAGCACGAGATCGTCGCCCCGTCGGCCGGCGTGCTCGCCGAATGGCTGCGCCACGACGGGGACATCGTCCCCGCCGGCCTCCCCGTCGCCCGCATCGACCAGCTGGCGTGAGTGCGCGCATGAGCCTCACTGTTGCGCCCGGCGCGCCCGGTGCACGCATCCTCGGCATGGGGCACTACCGCCCGGCGAATGTCATCAGCAATGCCGACCTCATCGCACGGGGCGTCGACACCGACGACGAGTGGATCAAGTCGCGGGTCGGCATCGCCGAACGGCACTGGGCCGATGAGGACGAGACCGTCATCGACATGGCCGAGGCGGCCGGCTCGAAGGCGCTCGCCAACAGCGGCGTCGCCGCGAGCGAGATCGACCTCGTCCTTGTCGCGACCTGCACCATGCCGACGCCCGTTCCCGCTGCCGCGCCGAATCTCGCCTACCGCCTCGGCATCGACGCGCCGGGAGCTTTCGACATCAGTTCGGGATGCTCGGGATTCGTCTACTCCGTGAGCATGGCCCTTGCCGCGATCCGCGCCGGGCAGGCCCGCAAGGTTCTCGTGGTCGCCTCCGAGCGGTTCTCCGGCTGGCTGGACATGAACGATCGCAGCACCTGCATCATCCTCGGCGACGGTGCAGGCGCCGCGGTCATCGGCGCCTCCGATGAGATCGGCATCGCCCCGGCCGTCCTCGGTACCGCCGGCAACCAGATGGACACCGTCGTGATCGACCCGCTCACCCGGACGTTCCGCCAGGAGGGTCAGGCCGTCTACCGGTGGGCCACCGGCAGCATGCCGAAGATCGCCAAGGCGGCGCTGGATCGCGCGGGCATCGCCGCCGACGACCTCGCGGCCTTCGTGCCGCACCAGGCGAACCTGCGGATCATCGAGTCGATCGCGAAGAAGCTCGCGGTACCCGGCCTTCGAGTCGCGGAGGACATCGTCACCAGCGGCAACACCTCAGCGGCGTCGATCCCGCTGGCGATGTCGCGGATGCTCGAGCGCGGCGAGATCCCCTCCGGGGAGCCCGTCCTGCTCCTCGGCTACGGTTCCGGTCTTGCCTACGCGGGCCAGGTCGTCCTCGCTCCCTGAGCCTCCGCGCCGAGTCCTGCACCATCCCACAACGCAGTGCCCACCACAGAAGCAGTGCCCACCACAGAAAGAGAGAACACCGTGGCAAGTGCCGACGAGATCCGCACCGGACTCGCATCCATCCTCGAAGAGGTCGCCGATGTGAGTCCGGCCGATGTCACCGACGAGAAGAGTTTCGCCGACGACCTGGATGTCGACTCCCTGTCGATGGTCGAGGTCGCCATGGCCGCCGAGGAGAAGTTCGGCGTGAAGATTCCCGATGACGAGCTGCCGAAGCTCAAGACCGTTGGCGACGCCGTCAACTACATCGTGAGCAACGGCTGATGCTCGAAGAGGACGTAGTCGTCACCGGGCTGGGTGCTACCACCCCGCTCGGTGGCGACGTCGCGACGTTCTGGGACGGCCTGCTCGCAGGCCGTTCCGGCGTCGTCGAGCTACAAGGTGATGAGTGGGCCGACCTCCCTTCGCGGATCGCCGCTCCGATGGCCGTCGACCCGGCCGAACTACTCCCCCGCGTGCAGGCCCGGCGCCTCGACCGCTCGGAGCAGGCCGCCATCGTCGCCTCTCGCGAGGCGTGGGCCGACGCCGGATTCACCGGTCACGCCAGCGAGAACGGCATCGACCCGCTGCGCCTCGCCGTCTGCATCGGCACCGGCATCGGCGGCGTCACGAGCCTGATCAACCAGCACGACATCATGCTCGCGAAGGGCGCGCGCGGAGTCTCGCCGCTGCTCATCCCGATGGACATGCCCAACGGCCCGGCCGCCTACGTCGGCCTGGAGCTCGGCGCCAAGGCCGGCATCCACACGACGGTGAGTGCCTGTGCCTCGGGTGCGGAGGCGATCGCACTGGCGCTGGACCTCATCCAGCTCGGCCGCGCCGACATCGTCGTCGCCGGCGGCACCGAGGCCTGCATCCTGCCGCTCACCATGGCCGGCTTCGCGCAGATGCGCGCCATGTCGACCCGCAACGACGAGCCGCAGCGCGCCTCCCGTCCGTACGACAAGGGACGCGACGGCTTCGTCATGGGTGAGGGCGCGGGCATCATCGTCCTGGAGCGTGCCTCCTCGGCTGCGGCGCGAGGACGCACGCCGTACGCGGTCCTCGCCGGCGCGGCGATCACCTCTGACGGCTACGACATCGTCCAGCCCGACCCCGAGGGCAACGGGCAGCGACGGGCGGCGCAGGCCGCCATCACCCGCGCCGGAGTAGAGCTCAAGGACGTCGTGCACGTCAACGCCCACGCAACCTCGACGCCTACCGGTGACGGCCCGGAAGCCAAGTGGATCGCCGAACTGCTCGGTGAGCAGACCGTCGTCGCCGCCACGAAGTCGATGACCGGCCACCTGCTCGGAGCTGCGGGCGCCATCGAGTCGGTGGCGACGATCCTCTCGGTCGCCAATGACATCGTGCCGCCGACGATCAACCTCGATGACCCGGACGACGAAGTCCGCATCGACGTCCCCACCTCGCCGCGTGAGATGACCATCCCCGCCGCACTGAACGACTCGTTCGGCTTCGGCGGTCACAACGTGGCGTTGCTCTTCCGGAAGGCCTGATAGTTCCATGACCGCTGTCGCTGACGCACCGACCGAGATCGACCCCCGCGACCCGGAGCTGCGGCTCTCGCACCTCTTCGACGAGGGTTCGCTCGTACCGCTGATGGCCCGCGACACCAGTGGTGTCTTCACGGCCCGGGGCACCATCGCCGGTGCCCCGGTGACGGCGTACTGTACGGACGCCACCGTGATGGGCGGTGCGATGGGTGATGACGGGTGCAAGCACATCGTCGATGTCATAGACACCGCGGTGCGCGAGAACGTCCCCGTCCTCGGGGTGTGGCACTCCGGCGGTGCACGTCTGGCCGAGGGCGTCCTCGCGTTGCATGCGGTGGGTGAGGTCTTCGCTGCGATGATCCGTGCTTCGGGGCGCGTGCCGCAGATCTCGGTCGTGGTCGGCCCTGCCGCCGGTGGTGGCGCCTATGGCCCGGCGCTCACCGACCTGGTGATCATGTCCCAGTCAGGGCGCGTCTTCGTCACCGGACCTGACGTGGTCAAGTCGGTCACCGGCGAGAACGTGGACATGGAGTCCCTCGGCGGCATCGACACGCACGGCCGGCGCAGTGGTGTCGTCCACGTCACCACCGAGACCGAGGACGAGGCGATCACCGCGGCACGAGATGCGGTGGCGCTCATCGCCAAGCAGGGAGCCTTCAACCTCTCGGCCATCGGCGCGCCGACCGATGTTTCGGCGGTGCTGCCGGCGAACCCGAAGCGCGCCTATGACGTACACCCGCTCGTCGACGCCGTCCTCGACGACGGCACCTTCTTCGAGATGCACGCCAAGTGGGCGCCGAACATCGTCACAGGCCTCGGGCGTCTCACGGGTCGCACGGTGGGTGTGATCGCGAACAACCCGCTGCGCCTCGGCGGCTGCCTCGACTCCCCTTCGGCGGAGAAGGCGGCGCGCTTCGTGCGGATGTGCGACGCCTTCGGCGTCCCGCTCGTCGTCCTCGTCGACGTCCCCGGCTACCTGCCCGGTGTCGGCCAGGAGTGGGACGGCATCGTGCGCCGCGGCGCGAAGCTGCTGCATGCCTTCGGCGAGGCGGTGGTGCCGCGCGTGACGCTGGTGACCCGCAAGTCGTTCGGTGGTGCCTACATCGCGATGAACTCACGGTCACTCGGTGCGACGAAGGTGTTCGCCTGGCCGGGCGCCGAGGTCGCGGTCATGGGCGCATCAGCTGCGGTCGGCATCCTGCACCGCAAGAAGCTCGCGGCTGCCGAGCCGGGTGAGCGCGAGGCGCTGCACGCCAAGCTCGCCGAGGAGCACGAGCGGATCGCCGGTGGCGTCGCGCGCGCGATCGAGATCGGCGTCGTCGATGAAGAGATCGACCCAGCGACGACACGGGCGCGGCTCGCCACCGCGCTGGCCGAGGCTCCTGCCGGCCGCGGAGCCCACGGCAACATCCCGTTGTAACCGCTCGCGCGTCCGAAACGCTCACTTTCTCGGCGAAAACTGAGCGTTTGGGACGCGCGAGCGGCTAGACCACCTGGTGAAGCAGCGTTACTGGCTCGCCCCAGGCGCCGGTGCGGTAGGGCTCGAGTTCGGCGTCCCAACTCGAGCCGAGCAGTTCGGCCAGCCCGTGGCGGAAGTCCTGTGCGTCGCGCGCGCGATCGACGAGGCCGCGCAGGCGCTCCTCGTCGATGACGATGTCACCGTTGCTCGCGGTCATGCTGCGGTGAAAGCCGCGACCCGGCATGTAGCTGACGCGCTCCCCGTCGCTGAGCGAGGTGCCGTCTTCGGTGACCTCGAAGACGAGCATCGGCCAAGCCCGCAGGGCGGCGGCGAGGCGTGACCCGGTGCCGATCCTGCCGACCCAGGTGGCTTCAGCGCGCAAGGACGCGGGAGAGGCCGGCTGTGCGGTCCATTCCATCCGGACAGCACTGCCGAGGACGCCCGCGAGCGCCCATTCGACGTGCGGCGCAATGGCCGGCGGGCAGGCGTGCAGATACACGACACCCTTGGTTGCAGCAGCAGACATCGCACACCTCCTCTGACTCGACGGCGACGCCTTCCCCAGCGGTCCGTCCTGTGTCAGGAGGTGCACAGCCACACAGAACTACACCATTGTTACCCGAGGTGCCCGAGTTACGCCAGTGTCAGGTCGTGTTGCTCAGCTCTCGGTGGCCAGCCGGATCCCGAACCCGACGAGGATGAGCCCGGTGAGTCCGTCGAGGCGGCGGCGGATGCGCGGGGTCTGCATCCACGAGGTGACCTTGCCCGAAACGGCCAGCAGCACGGCGAAGTAGACGGCGGTGAGGACGGTGAAGATCGCCCCGAGCAGCAGGGAGAACCAGCCGACGGGATAGCGGTCGGGGACGAAGCCGGGCAGGAAGGTCACGAAGAAGACGCCGACCTTCGGATTGAGCACGTCGGTGAGCAGCCCGGCGGCGTAGCCCGAGCCGAGCAGGCCGGTGCGTGGTGGGATCACGACCCGTTCGAGGTCGGGGGTACGGCGGAAGACCGTCCGCAGCGACTGGAAGCCGAGCCAGAAGAGGTAGATCCCGCCCGCGATCTTCAGCGCCGTGAAACCGATCTCGCTGGCCCGCAGCAGCGCCGCGAGGCCAAGTGATGCGGCACAGACCCAGACGATCAACCCGGTAAGGACGCCGAGCACCGTCAGCACTCCCGTGCGGCGGCCGCGGAGCAGGCCCCGGACGACCACGAGGGTGTCCGGCCCAGGCAGCAGCACGATGAGGACGGCCGCAACCGAGAAGCTGGTGAGTGAGAGAAGCACGAACCGATGCTACGGCTGCATGCGAGCGGGTTAGGGCATCGCGTCCGGTGTGAAGAGACCCGCGTGCGCCGCGGCGAAGTTGGCGTCGACGGTGGGCTGCCACGCCTGGTCCTTCGCGATGGCCGTGAGCTGGTCGACGCTCAGCGGAGGCTCCGGGCGCGTGACCGCAGCGTCCTTCTCCTGCGGCGCGTTCCACTCGTTGATGTCGACCTGGACGCCGTCCGTGCGGAAGACAACCACGTCCCAATCCGTGGCGTTGATGGCGTGCTGGCCGTACGGGTATTCCTTACCCTGCGCCACCGCCACTTGTGTTCCGTCCGCCAGCGTCTTGCACGTCGGCGGCAGATACGTTCCGCCGCACGGTGCACTCGGGCCGGGGTTGTGCGGCGTTACTACCGCGGGGCGATAGCTGATGCCGATCGCGATCTCAGCGGCGCCATGCCCGTCGTTCCAGACGAGCTCGGCAGCGGCGAATCCGTCAAGGCTGCGGCCGGTGCGCTTGGTGACGGTTCCACCTGGCGGCAGCATTCCCTCGAGCATGAACGACACCGACTGCGGGGTGATCGGCACAGGATGGTCGCTCGCCGTAGCACTCGGAACAGCACTGCTCGAGTCGGCGCTCGACGTCTGTGTCGCAGGCCCTTGCGTCCCTGCCTGCCCCGGCACCGAGGACGGGTCATGACCAGCAGCGATCACCACACCTGCCACCGTCGCCGCTGCGGCACCGACGATGCCGGTCGTGATGATGTAGCCGGTCCGGCGTCCTCCGGTTGTGGACGCCCGACGGGAGACGGGATCTCCCGTTGTGAAGCGATCGATCAGTTCGCGCTCGGCGGAGCCGACGCCGACCGGTTCGGCGAATGCGGCGCGGAGGTCGTCCTCAGTTCTCACGTTTGTCTCCATCAGAGGGCTCCTTTCGGAAGCACGAGCGGTTCAGCGGCATACTCCGACCGCAGGGCCGGGGTGATGCGGAGCGCCGCGAGGCCGCGGCTGAGCAGGCTGCGGACGGTGCCGGGGCGGCAGCTGAGCGCTTCGGCGATTTCGGTGTCGGAGTAGCCGCCGTAGTAGCGCAGGACCAGCGCGACCCGCTGCCGACGCGGCAACCGCGCCAACTCCGAGCGCAGCACCTGCCGGTCGGCATGTGCCGGAGCGTGGTCGTCCTGGGTCTTCTCGCCCGGGACGTCAGAGACCGGCAGCACCCGTCCCCACCTGCGACGCTGGGTGAGGAACTCGTTCACGAGCATCCGCCGGACGTAGCCTTCCGGTGACTCGAGGGCAGCGATCTGCTCCCAGCGACCGTGCACCTTGATGAGGACGTCCTGCACGAGGTCTTCCGCAGCAGCGAGTTCACCGGTGAAGAACGTGGCGGTGCGCAGCATGACCGGCACCTGTGCCGACACGTACTCCTCAAACGTCACCGCGGTCTCCCTCCGACAGTTACGCCCCTAAAACGCAGCCCACCTCGAACTTGCTGCACTCCTCGCGAGAAATCTCTTCCTAGACCACCCCACGTGCCCTGAATTGCACGCTCATCCGCGGACCGCAGCGCTGGCTCGTCTTCGGAACCGAGTGTTCCCAGGTGCGCTGGCAACTGCCGCCCATCACCAGCAGATCCCCGTGTCCCAGCGCGAAGCGCGTGCTTGCTCCTCCCCCGCTCGGGCGTAGCAGCAGCGTCCGCGGAGCACCGAGGGAGACGATGGCGACCATCGTGTCGTGCGTACCGCCTCGTCCGATGCGATCACCGTGCCAGGCCACGCTGTCCTCGCGGTCTCGGTAGAGGCACATGCCGGCGGTCACGAAGCGCTCGCCGAGTTCGTCCTCGTAGTAGTCGCCGAGTTGCTCGCGCGCGGCGGTGAGCACCGGGTCGGGCAGCTTCACGCCCTCGCGGTAGAAGCATGCGAGCCGTGGCACGTCCAGCTCGTGGTCGTACATGACGCGCCGCTCGGCGCGCCACGGCACGCGCTTCAACAGCCGCTCGAAGAGCCGGTCGGTTCCGTCAAGCCAACCGGGGCGCAGGTCAACCCAGGCTCCGTGGGTCAGCTCGAGCCGATGAACCTCCGTGAGCGACGCCGGGCCGCGCACGCCGTGCCCGTCCGGATCGACCGAACCGAAGAGCGACGGCTGTACCTCGAGCACGGCTCTAACCTAACATCTATTCGAACGAGTGTTCCGGAAAATGTCAGCGGTGCTTACTAACTTCATGACCCATTCCGACAACGTCTCGACCTACTCGCATGAGGCGTTGATCGCCGCGTTGCTGGCGTGCGAGCGCGAGCGGGCGCGTCTGGACGCGGCAGGCGCGCATCCTCGCGGCACTGGAGGCCGAGCCGCAGCCGCCCCGAAGCGATCCACCGCCACTGAGCTTTTCGTTGCGAACGACAACGCCCCGGGCGAGCCGCCGCCGTTCTAGCGATCCAGCGGCTCTAGTCAGCGTTGAGTTGTGGCGCGTGGCTGTGATGCTCGTGCTCGAGGTGCAACTCCTCCGCTGCCGACACCCCGACAGGCAGGTCGATCGTTGTCTTCGGGCCGGTGAACCAGTTCTTCACCGAGGCATACCACCAGATGGTGAGGACGATCAGCGCGCCAGGCAGCACAAGAATTGCGTAGTTCACGTACTTCCAGCCGAAGCCGTCGTACCAGGGGGCGCCGAGGCTGCTGGTCGGGAAGAGCGCGAACAACGAGGTGATCGCGATCTCGACGACCGCAACGATCGACATCCACTTGTACTTCTTGCCGAGCGTCCAGCCGCCCGGCTTGAAGGAGTCGCCCGCCTTCCAGCGAAGGAAAATCGGAATCGAGAAGGCGAGGTACAGACCGAGGACGCCGATCGAAACCACCGCGAAGAACGCGACCGGAATCTTCACGCCACCGACATCCACCTGCACGAGCGCCGGCAGGGTGAGGATGAGCGCGATCACCGCCGACGCCAGCACGCCATAGACCGGCACTTTGTTCTTGTTCAGCTTCGACCAGTACTGCCCACCGGGAACCGCGCCATCACGGCTGAAGGCGAAGAACATGCGGCTCGTCGAGGTCATGCAGGCCACCGTGCAGAAGAACTGCCCCACGGTCGAGATGAGCACCACGATTCCGGCGACGCTCGAGCTGAGCGCGCTGCCGAAGATGTTGAAGACAGAGCCGCCGACCTTACTCGGATCCTGCACCGCGAAGAGGAAGGACAGCAGCAGGATCCAGCCACCGATCGCGGAGTACGCGATCGACTGCCAGATGCCCTTCGCCGCAGCGTTCGCCGCGGATTTCGTCTCCTCCGCAAGATGCGCCGAGGCGTCATAGCCGGTGATCGTGTACTGCGTCAGGATCGTCGACAGCGGCAGAATGTAGAAGATGAACCCGGCGCCGTGCAGCTTGCCGCCGAAGAAGCCGGTGTTGTTGATCGTGTTGGTGAAGACGTCCTTGATCGATGAGTGATGCGCCCCGTGCCTCAAGCCGAAGGCGAGGATGAGGACGACCGCCAGCGCGCCGAGGACGTGCCACCAGACCGAGATGTTGTTCAGAACAGCCAGCAACTGGCTGGAGAAGATGTTGACCAGTACCGCCAGCGCGAGAACGACGATGAAGTACAGGAAGACCCTGTCGAGGTTGCCGGCCGTGTAACCGGACCAGAAGAAGCTGAGCATGCCGTCGAAGAAGGTCGCGCAGCCGTAGGCAACGGAGGCATCGATGGCCAGCAAGCCGATGAGGTTGAGCCAGCCCGTATAGAAGCCGGCCATGGGGCCGCCCAGTTTGGAGGCCCACCAGTAGATGCCGCCGGAGGTCGGGAAGGCGGAGACCAGCTCCGACATGCAGAGGCCGATCACCAGGATGAGCACCGAGACGATCGGCCATCCCCAAGCGATGGCTGCCGAGCCTCCGTTGTTCCAGCCGAGACCGAAGCTGGTGAAGCAGCCGGCGAGGATCGAGATGATCGAGAACGAGATCGCGAAGTTCGAGAAGCCCGACCAGCTGCGCGAAAGCTCCTGCTTGTACCCGAGCTCTGCCAGCCGCTTCTCGTCCTCACTCAATAGCGAGGAGGGGTCAGCCACAGTCGTGTCGGCCACAGGGGGTCCCTTCTAAGCGATCGCCGTTCGGGGCACCGTAGAACTACACACCACGCACATCCAGCGAACAGCGCCCAAGTTCGGCGTGTCATAAGTCCGGCTTGTTAAAAATGCGGCACACGTTTCTCAGCCGCGGCCCGTCAGTTGATGCAGTCCGTCGAGGTGAAGGGACGGGTCACCGTGGTGTCTTCCTCGTCGTCAGGTTGCGAGCTCACCGGCGCCTTCACCCGGCGGCCGTCCGTCCCCATGGTCAGCGTCACCGCCGAGACCGTCGCGTCCTGAGTTACGGCCGCGCCGCGCACGACTCGGGCCACGGCCTTCGCTGCTGCCTGCATGCCCTTCGGGTAGCGGATCGTCGTCAGCGTGGAGTAGTCCGCCGAGTCATCGGCAGGCTTCACGAAACCCGCAGCATCGAGCGAGGCATGGAAGCCGAGCCCGGTGAGCGCCGCCACCGACGGCTCCCCCAACGTCTTGCCCTTCGAGGCGTCGATGACGTCGACGGTCACCGTCGCCGGATCCGCCGCGACGGCCTTGCGGTACGAGTCGGGGTAGCCGATCGCCTTCGCCACGAAGGCGGGGATCGCCGCCCAGTCCAGCGAGACGATCGACGTCTCGATACCGCCGGGGTAGATCGTCGGGTACCCGGTGAACGGGATCGTTGCGTAGCGCACCGCACCGTCGCTGATGTTCTGCATCTGCACAGCGAACTTCAGCGGGTCGAGCCCCGGATCCATCGTCAGCGACGAACTCACCTTGCCGACGACCGAGTTCACCTTCAGCGGATTGAGCAGCACCCCCGCGCTGGTGAGCTTGTGCAGTTCGGTGGAGAGGAAGTACTGCTGGCGAACCTGCCGGTCGATGTCGCCGCGTTTGAGGTTGTGTCGCTGCCGCACGAAGGCCAACGCCTGCGTCGCGTTCAGCGTCGAGACGCCGGCGGGCAGGTTGGTTCCGGAGTAGGGGTCGGAGGTGGCCTGATTCAGGCAGACGTTGATCGGGCCGAGGGCCTTCGCGATCCGCAGGAAGCCGAGCATCGAGACCGCGACGTAGTGGTCGATGTGCAGTCCGGTGATGTCCTGCACCGTCTTGATCAGCAGCTGGGCTCCCCCGGCCGCGCCGCCGCCGTTCAGCGTCCCCAGCGAGTACGCCGCATTGAGCTTGTTCATCCCGAAGCCGGGGATCTGCACCCAGGAGTCGCGCGGCAGCGAGATGCCGACCGCCTTCGACCCGTCAGCCGGCACGTGCAGCACCATCACAGTGTCGGTGAGGACGCCGCCACCGTCGTCACCGGTGTGCATCGCGACGAGTTCGGACGGCGACGCACCGCTGCGGTCATCGTTGCCGACGAGCAGGATGTTCTGCGCCGTGCCGTCCACGACCTGCGCAGCCGAACCGGTGCCCGTCGAGCCGGTGACGGCCGGCGACGGGATCGCGTCCACGACGTTCAGATGCGTCACCAGCGTGCGATACGTGAGCCAGCTGTAGCCGCCGATCACCAGCACCAGGGCGGAGGCGATCGTGGCGAGGACGGTGAGGACGCGCAGCACAACCCTGCGGTGCGGCAGACTGCGCCCTGCCGCGCGGTGCCCTGTAGCCGACTCGCCGACGGTGAGAGGGGCCCGCTCCGACATGGTGCGAAGGCTACGGCTCGATACCCTCGGTGATGATGACCAGCACGCCGGTGGCGGAACTTCCCGCCGAACAGCTTGCACCCCGGGCCACGGCTGCGAGGGTGCTCTACCTCGACGGTCTGCGGGGCCTTGCCGCGCTCTTTGTCGTCACCTACCACTCGGCTTCGGCGCTGCTCCCGGCGATGACGATCGGCGGAACCTCGCCGGTGCACACGCCGGTCGACCACTTCCTCCGCTCCGCGCCGATCCTCGGACTGCTCTTCAAGGGCAACTCGGCCGTCTGCATCTTCTTCGCGCTCTCCGGCGTCGCACTCAGCCTCGGACCGCTGCAGAAGTCGAATCGCGTCGCCGCTCTCTCAGCCGCGATCCGCCGCGCGCCCCGACTGATGATTCCGGCCCTCGGCGCGACCCTGCTCTCCGCCGTCCTCTGGGCCAGCGGCGCCTACCACAACGCCCAGGTCGCACACGACACGAGCAACGCGTGGTTCACGCTGTTCTGGCGCGGCGACCCCACTTGGTGGGGGCCGCTGCGTGAGGCAACGGGCGGTGTCGTCACGACACACATTCCGCACCTCTACGTGCCGGTGCTCTGGACGATGCCGTGGGAGTTCCTCGGCTCGATGCTCGTCTTCGGGGTGCTGGTGATCATGCCGCCACGCGCCGTGCGCTTCGTCCTCTATGCGGTCGGCATCGTGGTCTTCCGGCACTCCTACCTCGTCGACTTCGTCGCCGGAATGGCGATCTGCGACGTGTGGCTGGTGCGCGGAACCGCCACTCGGCGCGGCACCCAGCTCGTCGCCGCGGTCGTCGGTCTCTACGGACTGGTGCTGCTCTCCTGCCCCACCCCCACCGGCAACGGCATCACGTTCTACCGCTGGCTGTTCCCGAACATCGGCTACGACATCGCCGAGCAGGAGCACCTCGTCGGCGCGGCGCTCGTCGTCGCGGCGCTGATGGCGCTGCCCACCGCCCAACGCGCGCTGTCGAGCCGCCCCTGTCGCTTCCTCGGCCGTGTCTCTTTCAGTCTCTACCTGCTGCACTTCCTGGTGCTCGGCTCGGTCGGCAGCGCCGTCTTCCTGCTGCTGCACGGGCACACCCCGTACGCATTCGCCGCCACGGTCGCGACCGCGGTGATCGTCGCCGTGTCGCTCGCGGCGTCCTACCTTTTCACCGTCCTCATCGACGAACCGGGCGTGCGACAACTCGCCCGCCTCAACCGCGTCATCACTCGGTCGCTGAGCCGGGCGAGCTGAGGCGCAGCAGCTTCGCGACCGTCGGCACCAACGTCCCCTGCACCAGGACGGAGAAGATCACGACCACCACGACGATCCCGTAGAGCCGGTCGGCGGTGTCGTAGACGCCTCCGCCGGCGTCGTAGATCGTCGTCGCGAGCAGGATCGGCACGGCACCCTTCAGTCCCGCGAAGAGGACGAACGCCCGCTCGTTGCGGGTCAGTGCCGAGCGGGTGAGGCAGAGGCCCGCGACGAGAGGACGCACCACGAAGCCGACGATGGCCGCGAGGATCAGCCCGGGCACCCAGACGTTGAGGTGGGCAAGTTCGTGCAGCCGGATGCTGAGGCCGAGGACCAGGAACGCGGTGATCTCGCCGAGGTTCGCCAGCGCGACGTGAAAGCCGTGGATCGACCGGGCGTCCGGCGGTTCATCGGCCGAGATGGGATCCCCGAGCAGGATGCCGGCAACGAAGACCGCGAGAAACCCTGAGCCGTGCGCCACCACGGCGATGCCGAAGACGGGCAGCACCCCCAGCGCCATGCGCAGCGCGTTGAGGGCGGCCGACTCCATCGGAACGCGATGCGCGAACCACAGCAATGCCCGTCCTCCGACCAGGCCGACCGCGGCGCCGAGGACGAGTTGCAGGACGAAGTCCCAGGCGATGTGCCCGAACGCCGACGCGCTCACGGCTCCGGCGGAGACGAGCCCCGCCATCAATGCGATGCCCACCGGGTCATTCGCCCCTGACTCGCCGGCGAGCACCGTCATCGCCTTGCCGGTGAGCCCGTTGAGGACGGAGAAGACCACCGCCGGGTCCGTCGGTGAGATCGCGGTGGCCAGCAGCAGTGCGTTGAACCAGGTGAAGCCGAAGATGCCATGGGCGACCACAGCCATCAGTGCCACCGTGCCGAAGGTCGCGAATACGCCGAGCACGCCGATCGGCGCCAGTGCCTCACGGGTCCGGTGCCAGCCGAGGCCCAGTCCACCCTCGAAGAGGATGTAGATCAGCGCGACGGTGACGATGTTCTCGACCATCTTGTGGTCGATGTGGTGCAGTCGCGGCCAGAGGTCCGAGGCCACCGCGGCGACGACGAGCAGGACGAGGGATGCCGGAACCCGGGTCCAGGCAGTGATCCGTCCGGCGAGGAGCGCGAAGACGCCCGCTGCGCCGGCAACGAGCAACGCTCCACCGAAGGCGTACGGGCTCATCGGCGGAGCCTATCCAGCGACAACCGCGCCGTGCCTGCGGCGCAGTCCTAAAATCGCGCGACGCCGTCTTTCCGCGCCTGCTCTGCCACAGCGGACGAGACCGCGGGGACGACTCGCGGGTCGAAGGGCGTCGGGATGATGTAGTCGGCGGTGAGTGCCTCGCCGACCACATCGCCGAGGGCGTTCGCCGCAGCGAGCTTCATGTTCTCCGTGATTTCGCGCGCGCCGACATCGAAGGCCCCGGCGAAGATGCCCGGGAAGGCGAGGACGTTGTTGATCTGGTTGGGGTAGTCGCTGCGCCCGGTCGCCACGACGGCGGCGTACCTGTGTGCCAGCACCGGGTCGATCTCCGGAGTCGGGTTGGCGAGGGCGAAGATGATCGAGTCCTTCGCCATCGTCGCCACTGCCTCCTCGAAGACGGCGCCGGCACTCACGCCGAGGAAGACGTCCGCGCCGGCGAATGCCTCGTCGAGCGAGCCCGCGACACAGGCCTTGTTGGTGAGCGCGGCAAGCTCCGCCTTCGACTCCGACAGGCCGTCGCGCCCGGTGTGCAGCATCCCCTTGGAGTCGGCGACGGCGATGTCGCCGATACCCGCCGCGAGCAGGATCTTCGTGCACGCCACGCCCGCGGCGCCCGCACCCGAGACAACGACACGCAGGTCGCCGAGTTCGCGTCCGGTGACCTTGGCCGCGTTGCGCAGCGCCGCCAGCACCACGATCGCGGTGCCGTGCTGGTCGTCGTGGAAGACCGGGATGGAGAGGCGTTCGCGCAGCCGGCGCTCGACCTCGAAGCAGCGGGGCGCGGCGATGTCCTCCAGGTTGATGCCACCGAAGGACGGCGCGATGCGCTCCACCGTCTCGACGATCTCGTCGATATCGGTGGTGCCCAGCACGATCGGGACGGCATTGAGGCCGGCGAACTCGCTGAAGAGCGCCGCCTTGCCCTCCATCACGGGCAGCGCGGCGGCCGGCCCGATGTTGCCGAGGCCGAGAACCGCCGTGCCGTCGCTGACGACGGCGACGAGGCGTCCTCGCCACGTGTAGGTACGTGCGAGCGCCTCGTCACCCGCGATCGCCGAGGAGACCTCGGCGACGCCGGGCGTGTAGGCGAGTGAGAGGGATTCACGATCAGTGAGGGGAAGCGTGCTTCGCACCGAGAGCTTGCCGCCCTCGTGAATGGCGAATACAGGGCTTTCCCGATCAAAGGTGGCCGGGTCCACTGGGGTACTCCTGTACTGCGTAACTGACTGGTCGAGCCCGCCCAGGTTACGGCGCAGGTTTTCAGGGACGTGCGGGGTTCACCCGGCACTACAAGTGTGCCACGCGGCGCCGCACGAAGCGCAAATGAATTCCTCGCAGCCGCAGCACGACCCGTCCGTGCACGTCGGCCACGCCGTGACTGCCGCTGTCGCCGCCCGCGAAGGTGTTCTCCGATTCGAGCCACCAGCCGCCGTCCTGCCGGCGCACCGCCCGTTTGAGTACGGGACGACCGGGCATGCTCCGGAATGTGGCGAGCACGACGTCGCCGGGTCTGATCGGGGTATTGCGGCGCACAAGGACGAGGTCACCGTGATGCAAGGTCGGGACCATCGACGGCCCAGCCACGCGAACGAACGACACAGGCGGCACGGTAGTAGGGTCGCACTGAAGCAGACTTCAACTTCTACGGAGGACGGCTCCCATGTTCAAGTTCGCCACTGCGTACGCGCACTGCGACCTCCCGTGCGGCGTCTACGACCCGGCCCAGGCACGCATCGAGGCCGAGTCGGTCAAGGCAATCATGGAGAAGTACCAGGGCAACGAGGATCCGGTGTTCCGCACCCGCGCCCTGATCATCAAGGAGCAGCGTGCCGAGCTGGTCAAGCACCACCTCTGGGTGCTGTGGACCGACTACTTCAAGCCGCCGCACTTCGAGAAGTACCCGGAGCTGCACGACCTCTTCAACCGCGCCACCAAGGCCGCGGGCGCGGCGGGCGGCAAGGGTGCCGTCGACCCGGCTGAGGGCCAGAAGCTGCTGGACCTCATTGCTGAGATCGACACGATCTTCTGGGAGACGAAGAAAGCGGCCTGACGCCGCACGACCCAGTAGAAAAGAGCTATGACTGAGGCCGCTGCTCCGGTGTGGAGTGCCGGCCCCTCAGTTTCTGACGGGCTGAGCGATTCCACGCAGATCTGGTTAATCCGCCACGGCGAGACGGAGTGGAGCAAGTCGGGGCAGCACACCGGCCGCACCGACCTGCCGCTGCTGCCCGAGGGCGAGGGGCAGGCGAGCGCCCTGCGGGGCCTGCTCGCTGACCTCAACCCCGTCCTCGTCCTCGCCAGCCCACGACAGCGGGCGCAGCGCACCGCGGAGCTGGCTGGGCTACGGGTCGACGCGATCGACGAGAACCTCTGTGAATGGGACTACGGCGACTACGAGGGTCTCACCAGTACCGAGATCCGCCGCGAGGTCCCGGACTGGACGATCTGGACCCACGGCGTCCGTGGCGGTGAGAGCGTTGACGATGTCGGCGTGCGCGCCGATCGCGTTATCGCGCGAATCATCCCGTACCTCGACGAAGGGCCGGTCGTCCTCGTGGCACACGGACACATCAGCCGCATCATCGGAGCTCGCTGGATCGGGCTGCCGCCGAGCGGGGGCGGCAACCTGTTGCTCGGTACCGCCGCGCCCTCCGTCCTCGGTTCCCAGTACGGCCTCTCGGCACTGCAGCGCTGGAACATGCCCAATCCCTATGTGGCGGGAGGCGGCGCATGAGTGATGCCGTGGTACTCACCGTCCCCGCCGACACCGCCTACGTCTCCACGGTCCGTCTCGCCGCCGCGAGTCTCGCGGCACGCAGCGACCTGACGATCGATGAGGTGGACGACCTCCGTCTCGCGGTGGACGAGGCCTGCTCGCTGCTGCTGCCGCACACCACCGGCGGCATGCTCTCGGTGCGCTTCTCCATCGATCCGGGCGACATCAGCGTCAGCGTGAGCGTCGGCGCGGACGAGGCCACGGAGCTGGACGAGGGCGGCATCGGCTGGGCGCTGCTGCAGGCCCTCACCACGACGGTGGACGTGAGTCATCGCGACGGTCAGTTCTCGCTCACTCTCGGTAAGCGACGGCAGGCAGCAGGACAGTGACTTCCGGTCCGGATCCCGGGTCCGGTATCGGGTCGGAGGAGCGGGAGGACGCTCCCGAGACCCGCGTCCGAAGCCGGGCGCTACTCGCCGAACTGGGTGCGCTGCCGGCAGGTGATCCCCGCCGCGATGCACTCCGCACCCGGCTCGTCGCGCTGCACATGCCGCTGGTGAGTTTTCTCGCGCGCCGCTTCGCCAATCGCAGCGAACCGATGGACGACCTCCTCCAGGTCGGTTCGATCGGGCTGATCAAGGCCATCGACCGATTCGACGTCGAGCGCGGCCTGGAGTTCAGCACTTTCGCCACGCCGACGATCCTGGGCGAGATCAAACGCCACTTCCGCGACACGGGGTGGCTGCTGCACGTGCCGCGTCGCGCGCAGGAACTGCAGACCTCCCTCACTGCGGCGCGGGCCGAGCTGAGCCAGACGCTGGGACGCAGTCCGACGGTGCGCGAACTCGCCGCTCGCCTGGGCCTCGATGAGGACGTCGTCATCGAGGCACTCGACGCGGCGCGCGCCTACGCAGGCGTTCCGCTCGATGCACTCGCCGCACCGGGCGAAACGGTTCCGGAGCATCCGGCACTGGGCATCACGGAGGCGGGCTTCGCCCAGGTCGAGGATCGCTCCGCCTTGCGCGCGGCGATCGCGCGGCTTCCGCAGGACGAACGGGAGATCCTGGCGCTGCGCTTCATCGACAACCGGTCGCAGACCGAGATCGCGGCGCTCGTCGGCGTCAGCCAGATGCAGGTGAGCCGTCTCGTCGCCCGCAGCCTCAAGAAGCTCCGCGCCACCCTCGAAGAGTGACCTAATCCCTCCGGTGGTCCAGGACGGCCCGGGCCGGCGGGGTGAACAGCAGGTAGAGGGTCGCGAGTGCGGCGACGAGGATCGGACCGCCGTACTCCATGCGTCCTGCCTGGAAGCCGAGGCTGTAGGCGACGGGGAGCGCCAAGACCTGAATGACGACGATCGGAGTCCGGGCGCCCTGACGTAATGCGAGCAGTCCCCGTGCGCCGAATCCGAGGACGAGCGCACCGAGCACGGCGAGCGCCGCAAGCAGCAGGGCGCTGGCGATGCTGCCGGTCGACTGCGTCGCCGTCTTCACGACGAGGACGCCCGTCGCGGCCAGCAGGGCGAGTGCCTCCAGCGCCACGATCATCGCCGCTATCCGCAACTGCACCGGCACCTCATCGCTCACAGGCACAACGTACCGACAGGTAGCGTGACGGCCGTGCGCCTCCTCGTCGTCACCAACCCGCGCGCGACCGCAACGACCTCGCGCGAGCGTGACGTGGTGCTGGCATCGCTGGCGAGCGTCGCCGAGGTCGAGGTCGCCGAGACCGCCCATCGCGGGCACGCCGCGGCCCTCGCCTGCCGCGCGATGCGTGCCGAGGACGTCGACGCGATCGTGGCCCTCGGCGGTGACGGAACCGTGAACGAGGTTGTGAACGGCATGCTCACCGACGGGGTGCACGCGGGCGTTCCGTCCCTCGGCATCGTCCCGACCGGATCGACGAACGTCTTCGCCAGAGCGGTCGGTCTGCCCAACGACACGGTGGAGGCGACCGGCGTGCTCCTCGACGCGCTGCGCGAGGGCCGCACCCGAGAGGTGAGCATGGGGCGCGCCGATGACCGATGGTTCGTCTTCGGCGCCAGCGTCGGCCTGCCCGCCTCGATCGTGGGCGGCGTCGAGAAGCAGCGCGCGAAGGGACGCCGCTCGACCCACGTCCTCTATGCGCGGGTCGGCGTACGGCAATTCTTCGGCGCCGACCGACGGCACCCGCAACTGCAGGTCGAACTTCCCGACGGCACCATCCTCGACGACATCCATCTCGTGATCATCACCAACACGGACCCGTGGACGTATGCCGGCGGCCGACCGCTGCGCCCCACCCCCGAGGCGGACTTCGAGCACGGCCTGTCGCTGTACGCGCGTCGGCGGATGGGGACGCTCGGGATGCTCTTCACCGTCGCGCGCCTCTCCGGTGACAAACCCCGGATCGGCAGGCGCGGCGCCTATCTGGTGAATGACCTGGAGTCGCTGGTGGTGCGATCCACGTCCGCGATGCCGGTCGAGGTCGACGGCGACTACCTCGGCGAGCGCCTCGAACTCACCCTGAGCTCGGCGGCGCGCGCGATCCACGTTCTCAGCATCTGAGCCGCCTGCGACCCGCGAGAGTGTGCTCACGGCGGCAAAACATCATCATTTGTCCAGAAAAAACCCCTCTCGTATCAGCCTCGACCCGAGGTCGAGCGCCGCGTATCGTGGCTTGCTGTCACAGAAATCTCCGCCGCACCAGCCGCGAGTTGGCTAACGCACATGCGTTGATGCTTGAAACGGGCTCCAGCTCGTGAAAGGCTTCACAAGCGGTCGCACATCTCCCGTCGCGCCCGCTTCAGAAGTAAGGAGTGCAAGACATGGACTGGCGTCACCGCGCGATCTGCCGTGACGAGGACCCCGAACTGTTTTTCCCAATCGGAAACACGGGTCCCGCACTGCTGCAGATCGAGCAGGCCAAAACGGTCTGCCGACGGTGCCCCGTTATCCAGGAATGTCTTGCCTGGGCCCTTGAGAGCGGTCAGGACGCAGGCGTCTGGGGCGGTCTTTCGGAGGACGAACGTCGCGCGCTCAAGCGTCGCAACGCGCGCGCCCGGGCACGAATGTCCTGAGCGGAATCAACCGAGCCCTCTGCCGGTCGCAACCAGTTCACCTGGGGCGGCCGGCAGTTGTGTCTCTCAAACCGGTTGCGTTCGCTACGTCGCGAGAGCTTGCGATCGCGCGCGACGGCTGAGCGGCACGGTGAGGACGGTCGTCGCCCCGGGTGTCGGCTCGTTCGACCGGAACGCCACCGTCCCGTTCAGCTCGGCAGAGACGAGTGTCTTCACGATCTGAAGCCCGAGCCGCTCCGAGGCATCCGGGTCGAAATCCGCGGGAAGCCCCACGCCGTCGTCGCTGATCGTCACCACCAGATCGCTGCGGCTGCGCTCGGCGCTCACCCGCACCGAACCGGTTCCACCGCTCGGGAATGCGTGTTCCAGGGAGTTCTGGACGAGCTCCGTGAGGACGAGCACCAGCGCCGTCGCCGTCTCGGCCGGGACGTCGCCGAAGCTCCCTGCCCGCCGCACCCTCACCTCACCGGCCGAACCCATCACGTCGGCGAGCATCACGAGCAGCCGGTCCACGACCTCGTCGAAGGCCACCGACTCGTCGATCGAGGTCGACAGCGTCTCGTGCACCAAGGCGATCGAGGTGACCCGGCGCATCGACTCCTCCAGCGCCACCTTCGCCTCAGGCGCATCCACCCGCCGCGCCTGCAACCGCAGCAGGGCGGCGACGGTCTGCAGGTTGTTCTTCACCCGGTGGTGGATCTCGCGGATCGTCGCCTCCTTGCTCAGGATCTGCCGGTCGCGGCGTCGCAACTCGGTGACGTCCTGTAGCAGGACGAGCGCGCCGAGCGTCTCCCCGCGGGGCCGCAGCGGGATCGCTCGGAACAGGACGGTCGCTCCCCCGCCCTCGACCTCGATGCTCGCCGGCCGTCCTCCGTCGATCGCCTCCGCCACCGCGGTGGCAAGGTCGCGCGAGTCGAACGGGTCATCGGCGACCGTGCTCGTCAGCGCACCGATCGGCTCGCTGAGCACGGAGCCGCTGATGCCGAGCCGGCTGAACGCCGAGAGCGCGTTCGGGCTGGCATAGACGATCGTGCCGTCGGGCTCCAGGCGGAGCAGACCGTCGCCGACACGCGGCCCGGCGCCTTCCTCAGGGCTGTCGTCCGACCCGGGAAAGCTGCCATCGGCCACCATCGTGGCGAGGTCGGCGGCGCTGGCGAGGTAGACGAGCTCCAGCTGGCTGGGGGTGCGGACGCTGGCAAGGTTCGAGTCCCGTCCCACTACGGCGATGACCTTGCCGCCCGACGCCCGTGAACCCTCTGGACCTTCCGAGCCCGGGAACCGCACCGGGATCGCCTCCCGGCGCACCGGGAGGTCGCCCTCCCAATCGGCCTCGGCCTCGCGGAAGATCCGCGCTTCGTCGTGGGCGGTCTGCAGCGGCCGGGAGCGGGGCATCGCCTCGGTCGCGCCGACCTCGTCGGTGAGGTACGCGGTGGGGCCGGTGGTGGGGCGGCACTGCGCCACGCACAGGAACGTGGTGTTGCCGGCCTCGGCGGTGCCGGCGACCGGCACCCAGAGCAGGAGGTCGGCGAAGGAGAGGTCCGACAGCAGTTGCCACTCACTGACGAGGCGCTGCAGGTGCTCGATCTGCCGGTCATCCAGGGTGGTGCGCGCCGCCAGCAGTTCGGTCAACGCGGACATAGGACGAAGCCTACGAAAGATTTCTCGGCGGGGACGCAGCATCGGGATCGTTCGCGCGTCGTAGTAGGTGTGAGGATGGCGGTCACGGCGGTGGAGGGCGGCGTTCTGGAACGCTCGGTCGAGGACTTCGAGAGCCTCTGGCAGCAGTGGCGGCTGCCGATGGTGCAGCTCGCGGTGATGCTCGTCGACTCCCGCGAGGCGGCCGAGGACGTCGTCCAGGAGGCGTTCCTCGCGCTGCACCGGCGCTGGGACCGCGTCGACAACCACGTCGCCTACCTGCGGACGTCGGTGGTGAACGGCTGCCGCTCCGTGCTGCGACGGCGGCTCCTGGCACGCACGCGGGGACATTTTCTCGCCGTGCCGGAGCCCGATGCCGTGGGCGGCGTCCTCATCGCCGAGGAGCACCGCGAGACGATGGCGGCGCTGCACCGGCTTCCCCGACGCCAACGCGAGGTGCTGGTACTGCGGTACTGGCAGGAGCTCTCCGACGAGCAGATCGCCGTCACCCTCTCGATCACGTCCTCCGCCGTGCGCTCGACCGCGTCCCGCGCCCGTGCTTCGCTCGCCGCGCTGCTGGACGACTCCCCGGCCGGCTCGACGGTAGAAGGAGGGGCACTATGAGCGAACGAAGTGAGCGAATCCAAAGACACAGCGCGGTTGGAGCCTCATCGGCGTACGGAGCGAGGCGAGGACGTCGATGAGCGTCACCGAGGTCCGTGCCGAGCAACGGCTCGTCGCCGCGCTGCGGGCGACCGCGGAAGCGGTCGTCGCCCCGGGTGCGGCAACGACCGCGATGTCGCCGTGGCCCGCCGAGGAGGTGCCACTGCAGTTCGCGCCGGCACCACATGAGCAGCGCCGCGCGCGCAGGCGGCGGTGGACGCTGCTCCCGGCGATCGCC
>DASXYU010000050.1:0-6280 GCA_036502295.1 Jatrophihabitans sp. | reverse complement strand
GAGGCGCTCGCCGAGGTGGCCCTCGACGTTGCCGAGGGTGCGGACATCGTCATGGTGAAGCCGGCCTTGCCGTACCTGGATGTATTGGCGGCGGTGGCCCAGGCGTCGCCGGTGCCGGTGGCGGCGTATCAGATCAGCGGTGAATACGCGATGGTCGAGGCCGCCGCTGCCAACGGGTGGCTGGACCGCGATCGTGCGATCGTCGAGACACTTACCTCGATCAAGCGAGCCGGCGCGTCGATCATCCTCACCTACTGGGCCGTCGATTTTGCCCGCGGGCTTTAGCTCCTCGCACGATTCTGGGTGAGAGGCTGCCTAGCGTGAGGTACCTCGGAACTGTGATTGCGGCGCTGCTCCTGGCTGGGTGCAGCTCCGGACGTGGCAACTCCGTGTATTCCGGACGTGGCAACTCCGTGTATTTGGAGTCTGCCCCGACCGCGGCACCGCAGTTCGTCTTCTCGAAGGAAGCTGGCGGCGAGGTTTGCCGTGGTGGCGCGGCGACCGAAGCTTCGGATTCGATCGTCGGCAACACGTGGGTGGACGTGCGTCCCGCTGGCGCGATCGTGGTCTGGGAGCCGGGGCTCAACTCGACGACGTGCCGTGCGGAGCTGACGAATCTCGACGCAGCGTCCGCGAGCGCTGTCGCCGACGCGATCCGCAACGCGCCGCTCGTCGGTGCAGGTCAGAAGCCCTGTCCGAGCGATGACGAAACGCGGGTGCTGCTGTATTTCCAGTACTCGGGCAAGAAACAGGACGAGTACGTAGAGGACGACCTGACTGGCTGCGGCGGGCTTTCGGCTCCGCATCGATGGGCGCGCGAGGAGACGCCGGCAATCAGGACGGCCCTCCGAGTGGCAGCCCCCGCGGAGTGGCGCAGCTACTTCTAGCGGGACTTTCGCATCAACGCTCGCCTAGCTCACGACCTCGGGTCACACTCTTCGTGTGACGCTCACGAGCACTTCCGCTCTCAAGCCGAAGCACCGGCGAGGACGTTGGGTTGCGTCCGCTCTTGTTGTCGCCGTCCTGGTCGTCCTCGGCATCGCAGAGCTGCGGCACCTCAGCAACCGCAACGTGGTCACTTATGTCTCTGTTCCGAAGTCGGCGCCGCAACCGGTCGCCACATCGTCTGACTGTCGCTTCGCCGGCATCTCCGGACCGCGGAATATGGGCGGACTGGTATGGGTCGATCCCGATCCGGTCGGCGCCATAGTGGTGTGGCTACCTGGGTGGAACGCGAAGCCCTGCGCGGCGACCCTCACCCACATAGACGCATCGCAAGCATCCGTGATCGCCACTGCCATCCGGCACGCTCCCGCAGCGCCCCAAGACAACGGCGAGTCGGCGGGTGGGACTTTCAGCGCCGCGCTCGTAGCGATCTATCTCCAGTACGCGGGGCACGCCAAAGCCGAGCTCGCTGTAGTTAACGCGTCGGGCGGTGTCTCGGCGTCGGGACTGAGACCCCGCGGTTTGGATGTCGGCGTCCTACAGGCAACGTCCCCGGTCGGTTTCTGGATCAGCTGATCACCGCGGCGCCGAGCTTGTCGAGCCCACTAGCGCGGGGCCATCCGGATCGCGCCGTCGAGGCGGATCACCTCGCCGTTGAGCATGGGATTGAGGACGATGTGCTCGGCGAGCTGCGCGTACTCGTCCGGCTTGCCGAGGCGAGCCGGGTGCGGGGTCTGCTTGCCGAGCGAGTCCTGGGCCTCCTGCGGCAGCCCCTCCAGCATCGGCGTGAGGAAGAGCCCCGGGGCGATGGTCATGACGCGAATCTGCTTGTCCGCGAGGTCGCGGGCGATCGGCAGCGTCATGCCCACGACGCCGCCCTTCGACGCGGCGTAGGCCGCCTGCCCCACTTGCCCGTCGAAGGCGGCGACGGAGGCCGTGTTGATGATGACGCCGCGCTCACCGTCGACGGGCTCGTTCGCCGCGATGCGCTCCGCAGCCAACCGGATCACGTTGAAGGTGCCGATGAGGTTGACGTTGATCACCTTCGCGAAGGCGCCGAGCGCCAGCACCACGCCCCTGCCGTTGAGCACGCGCCCGGGGTCGGCGACACCGGCGCAGTTCACCGCGATGCGCACTGGGCCGAGCGCCGCCGCCGCATCGAGGGCCGCCGCGACCTGCTTTTCATCGGTGACGTCAGTCGGCGCGAAGACCGCACTTGACCCGAGTTCCGCTGCTGCCGCGGCACCCCGGGAGGACGGCAGGTCCATGAGGAGGACCTTGGCACCGGCAGCGACCAACCGCTTCGCCGTCGCGTTACCGAGCCCCGACGCCCCACCGCTGATGACCGCGACGCTGCCTTCGATTTTCATGTTTTTCCTTTCCCCGGAGTCCTCTTAGATCTTGCCGCATTCGTCCTGGGAGGATGGCGGGGTGTCTGATGCTCCGGTCTCTGCTGACCTGTTCGCCCGTGCGCAACGTGTCATTCCCGGAGGTGTGAACTCGCCGGTCCGCGCCTTCCGCGCAGTGGGGGGCACGCCGCGATTCATGGTGAGCGGCTCCGGCCCATACCTCACCGACGCCGACGGCAGGACGTACGTGGACCTCGTCGCCTCGTGGGGGCCGATGATTCTCGGCCACGCCCACCCGGCCGTGGTCGAGGCGGTGCGGCGGACGGCGTCCTCAGGGCTGTCGTTCGGGGCGCCGACCGAGGGTGAGGTCGAGCTCGCGGAAGAGCTGCTGCGCCGGGTCGCCGCCGCTCGCGGTGACGCCGGGGGATCCAGCTCCCCGCTGGAGCAGGTGCGTCTGGTGAACTCCGGTACGGAGGCGACGATGTCGGCGATCCGCCTCGCCCGCGGCGCCACCGGCAAGCACCGCATCATCAAGTTCGCCGGCTGCTATCACGGCCACGTCGACGCGCTGCTCGCCGCGGCCGGTAGTGGCGTCGTCACCTTCGCGCACCCGGACACCGACGGTGTCACCGCCGCACAGACCGCCGAGACGATCGTCCTGCCGTACAACGACCTCGATGCCGTCCGCGCGGCCTTCGCCGCCTACGACGACATCGCCTGTGTCATCACGGAGGCAGCCGCCGGCAACATGGGAGCGGTGGCGCCGCTGCGGGGCTTCAACTCCGGACTGCGCGAGATCACCGCGGCCAACGGCGCACTGCTCATCCTGGATGAGGTGATGACCGGCTTCCGCGTTTCGTCGGCCGGTTGGTACGGGCTCGACCCGGTCGAGGCTGACCTCTTCACCTTCGGCAAGGTCATGAGCGGAGGCCTTCCGGCCGCGGCTTTCGGAGGACGCGCCGAGATCATGGCCCACCTCGCACCTATCGGACCGGTGTACCAAGCGGGCACCCTCAGCGGCAATCCCGTTGCTGTCGCCGCCGGCCTCGCGACGTTGCGCAACGCGACGGCCGATGTCTATGCGGCGCTGGACCGCAATGCGAGGACGATCGGCGGTCTCGTCGGCGACGCCCTCGCCGCGGCGGGCGTGACACACACGGTGCAGTACGCCGGCAACCTCTTCTCCGTCTTCTTCGCCGAGAAGGACGTCACCACCTTCGACGAGGCGAAGGCCGCGCAGACGTGGCGGTACGGCCCGTTCTTCCACGCGATGCTCGACGCCGGGATCTACCTGCCACCGAGCGCCTTCGAGGCATGGTTCGTCAACGCCGCAATGGACGATATCGTCTTCGAGAAGATCGAGGCGGCACTGCCTACAGCTGCCGAAGCAGCCGCAAAGGCGGTCGCGGCATGACGGTGGTGCACCTGCTGCGGCACGGCGAGGTCTACAACCCGGAGGGGGTCCTCTACGGGCGACTGCCCGGCTACCGGCTCAGCGAACTCGGTGAGCAGCAGGCCGAACTCGCCACGCACTTCTTCACCGGACGTCCGATCGTCCACCTTGTTTCGTCGCCGCTGGAGCGTGCCCAGCAGACCGCCGTGCCGCTGGCCGCCGCCACCGGCCACAGCGTCAACCTCGACGAGCGGCTCATCGAAGCCGGCAATGCACTGCAGGGACGCAAGGTCGCCGGAGGCAAGGGACTCTTCACCGACCTCGCCAACTACAAGTACTTCTACAACCCGCTGAAGCCGTCGTGGGGCGAGCCCTACGTGCAGATCGCGGCGCGGATGATGGCGGCACTGCACGCTGCGCGCGACGCTGCCGAGGAAGCCGCCGCTGCGGCCGGTGTCGCCGGCGGCGAGGCGGTCTGCGTCAGTCACCAGCTGCCTGTCGTCATCGTCCGCCGCCTAGCCGAGGGCAAGCGACTGCCGCACGACCCACGCAAGCGGCAATGCGCACTCGCCTCGGTGACATCCTTCACGTTCGCCGGCGACACCATCGTCGATGTGAACTACACCGAGCCTGCGGCCGCGCTAGGCCCCGGACACGGCGCCGGCGCTTAAACTCTCGAACTTTTGGTCTTGAGTCAGGCAATCGCCTGACTCAAGACCAAAAGTTGAGGAAGGCAGGGCGGTTCACGGGCTCTTAATGGCGTATCGGACACTGGACGGGATGTCCACCGCCCGCCGATTCACCGTTGCCGTACTGGCTGTGGCTGTCGCCACCCTGCTCGCCGCCTGCACCGGCAAGGACGCCGTCAGCAGCGACCCGAACGCCTTCCGCTTCGTCAGCGCCACCGACCTGGGCAAGACCTATCCGATCGGTGAGCGCAAGGACGCGGGACTCTTCACCGAGAAGCTGATCGACGGCAATGGCACCTATTCGCTGAAGGACGATCTCGGCAGTGTCGTCGTCATCAACTTCTGGGCGGCGTGGTGCGGCCCCTGCACCGTCGAGAGCCCCCAGTTCGACCTCGTCTACCGCGCCTACAAGAGCAAGGGCGTGAAGTTCGTCGGGATCGACACCAAGGACACCCACGACGGCGGCAAGACCTTTGTCGCGAACAACGACATCTCCTACCCCAACGTCTGGGACGAAAAGGGTGAGACCGCGCTTGAGCTGGGCAAGATCCCGTCGCGTTCGCTGCCCTTCACCGTGATCGTCGACAAGCACGGCAAGATCGCCGTCGTCTACCTCGACAAGATGACGGCCAAGGATCTCGAGCCCATGCTCGACTCGTTGACCGCCGAGGCCTGATGGTGCTCGCCAGCGGCTTCGAGAACACGGTGAAAGACGGTCCGTTGATCGTGGCGGCCTGTGTGGCCGTCCTCGTCGGTGTCGTCGGATTCCTCTCGCCCTGCGTCCTGCCGCTCGTCCCCGGCTACCTCTCCTACGTTGCGGGCCTTTCCGGCGAGGGTAAAAACAGCCAGCGGCGAATGGTCGGCGGTGCCTTCCTTTTCGTCCTCGGCTTCACCGTCATCTTCGTGATCCAGGGCGTCTTTTTCGGAGCGCTCGGCTCATGGTTCCGCGATCACGCGCTGGGTATCGAGCGGATTCTCGGCATCGTCACGATCGGTATGGGCGTCGTCTTCCTCGGCGGCTTCGGCTTCATGCAGCGCGAGTTCCGCATCCACAAGCTGCCACGTGCTGGCCTGCTCGGAGCGCCGCTGCTCGGCGCCGCCTTCGGTCTCGCCTGGGCGCCGTGCCTCACCCCGACCTTCGGCGCGATCAATCTGATGTCGTTCACCCAGGCGTCAGCGGGGCGGGGCGCGCTCCTGATGTTCTTCTACTGCCTCGGCCTCGGCGTGCCGTTCATCCTCGTCGCCCTCGGCTTCGGCTGGGTCGCTGGCGCCCTCGCCTTTGTCCGCAAGCACCGGCGCTGGGTGAGCGCCATCGGCGGCACGCTGCTCATCGTCATCGGCATCCTGCTGGTCAGCGGTGAGTGGAACACCTGGATGGACCAGCTCCGGTCTCGCGTCGGCCCCGCGTCGGGGATCAGTCTGTGAGTATCACGACGGCGACCCGACCGCTGCTGCACGGCTGGCGGCGCATCTGGCGCACCCTCACCTCGATGCGCACAGCGCTCATCCTGCTGTTCCTGCTCGCGGTGGCGGCGGTGCCCGGCTCGATCCTGCCGCAGCGTCCGCTCAACCCCGACAAGACGAACAGCTACATCACCGACCACGGTGGCTGGGGACAGTTCCTCAACCACGTCGGCATGTTCGACGTCTTCGGCTCGGTGTGGTTCAGCGCCATCTACCTGCTGCTCTTCGTCTCGCTTGTCGGCTGCCTCATCCCGCGTATCCGGCTGCACGCCCGCGCGATGCTCCGCGCCCCGCTGCCTGCGCCGCGCAACCTCGACCGCCTTCCCGAGTCCGCGAGTTTCACCACCTCCTCGGTTGGTTTCGACACCCGTTCGGGGAGCGCTACTCAATCACCACAGGAGGTCGCTGCCCGTCTGCGCTCCGTCCTCGGCCGTCGCTGG
>DASXYU010000049.1:0-18498 GCA_036502295.1 Jatrophihabitans sp. | reverse complement strand
GCAACCTGCGCAGACAGTCAGCGCCAGATCGGCTTCTTCGAACGTCTGCGCATCCGTGAAGCGGTCGGCGAGCGCAGGAAAGCGGCGGCAGGCCGCGTCCTCGGTCCACGAACCGGGGGCGCAGGTGCTGAACCACATCGTGCTAGCGGCAAAGCCGATCTCGTCGCGAGTAGGGCGGGTCACGGGTTTACTCCTAATGAGTTGTTGCGGCGGGCTCAAGCCGAGGCTGCCCAGTGGCTGGACGGGTACGTCAGCGGTAGCAACAACACGACATCGGCCGGACCATGTGCAGAACCGTAGCGGTGTTGCGACCATCCATTCAATCCCCATAGACAAAGTGCTGTTTAGTTCCTCAACCCCGCATCGGCGTTGCCGATTGTCGGGTTGCAGGGGAGTTCTGTTAAATTTCCTGCTGTCACGAGCGTCAGCGCTAAGCCCCGGCTTGCTGACCGGCAACCCTCCTCCGCGGTGGGGTGCCCCGGGTGAAGACACGGCCCGTCCACAGAGGACGGACAAGCGCGGACCTTCACGCACCGAGGGTCCCTGACCCAGGAGCACCCGCATGACTGCACTCGTCGAACGCACCGACATCATTTCCCCGCTCGCCGCCCTCGTCGGCGCCGACATCCGCGTCCCGCTCGTCACGGGCGAGACCGTCCGCTACGCCAACCTCGACCTCGCCGCCTCGGCCCCCGCGTTGCAGCAGGTCGCAGAGCGCGTCGCCGAGATCCTGCCGCTCTACTCCAGCGTCCATCGCGGCGCCGGCTACGCCTCCGCCGTCTGCACTGCGGCGTATGAGAACGCCCGCACCGACATCGCCGCCTTCGTCGGCGCACGCGAGGACGATGTCGTCATCGTCGTTCGCAACACCACCGATGCCCTCAACCTGCTCGCCACCGCAGTCCCCGTCTCTACCGGCCCTTCTGCCACCGCCGTTCCGGGGCAGGTCGTTCACCTCGACATCGAGCACCACGCCAATCTGTTGCCCTGGCAGGGCATCGGAGGACGCGCCGTCGAAGCCCGGGCGACACTCGCCGAGACCCTCGCCACCGTCGAGGCAGAACTCCAGCGCCAGCCCGCCGCGCTGCTTGCCGTCACCGGCGCCTCCAATGTCACCGGTGAGGTGCTTCCCCTCGCCGAGCTCGCCGCCATCGCGCACCGCAACGGTGCCCGCATCGCGGTCGACGGCGCCCAGCTCGTGCCGCACCGTCGCATCGACATCGCCGAACTCGGCATTGACTACCTCGCCTTCTCCGGCCACAAGCTCTACGCACCCTTCGGTGCCGGCGTCCTCATCGGACGGCGCGATTGGCTCAGCGCCGCCCCGCCCTACCTCGCCGGCGGCGGCGCCGTCCGTCAGGTCACGCTCGCGGGTACAACCTGGGGCGAGGTGCCCGCGCGGCACGAGGGCGGCACCCCGAACGTCGTCGGAGCCGTCGCGCTGGCCGCCTCGTGCTGCGTCCTCGCCGCACTGCCTGCCGAGGCGCTACACGATCACGAGCAGGCGCTGCTGCAGCGACTGCAGTCCGGCCTCGCCGGCATCGACGGAGTCCGCACCCTCGCGCTCTGGGCTGAGGAGGCCGATCGGATCGGCGTCGTCGGCTTCACCGTCGACGGCATCCCCGCCGAACTCGTCGCGCAGTACCTCTCCGCCGAGCACGGCATCGGAGTCCGCGATGGCCGCTTCTGCGCCCACCCCTTCCTCGCTCGTCTCACCGATGGCGCGACGGCGGTGCGAGCCAGCATCGGCATCGGCAGCCGCAGCGAGGACGTCGACCGGCTCGTTGCAGCGGTCTGCTCGCTGCGAGAGGACGGACCACGCTGGACCTACGCCGATGCCACCGGTGACTACCTGCCCACGCCGGACCCGCGCCCGCTGCCGGAATGGGTCACGGGCAGCGAGGCGGGCAGATCGGCGTGCGCCGACTAGCGGAGTAGCCGTCTGTGCTGACTGACAAACTGGTGGTGTGAGCAGCCGCATCCTCTTCCGCTCGGTTGAGTTGCGCAGCCGGGAGATCGTCGACGTCCTCATCGGGGACGGCGCGGTGCAGGACGTCGCCCCGCGACTCGATCTCGACGGCGTCGCCGAGGTCGAGGGGCGCGGCGGAGCGTTGCTGCCCGGGCTGCACGACCACCACATCCACCTCTTCGCCACTGCGGCGGCCGCGTCCTCGGTCATCTGCGGACCGCCGCAGGTGCGAACACCCGAACAGTTGGCGATCGAACTTGCGGGGGTGCCCGGAGCGGGCTGGGTCAGGGGCATCGGCTATGACGAGTCGGTCGCCGGCCCCCTCGATCGGCACGTCCTGGATGGGTTGCTCGCAGGCCGTCCCATCCGCGTGCAACACCGTGGCGGCTCGCTCTGGTCGCTGAACTCCCTCGCCGTTGAGGCGCTGAACCTCGCCGATGTCGAGGACGCCGGGGTGGAGCGCGACGAGGCAGGACGTCCTACCGGGCGGCTCTGGCGCATGGACCACTGGCTGCGCCATGCCATCAGCGACGATCCGACGCCACCGGCCCTTTCCGCATTGGGCATGCGCCTCGCGTCCTTCGGCATCACCGGCGTCACCGATGCCTCGCCCGGTGATGCCGCCGCGCTCGTCTCGGCGGGACTGAGGCAGCGTCTGTGGAGCATGGGGGAGGAGACCGCCGGCGCAGAGGTGGCCCCTCGCAAGATCGTTATCGGCGATCACGCGCTGCCTGCCATCGACGACCTTGCCGCCGACATCGCGGCCGCGCATGACGAAGGACGCCCGGTCGCGCTGCACAGTGTCACTCGCGACTCGCTCCTGCTCCTGCTCGCTGCCTTCGACGACGTCGGCGCGATCCCGGGCGACCGCATCGAGCACGCCGCGGTTTGCCCGGCGGAAGCCATCGAACGAATCCGCTACCACGGACTCACCGTCGTCACCCAACCCTCACTGCTCGGCACTCGCGGCGATGACTACCTCGACACTGTCGACTCCGATGACGTCCCACACCTGTGGCGCTACGGCACACTGCTCGACGCCGGCATTCCGGTCGGACTCTCCAGCGACGCCCCCTACGGAGATCTCGACCCCTGGCACACGATCGCCGCCGCCGTGACCAGGACGGCTCCCAGCGGCAGAGTCCTCGGCGCAGCCGAGCGTGTCACGGCCGATGTAGCCCTCGCCGGATTCCTCACCGACCCCGGTGATCCCGGCGGCCCGCCCCGCGAGGTGCGCATCGGCGCCCCGGCCGACCTGGTGCTCCTCGATTCGCCGCTGAGCGAGATACTCGACAAGCCCAGCGCGACACACGTGCGCACGACGTTCATCGGCGGCTACACCGCCTTCGGTCGAGAAGGATGGAGAAGAATGTGACCCAGGCAGTCGAGCCGGTGATCCTCGTCGAGAAGCGGGGCGCCGTCGCGGTCGTCTCCTTCAACCGTCCCGACGTCATGAACGCCGTCACCCCTGAGATGACGCAGCTCTACATCGAGGTCATGAAGGAACTCGAAGCCGACCGCGACGTCCGGGCCATCGTCCTCACCGGCAAGGGACGAGGCTTCTGTGCGGGAGCCGACCTCGGCGTCGTTGCAGGTGGTGCCGAAGCGATCGACGAGATCGTCCCCGACGCCGACGGGATGCCGAACCTCACCAAGCTGATGAGCAAGCCCGTGATCGCCGCGGTGAACGGCGCGGTCGCCGGCATCGGTTACGCCTTCATGATGGGCACCGACGTCCGCTTTATCGCGAAGGAGGCGAAGATCGCCACCACCTTCGCCCGTCTCGGTCTCGTCGCCGAATACGGTCTCTCCTGGACGCTGCCCCGCGTCGTGGGAACCGGCCGTGCCTTCGACCTGCTGCTCTCCGGCCGCGCCATCACCGGCGAGGACGCCGTCGCCTACGGCCTTGCCGAGTTCGCGGTGCCGCGCGACGAACTTCTTGATGCTGCTATCGCTTACGCCGAGGACCTGGTGCAGAACTGCTCGCCGACCTCGATGGCGATCATCAAGCGCCAGATCGTCAACGACCTCGAGCGCGGTGAGCGCGAGGCGCTGGTCGAGACGATGTTGCTCATGCACGCCTCCTTTCGGGGCCAGGACCTCGTCGAGGCGGTCGCAGCCCGTCAGGCGAAGCGTCCGCCGGCGTTCCCGCCGGTCAGCTGATTCGTCCCTGTTCGACATGGCAGTCTTCGACGTTGGCGTCCTCGCATTGGACGAGTCGCTCGGTGAGGGGGACATCGCCGCGCTGCTCGCCGACCTGCAGGCATCGCGCTCGACGGCCGTCGGAGTGAGCCGCGGTCCGCTGAGCTCACGCTTCGACGCGCTGGGGGAGGCGTTACTGCTTTCCCTCGTTCCCGAGGCGGACGAGTCGGCACGCTGGCAGGTCGGCGTTGAGGACGTCGACGTGGCGGCTCAACTGCTGCAGACCGCGATCACGCACGCACCGACCGCCACCCAGGTGCTCGACCGGCTGCTGCGGATCACGGCGATGGCATCGATCGAGGACGGTCTCACTGCCGAGTCGCTCGCGTACTCCATGCTCATGGCCGGCGCTGAGCACCGTCGCTGGCTCTCCACCCACAGCCGCAAGCCGATCCCGGAGCCTGCGCAGCCACCTATCCTGCTTGAGCGGACCGACGCCGTCCTGCGGATAACCCTGAACCGCCCCGAGCGGCACAACGCCTTCGGCGCAGCCGTGCGGGACGGTCTCGCCGAAGCCTTCGACCTTGTCGCACTCGACCCCAGCATCGAACGGGTCGAACTGCGCGGTGCAGGCCGTTCCTTCTGCAGTGGCGGTGACCTCGACGAGTTCGGCCTCACCGAGGACGTCGCCCTCGCGCACCTCATCCGCGTCGATCGGTCGGTCGCCGCACGGATCGCCCGCGTCGCCGACCGGGTCGGCGTCGAACTTCACGGCGCCTGCATCGGCGCGGGCATCGAACTCGCCTCCTACGCATCCCGCGTCACCGCACACCCCGATGCGGTGATCCGCCTTCCCGAGGTGGCGATGGGACTGATTCCCGGCGCGGGTGGCACGGTCGGAATCACCAAACGGATCGGTAGATGGAGGACGGCCTACCTCGCCGTCACCGGTGTCCCGCTCGATCTGCCGACAGCCCTGCGGTGGGGTTTGGTGGACGATCTTGCCTGAGTTGGTCCGCGGCGATCCGGCTCGCGTGATCCGCGAAGCGATCGCCGTCCTCTCGGCGCACTATCCCGGCGTCGCCTTCCCGGGTGAGGAACTTCTCACCGAACGCGCCGAACTCGCCGGCCCGGATTTCGAGCCGCACTCGAAGTGCCGCATCCTCGCCACCGCGGATGGCTACCTCGTCCTCTCGCTGTCCCGCGACAGCGATCTGGAACTGCTCCCCGCACTCATCGAGGACGACCTCACCGATCCCTGGCGGGACGTCGCGACGTGGGTCGCGTCGGTTCCCACTATCGAGGCGCAGGCGCGCGCTGCGATGCTCGGCCTTCCCGCCGCGGCGGTACCCGCCGCCGAACCCGAGTGGCGCCGCGATCCGGTCGTCCTCACCCCCGGTGGTAGGCGCACCGGTAGCGGAACGGTGCAGATCGTCGACCTGAGCTCGCTCTGGGCGGGTCCGCTCTGCGCCCGACTGCTCGGCCTCACCGGCGCACACGTCCTCAAGGTCGAGAGCACCGCCCGCCCCGACGGGGCCCGATTCGGCCCACCTGCCTTCTTCGAGCGGATGCACGCAGGCCACGACTCCGTCGTCCTCGACTTCGCCGATCCCGTCGGCCGCGACCAACTCCGCCAATTGATCGCCGCCGCCGATGTCGTCATCGAGGCCTCCCGCCCACGGGCACTGCGGCAGCTCGGCATCAGCGCCGAGGAGCATGCCGCCGCGGGCTGCGTCTGGGTGAGCATCACCGCCTACGGACGCGACGGCGAGGACGCCCTGCGCGTCGGCTTCGGCGACGACGTCGCCGCGGGGGCCGGCCTGGTGGCGCAGGACGCCGACGGAAGGCCCGTCCTCTCGGGAGATGCGCCAGCCGATCCGCTCAGCGGCGCGGTCGCTGCCGCGGCCGCCGCTGAGGTTCTCGCCGAAGGACGCGGCTCAGTGGTGGACGTCTCAATGCACGATGTGGCAGTGCACGCAGCGCGTCTCGCTTCGTAACGTTTTGTATATGAACGTCGACACGCATCCCTTCGTCGCGCCGCCGCCCGACGAAGACCAGTGGCACCCGGCGCCCGGCTACGACGGTGTCATCATCGACTCTCGATACCCGGAACTCGTGCACAAGGTGCAGCGTCTCAACGAGGCCTTCACCACTGCGGCGCCGACCGGCGACGTGATGGCCGAGGTCACCAGCAAGCTGGACGAGGCGATCAAGCTCCTCGCCGAGTACGAGGTTCCCGAGGCCGAATGGCTCGCCGGGCGTCGCCTGGAGCTTGCCGACAAGGGGCAGGCATTCACGCCCGCATTCGAGGTCACCGAGTGGGACCGCGACCACGTCGTTGGCACGCTGAGCTTCAACCGGTACTACGTCGGCGGCAACAACGCCGCACATGGCGGCGCGATCGGTCTCGTCTTCGATGACATCCTCGGCAGGCTGGCGGGGACCTCTGGACGCGGCGTCTCGCGCACCGCGTACCTGAACATCAGCTACCGTCAGGTGACACCGATCGACAAGGAGCTCACCGTCATCGGTCGTTTCGAGCGTGAAGAGGGACGCAAGCGCTTCATTCACGGCGAGATTCTCGACGGCGATGTGCTCTGCGCCGAGGCCGAGGGCCTCTTCATCGCGCTGCTCCCCGGCCAGCCGTAGCTCAGCCGCCGCTACTTCGACTTCTTCATCTCAGACGCGGGGCTGAGGTAGCCGGCGACCGGGTTCGGCGGGCGCCAGAACGTGACGAGCAGGCCGAGCCCACCGCCGAAGCCGGCAACGGCGGCGATGAGCAGGCCCCACCAACTGCCGTCATCGAAGATGCCGATGGCGTGGTCGATCGAGATACGTCCTGCACCGATCGTGCCGAGGCCGAGCGCCACCAGGATGAGGGTGAGGACGTACTCGTAACCCTCGCCCGGACGGAAGATGAAGAACCCGTTCTTGAGGTGGTTGGTGATCAACGCAACGAACATCGTCCCGATGATCCCGCCGGCCACGAGCGGCGTCAGCAGGCCGAAGGCGATGAAGAGACCGGCGCCCACCTCGACGAGGCTCGCGATCCAGGCGTGGAAGATGCCCGGCTTCATCCCCATGCTCTCGAACCAGCGCCCGGTGCCGGCGATCTTGCCGCCACCGAAGATGTGGTTGTAGCCGTGGGCGAGGAAGACGACACCGAGGGCGATGCGGATGATCAGCAGTCCGGTGTCTGGGGCGTAGTGACCACTCATGGGTTCGGACTCTACTCAGAAGACCGCGTCGCGTGAGCGATCAAAACACCCACGCATCACCGTCACCGGTAAGGGGTGTCAGGGGCACGTTGTTGCCGTCGAAACTGATCACGAAACAACCCTGGTCGGTGGTGACCTTCGTGAGGCTGATGCCCTCGGGCAATGAGAGCGGCAGGACGAGGTCGAGCAACTGCAGCGGAATGGAGCGCAGGATCGGCAGCCCCTCGAGATGCGTCGCGCTGATGATGACCTTGTTCTGCTCGATGTGCACCCGCGTCGAGGTCGTGATCGGGATGCGCCGGCCGAGCGCCTCCACGCTGCCGACGATGCGGACGCCGCCGTCCTTGCCGTTGGCGAGCGTGATCTCGGGCTTCGCAATGCCGGCCACTCCGGACATCACCTGATCGACGATCTCAGGACGGGCCAACGCCGCGGTGAGGTCGTCGAAGTAGAGCCGCAGCGAGCCGTCGATCCGCTCGGCCACTCGCGCCATGAATCCGCCGTTGCCGCGGACGATCCGCACACCGGTGAGCTTCACGTCCACGGAGTCGAGACGCAGCCCGTCCTTGGACAGGAGCAGGTCGATGATCATTCAGCGACTGCTGCAGAAATGGCTTCCGTGAACGCGATCGCGCGTCGCGCCTCCTCCACGTGCAGGTTCTCGATGAGCTTGCCGTTCACCGTCGCGACGCCCTTGCCTTCGGCCTTTGCGGCGTCGAAGGCCGCGATGACGGCGAGTGCGTGCTCGATCTCCTCGGGTGACGGGGCGAAGACCTCGTTCGCGGGCTCGACCTGACCGGGGTGGATGAGCGTCTTGCCGTCGAAGCCGAGGATGCGCCCCTGGCGGCACTCGGCGACGAAGCCGAGTTCGTCCTTCACGTCGTTGTAGACGCCATCGATGACGAGCTTGCCCGCCGCCCGCGCCGCGATGATGGCGTGCGCCAGTGACGGGATAACGGCGATCCGGTCGGGGGTGATCCGGCCCCGGATCTCCTTGATGAGGTCATTCGTCCCCATGATGAAGGTCGTCAGGCGCGGGGTGCTGGAGGCGATCTCGTAGGCGTCCAGGACGGCGATCGGCGTCTCGATCATCGCCCAGATCGCGACATCGGTACCGCCGGCGGCGTCGAGAGCGGCCTCGATCTGGCGCACCTCCTCCGCCGAGTTCACCTTCGGCACCACGATGGCAGCGGGCTTCGCCACGGCGGCAGCCCGCACGTCCTCGTCGTGCCATTGGGTGCCGAGGCCGTTCACGCGGATAGTGAGGATCTTCTTGCCGTACGCACCACCTGTAACGGCGGTGCAGACGTTGCGGCGAGCGTCGTCCTTCGCGTCGGGGGAGACCGCGTCCTCCAGGTCGAGGATGAGGGCGTCGGCGGGCAGGCCCTTCGCCTTCTCCAGGGCGCGCTCGTTCGATCCCGGCATGTAGAGGACGGAGCGGTGCGGCTTCAGGCTCAGGTCGCTCATGCTGACGCCTCCGCGTAGGCCTTGGCGAGTTCGGAGTCGGTGGCGGCGAGGGCCTCGGCGAGGGTGACGACGACCTTGCACTGCTTCACCGTGGCGTCGTCCTGCATCTTGCCGTCGATCATCACCGCGCCGGTGCCGTCGCCCATCGCGTTGATGACTTTGCGCGCCCACGCCACATCGGCGGGGGAGGGGGAGAAGACGCGGCGGGCGATGTCGATCTGGCCGGGGTGCAGCGTCCAGGTGCCGACACAGCCGAGGAGGAAGGCGTTGCGGAACTGATCCTCGGCGGCGACGACATCGGCGATGTCACCGAACGGGCCGTAGTAGGGCAGGATGCCGTTCGCCGCGCAGGCGTCGACCATCCTCGCGATCGTGTAGTGCCAGAGATCCTGCTGGAAGATCGCGCGCGCGCCGTGGATGTCGCCATCCTTCGGGTCTGCACGGACGAGGTAGTCGGGATGCCCGCCGCCGACGCGGGTGGTCTTCATGCGGCGTGATGCGGCCAGGTCGGCGGGGCCGAGGGAGATGCCCTGCATGCGAGGGCTCGCGGCGGCGATCTCATCGACGTTCTGCACGCCCGCCGCGGTCTCCAGGATGGCGTGCACGAGCAGCGGCCTCGACAGCCCGGCGCGGGCCTCGAGCTGCGCCAGCAGCCGGTCGACGTAGTGGATGTCCTGCGCGCCCTCGACCTTCGGCACCATGATCACGTCGAGCTTCTCGCCGACCTCGGTCACCAGGGTGATGAGGTCATCCAGCACCCAGGGCGAGTCGAGGCTGTTGATCCGCGTCCACAGCTGCGTGCTGCCGAAGTCGATCGACTTCGCGATCTCGACGAGACCGGCACGCGCGGCCTCCTTCTTGTCGGCCTGCACCGCGTCTTCGAGGTTGCCGAGCAGGACGTCGACCGAACCGACCATGTCCGGCACCTTCGCCGCCATCTTCGGGTTGCTCGGGTCGAAGAAATGGATCATGCGCGACGGCCGGAACGGGATCTCATGCACTGGCGCCGGCGCGCCGAGGGCCAACGGCTGGAAGAACGACTTGGGGCTTCGCATGCACCGGACGTTACCGAGACCCACACCGGCTTGTGGAGTCAGGTGTGACCTATCGGGTATTGCTGCCCGGTACCCATTCCGTACCTTCTAGGCATGTCATCCGCGCCGCGTCCGCTTGAGGGACGCACCATCGTCATGTCCGGGGGCAGCCGCGGGATCGGTTTGGCGATCCTTGTCGCGGCTGCCGAGCAGGGTGCCAACGCCGTCATCCTCGCCAAGACCGACGCGCCGGACCCACGGCTACCCGGCACGGTGCATACCGCGGTCGCCGAGATCGAGGCCGCCGGAGGACGGGCCGTCGCCTCGATCGGCGACGTGCGTAACGAAGAGGACGTGCAGCGCGCGGTGCAGGCGGCGATCGAGCACTTCGGCGGCGTGGACATCTGCGTGAACAACGCCAGCGCCATCGCCGAAACCGGCACGCTCGACCTGCCCCGCAAGCGCTTCGAACTCATCCAGGACATCAACGTCGGCGGCACCTTTTCCCTCACACAGGCATGCCTGCCGTATCTGCGCAAATCGCTGAACCCACACATCCTCACGCTCTCCCCGCCGATCAACCTCGCCGAGCACTGGATGGGCCGCTTCCCCGCCTACACGATGACGAAGTACGCGATGACCGTGCTGACGCTTGGGTGGGCCGCCGAATTCGCCGAGGACGAGATCTCCGCCAACTGCCTCTGGCCGCAGACACGCATCGCCACTGCCGTCATCCGCAATCTCTTCGGCGGCGATGCGGCCGAGAAGGCGCGCGACCCGCTGATCATGGCCGACGCCGCGGCGTGGATCTTCGCGCAGCCGCGCGGCGCCCTCAACGGTCAGACGTTCATCGATGCGGACGTCCTCGCCCACGCGGGCGTCACCGACCTGAGCAAGTACGGCGGCGGCGACAGCCCGACCCTCGACCTCTACGTCGACCCGGAGTGAGCGCCGTGGAGTACGAGCAGATCGCCTATGACCTCAGCGACGGCATCGCGACAATCACCTTGTCGCGGCCGGAGAAGCTGAACGCGTACACGCGGCAGATGCTCGCGGAACTGCTCGATGCCTTCGACCGTGTCGACGCCGACCCCGCGGTGCGCGCCGTGATCCTCACCGGCGCCGGCCGCGCCTTCTGCGCCGGTGCGGACATCAGTGACGGCACGTTCTTTCACTACGCGCAGGACGAGGTGCACGAGGACTCCGGCGGAACCATGGCGCTGCGGATCTTCAATCTGCTCAAGCCGGTGATCGTCGCGATCAACGGAGCCTCCGCCGGGGTCGGCGCCACTCTGCCGCTGGCCTGCGACATGCGCCTGGCGTCGAGGACCGCGACGTTCACGTTTCCGTTCACCCGCATCGGCATCGTCCCCGAGTCGGCATCTGCCTGGTTCCTGCCGAGGGCGGTTGGGCTGTCGCAGGCGCTGGAGTGGACGATGACCGCGCGCCGCTTCGGCGCCGAGGAGGCACTGACTGCTGGACTGGTGCGCTCGGTGCATGAGCCGGAGGAGCTGCTGCCTGCCGCCCGGGCGCTGGCGGCCGAGATCGTGCAGAACACCTCGCCCGTCTCCGTCGCCCTCACCCGGCAGATGCTCTGGCGCCTCTCCGGTGAGCCGCACCCGCTGCCCGCACACCGCATCGGCTCACGGGCAATGCAGCAGCGCGGGCCGTCCGCCGATGCCGTCGAAGGTGTTGCCGCCTTCCGCGAGAAGCGTGCGGCGTCCTTCCCGGGCGAGGTGCCCGCGGACCTGCCGCCGTTCTTCCCCTGGTGGCAGGACGAGGCGTTCTAGGTCGTCCGCTCAGGCCGCTTCGGTCTCCTGGACGATTACTCCGTACCAGCCCATGCCGGGATAGGTCTCATAGCCCGGTGTCAGCGCATAGCCACACATCGAGCCGTTCACGAGGCTGTGATAGCCGTGGTCCTTCGCCGGTGCGAAGTTCACGGTCTCGGTGAGCAGACCCCGGTCGTCGGAGGACGCCAGCACGCGGCCGGAGCGGTCGACGAGAAGGCAGCGGGTGAGATCGCGCTCAGCATCGGTGAGTCGCACGCCCTGCACGACGGCCCGCGCCTGCGGCTGCCAGTCGAAGAAGATGCCGAGGACGCCGATGATCTCGCCGTCCGCGCGGCCGGCCTTGCGAACCGCGGTGGCGTAGGTGGCGACCTGCGCACCGTCGAGGTGGGTGTTCTTCTCGATGTCGGTTGCGACGAACTGGGTGCCGTCCTCGGTCTTCATCGCCTGCTTGAACCACTCGGCGTCGGCGACAGAGGCGTGCGCTGCGCGGGGGTACTGGTGGGGCCGGGCGTTGGTGACGACGTTGCCGTGGATGTCGACGATCCAGAGGTCGAGATACACCGTGTAGGAGTCGAGGATGACGCCGAGCCGTTCGGCGGCGTGGGAGACGTTCTCGCGGGTGGGATCGGTGCAGGCGCCCACGACAGCGGAGTCGGTGGCCCACCAGCGCACGTCGCAGGAGCGCTCATAGAGGTTGCGGTCGATGACGTCGATCATGTTGAGGGCGAGGTCGGCGAGGCGGCTGCCGCCGATGTGGGTGCCGACCGAGTCGAGGACCTTCACCCGCTCGGCGAGACCGGCGGCGAGCTCGTCCGAGATCGTCTGCACGCTCTGCGAGACGGCCTTGACCTCGTCGGCGACGACGGCGAAGCCCGCCCCGCTCTTGCCGGCACGCGCGGCCTCGACACGGGCGTTGATGGCGAGAACCTTCGTCATCTGCGCGATCTTCAGGATCTCACCGAGCTTCTCGGTGGTGAGCGCGGAGACTTCCTGGGCGACAGCCACTACTTCATTGCTCATTGCGTCCTCGTTCGATGCGTAGCGGAATGCTCGTGGGGGAGCAGGAACCGGAAGACGCCGCAGGAAGTTCGCGTCCGCGCTGACGGAACGCCCCCCGGCAGATTGACTTAAGCACTACGGCTTGTAGTTCGAATGAACCTAGGTCGGCACGAGGGTTGTGACACCTCTAATACAAAGAATTAACACTCGCTGTGGCGTGCATCGCTTCATGTACCTCGCCCGTCATCGGGCGACCGCTACCTCGCCCGTCATCGGGCGACCGCTCCATCTCGAGCGTGCCCTCGAAATGGAGGTGTAGTTCGGCCTTCGGCGGGGCATCAATGAATCGCGACAATATGTCGCCATCTTCGCGAGTCGTCGATGCCCGCGTTCGATAGCGCCGGTGATTCGCGAGGTAGCCGAGAAATTTATGCCGAAAAGGTCGCTACGCCGGAAAAGGGTGATATCTAGTACTACAGAGATTGGCTAACGGGCCTATCTCGGTACTCACTCCACACAGGAGGACGGAATGTATTGGTCACCCACCCGCCGTACCCGGCGCGGGCTGATCGGGGTGCTCGCCACGATCGGCGCCACCTGCGCCGCTCTGGTGCTGGCACCGCAGGCGATCGGTGCGGCACCGCATGCCGATCGGCATGTGCTGCCGGGAAGCTCGCCGAAGTGGCTCCATTCGGGCAAGCAGCTCGGCGCCACGCCGACCAACTCGAGGATCGGCTTCGGCATCCTGCTCGGACTGCGCGACCAATCGGCGGCCGAGGCGCAGATCCAGCAGCTTTCCGATCCGTCGAGCGCGTCCTATGGCCAGTGGCTGACCAATGATCAGTTCAATGCGAAGTACGCACCGTCCTCGACAGACGTCGACGCGGTCAAGAGCTGGCTGAAGGGCCAGGGCTTCAGCCTCGGTACCTCGTACCAGAGCGGACTCTTCGTTCCAGCCAGCGGCACGGCGGCACAGGTCGAGAAGACCTTCGGCACGTCGCTGGCGAACTACTCGGTGGACGGCGTCACCGTGCACACCAACACGGGTGTGCTGTCGCTGCCCTCGGATGCGCCGACGGCCGTGGTCTCCGCGGTGAAGGGTGTCATCGGCGTTGACCAGGGCGAAGAACTCAAGGTTCCCTCCGACACCGAACCTGGCCCACCCGCAGGATCTCGCTACGGCGTGCAGCCGTGTTCGTCCTACTTCGGACAGAAGCTCGCCACCGACAAGCCGTCGGCCTACGGCAAGAAGCAGCCCTATGCCGTCTGCGGCTACACGCCCTCGCAGCTGCAGTCCGCCTACGGACTCTCAAGCTCGATCAACAGCGGTAAGGACGGCAGCGGCGTCACCGTTGCCATCACCGACGCGTATGCGGCGCCGACGATCCTCGCCGATGCGCAGCAGTACAACCGCGTGCACAACCAGCCCCAGTTCAAGTCCGGTCAGTTCCGTCAGATCGTGCCGGGGTCGAACGACTACGACCTGGTGAACGAGTGTGGCGCCAGCGGCTGGTACGGCGAGGAGACCCTCGACGTCGAGGCCGTGCACGCCACAGCGCCCGGAGCGAAGGTCGTCTACGTTGGTGCGCCTGACTGCTCGACCGGTCTGGACGACGCGTGGGCTTCGACGATCGACAACCACGTCGCCGACATCATCACCAACTCGTGGACTGACGGCATCGACGACGTCGCCGACCTCGGCACGGACTACATCGCCTTCTACCAGGAGTTCAGCACCGAGGCGGCGCTGACCGGAATCACCGTGCAGTTCTCCGCCGGTGACAGCGGTGACCACACGTCCGGCGGTACTGATCTGGCGTCCAAGACGGCGGAGTTCCCGGCTGACCTGCCGTATGCCACGGGTATCGGCGGCACCAGCGTCGAGATCGGCAACCGCGGCCAGTGGGTCGGTGAGTACGGCTGGCAGAGCGCATACTCGCAGCCGCTGTCAGGCACGTCCTGGTCGGCACTGCCGGGCAACTACAGCTCGGGCGGTGGTGGCGGTACCAGCCAGCTCTTCGCGCAGCCGTTCTACCAGAAGGGTTACGTGCCGAAGTCCGTCTCGCAGTACTACGGCTCCACGCCGATGCGGGCGGTGCCGGACATCTCGATGCCCGGCGATCCCAACACCGGCATGATCGTCGGGCAGACCCAGGTCTTTCCTGACGGCACCTACTGGGATCAGTACCGCATCGGCGGGACGAGCCTCAGCTCGCCGCTGATGGCCGGCGTGCTGGCCGTGGCGGAGGGCGCGTCGCGTCACCCGCTCGGCTTCGTCAACCCGCTGTACTACTCGCTGGTCGGCAGCAAGGCGGTGCACGACATCGTCGCCCCGAGCAAGCCGGTGGCACAGGTGCGAACCGACTTCACCAACCTGCTCGATCCCTCCGGCGGCTACACCTTCAAGCTGCAGACGATCGACGTGCAGAGTTCCACCTTGCACGACACGCACGGTTGGGACGACGAGACCGGCGTCGGGACGCCCAACGGCCAACAGTTCCTGCAGGGTCTTGCGGCCGCGGCCGGCGGGGGAAGACGGCACTAGCGATCAGGCGACTGTGGCCCCGCCCTCGGGCGGGGCCACAGTCGCCTGCGGACTGGTCACGCCTCAGGAATCGGGCGTCCGTAGGTCTCGAGAGCGGTCGCCTCGGGCTCGGGACCTCGACGAACGCCACGGTCGAGTGCCTCGAGCGCTGAAAGTTCCGCAATGGAGCGGTGGTGGCGCGTTCGTGGGCGGTCCAGCTGGCGAGCAGGGCCAGCGCCTGCTCGGACGGGCTGTCCGGGGGCGCGGTGTAGAGGTTGAGGCACCGTCCTTCGTCGCCGGGCAACTCGAAGTCTTCGAAGTCGAGGGTGAGTTCGCCAACGATCGGATGGTGGAGTCGCTTCGTTCCGGTCCGGGTGATAGCGCACATCATGAGCAAGACGAATCGCGCACTGTTCGGCGTCAGGCCGCCGTGCTCGTACAGCGGCGAGTAGAGGGGCGACCGAGGTCATTCGCGGCGCATCCCTGGGATCCACGCTACGGCCGACGGCCGTCGGCGGGAGGCACTGCGGTACCTGCGTCGGCACGAACTCCCGCAGACGCGCGTGATCGGGTTGACTGGTGTCATGCGAGCGACCTACATGTACGGCGCGGGTGACGTCCGCGTCATCGATGTGCCTGACCCGTCCATCCAGTTACCCACCGATGTTCTGGTGCGCGTCGCGCGAGCCTGTGTCTGCGGCAGCGACCTACACCCTTTCCACAACCGGCCCGCCACCGCCGAAGGCGCGTCGATGGGGCACGAGTTCATCGGCACCGTCGAGGACGTCGGCGCCGAGGTGGAGACGTTGGTCAAGGGTGACTTCGTCATCGCGCCTTTCGCGATCTCCGACGGCACCTGCCAGTTCTGCCGCGAGGGCTTGCAGACCTCCTGCGAGCACGGCGGCTTCTGGAACGACCCACGCCTGGGCGCAGGCGGTGGACAGGCCGAAGCTGTTCGTGTGCCCTTCGCGGACGGCACGCTGGTGAAGGTTCCCTCGCCCATCGACGAGGCGCTGTACTCCTCGTTACTGACGTTGTCGGACGTGTACGGCACCGGCTGGCATGCCGCCAGTCGTGCCGGAGTCTCAGCAGGTGACACGGTCGCAGTCATCGGTGACGGCGCGGTCGGACTGATGGCGGTGCTGTCGGCCAAGCAACTCGGCGCGGCGCGGATCATCCTGATGGGACGGCACAAGGACCGCACCGACCTCGGGATCACCTTCGGCGCCACTGATGTCGTCGCCGCACGCGGCGATGAGGGCATCGAAGGCGTTCGTGAACTCACCGGCGGCCACGGTGCTGCGAAGGTGCTTGAGGCGGTCGGCCACCTGCCGGCGTATGAACAAGCGCTGGGCATCGTTCGTCCCGGAGGGGTGATCTCCCGGGTAGGCGCTCCCCAGTACCTGGAGGCGACGGTCGGCCGGCCACTCTTCGGTCCGAACGTGACGCTCACCGGAGGTCCGGCGCCCGTCCGTGCCTACATCGAGTCGCTGCTGCCGGCCGTCCTCGACGGCACGGTCAATCCCGGACTCGTCTTCGACCGCACAGTCGGACTGGACGAGACTCCGGATGCGTATCGGGCGATGGATGCGCGTGAGGCGCTCAAGGTGATGATCCGCCCGTGATCTGGCTAAGGTTGATCAACTGACGGTGCGGCTTGTCGCTATACGCAATCCGGCCAGCAGCACCGGCGCCAATGATTCCTATCGACCTTATGGCGGGTGAGGGTGATCGTGTCAGCACGTCCGACAGTGGCCCAGGTCGTGGAACCGCTCGTCCTCGCGGCGCTCGGAGCACAGCTCCCGATCGGGGTTCGCTGCTGGGACGGCAGCACGCTGGGCGATACCGACGCGCCGCTCCAACTGGTCATCGCGCATCGTCGCGCGCTGCGCCGCCTGCTGTGGGCACCGAACGAACTCGGCTTCGCCAGGGCGTACGTCTCCGGAGACATCGACTTCGAGGGTGACCTCTTCGCCGGGCTGGACGCACTCGAGAAGGTCGCGGATCCAGAGCTCGGCCCCGGTGTCACCGTGAACAACGCGACGAAGGTTGCGATCGTCCGAAGCACGCTCACACTCGGTGTCCTCGGACCGCCACCCAAGCCCCCGGCCGAAGAGACCAAGCTCCGTGGTCGTCGGCACAGCAAGCGCCGCGACGCTGCGGCGATCGGACACCACTACGACGTCGGCAACGGTTTCTACCGGATCGTGCTCGGCGAATCGATGACCTACTCGTGTGCGTACTGGTCACGCGAGTACGGAGCTGAGTTCGGCCTGGATCAGGCCCAGTTCGCGAAGTGCGATCTCGTGGCGCGCAAGCTCGGACTACGCCCCGGAATGCGCGTTCTGGACGTCGGCTGCGGCTGGGGCACCTTTGCGCTGCATGCCGCACGAACCTATGGCGTACGCGTCGTCGGGGTGACGCTCTCGCAGGAGCAGGCGAGCTACGCCACCAAGCGCATGGCCGATGCAGGGGTCGCGGACCTGGTGGAGATCCGGGTACAGGACTACCGCGACGTTCGGGACGGCCCGTTCGACGCCATTTCCAGCATCGGCATGGCCGAACACGTCGGCGCGGCGATGCTTCCGACCTACTCGGCGGATCTCTATCAGCTGCTCGCCCCACAGGGACGGCTGCTCAACCACGCGATCTCGCGACGCCCCGGCCCCCGTCCCACGTTCTCCCGCACGTCCTTCATCGATCGCTATGTCTTTCCGGACGGGGAGCTGCAACCGCTGAGCACGATGGTCGATGCGCTCGAATCGGCCGGTTTCGAGGTTCGCGACGTCGAATCACTGCGAGAGCACTACGCGCTCACCCTGCGCGAATGGGTCGCGAACCTCGAAGGCGATTGGGACGAGGCGGTTCGCCAGACCAGCGCGGCCCGCGCCCGGATCTGGCGGCTCTACATGGCCGGTTCGGCGCTCGCGTTCGAGGCGAACCGGATCGGCGTGAATCAGATCCTCGCGGTGAAGGCCGCTTCCCGCGGCGCCAGCGGCATGCCGCCGACCCGCGCGGAGCTGTTCCACGACGCGTCAGGCGCGTAGCTGCGACCTGATCGCCAGGTAGTCCTCGCCCTCGGTCTGCTCGAGCTGCCGGAGTTCGTCTTCGGGCAGTTGTTCGGTGGGGGCAGTTGTGCGGTCGCGGGCTGGTAGGACGTAGGCGAGGGCGGCGGCGATGACACAGATCGCCACGGAGATCCACAGGGCCAGGGTGTAGCCGCCGACGGTCGGTGCGCCCTGGGGCGTGTCGTGGGCGGCGACGGCTGAGGCGGTGAGGGCGCTGCCCGCGGAGAAGCCCACGTAGCGGACGACTTGGTAGAAGCCCATCGCGCTGCCGGTCTCGGTGGCCG
>DASXYU010000048.1:0-5070 GCA_036502295.1 Jatrophihabitans sp. | reverse complement strand
AAGCGCTGCGGACACTGTCCAACCGACTCGTCGGCATCCTGGACGGCTGCCTACGCCACCGAGCCCCCTACGACGAGACCATCGCCTGGGCACACCGCGCAGCCAACGCCGCTTGACACTTAAACGCCTGGGATATCTAGGTCGGTGTCGGGTGAGAGAGTGTGGCTGTGGGTGACGACATGGTGCTGGTGATCGACGGGAACTCCCTCGTCCACCGCAGCTTCCACGCCCTCGCCGGTAGCACTGCGAGCGAGCAGCAGCCTGCTTGGGCCGTACGCGGTCTTCTCGGCCAACTGGTCGCCGCCGTCGACCGGATCCGTGCTACCCGTGTGATCGTCGGCTTCGACGATCCGCACTCGTCGCTGCGTCGCGAGCGCTGGCCCCAGTACAAGGCAAACCGTGCCGAGAAGCTCCCCACCCTCGTCGAGCAACTCCTCGCCGCCGTCGAGACCATGCGGGCTCTCGGCCTCGCCGTGGTGGTGCCGCAGGGTCTGGAGGCCGACGACGTCCTCGCCTCGGTGGCGGCACAGGCCCGCGCGAGCCAATCGCGTGCGGTGATCGTCACCTCCGACCGCGACGCCTTCAGCCTCATCGACGACACCACCAGCGTGCTGCGGATCATCAACGGCGGGGTCGACGCCTCTCCCCTGCTCACCCCCGAGCGCTTGGTGACGCTGCTCGGGGTGCGCCCGGAGCAGTACCGCGACTACGCCGCCCTACGCGGTGATGCCTCCGACAACCTCCCCGGCGTGAACGGCATCGGCCCGAAGACCGCAGCACGGCTGCTGGCGACGTTCGGCACGGCAGCTGCGGCCTTCGACGACCTGGACGTGGTGCAGCAGGCACTCGGCGTGGGAGTCGCACGGCGTCTCGCCGAGGACGGCGCCCGCGCCGCATGGGAGCTGAACCACCTCGTGATGGCCCAGCACTGCGATGTCCCGATCCAGGACGAGGGCGGTGCGCTCCCGCTACCGGTCGGGCCCGTGGCCGAGGTCTTCCGAGCGCACAACCTCACCTGGTCGGCGGCGCAGGCGACCCGGGTCCTCTGTGACGCGGAGATCGAGGTGTCTCGTCCGCCGCGGCAGGAACCGGCGTGGAACCCCGACCACGCTCGCACCTACCGCTCGACGCCACGGCGCGAGACCGTAGCTAAAGTCGCCGCCACCGTCTCTCCGCAGCTCGCCCTCTTCTGAGGAGCATCACTACCGGATTGATCGGCTTCCCAGTGAAACCGGTGCGTCCTAGCTTTAAAGGCATGAGCGTCGAAAGCATGGAGGCTGTGACGTTCGTCCGCGGTGAACGAGCCCGCCCCGACTGGTTGCGGACAAATCCGCGCGCGTGGATAGCAGCTGTGGCCGCCGTCTGCATCGGCGCCTTCATCGGCCAGCTCGACTCCAGCATCGTCGCACTCACCTATCACCAGGTCAGTAGCGACCTGCACGCTCCGCTGAACCAGGTGCAGTGGATCTCGCTCTCCTACCTCATCGCGCTGGCAGTGCTGCTCGTCCCGGTCGGCGCCATCTCCGACCGCATCGGCCGTAAGCGCATGTACCTCTGGGGATTCGCCGTCTTCGGCCTCTCCTCGCTCGCCTGCGCGCTCGCCCCCAACCTCGGCAGCCTCGATGCGATGCGCGCGGTGCACGGAGTTGGCGCCGCGATGCTGCAGGCGAACAGCGTCGCCCTCGTCATCACCTCGGTACCCCGGGAGAAGATGAGGACGGCGCTGGGCATCCAGGCCGCCGGGCAGGCGATCGGCCTGGCGATCGGCCCTACCGTCGGTGGCCTCATCGTGCAGGCGGCGAGCTGGCGCTGGGTGCTCGTCGTCAACGTTCCGCTAGCACTGCTCGGACTCATCGTGGGGCGTTACCTGCTGCCGCGCACCCGGATCCCGGCGAACACGACCCCGTCATCGCTCGGCCAAGGCGTGCTCACCGCGCTGCGCGTCCCGTCGATGCCGCCGCGGCTGATCGCCGCGCTGCTCGGCTACCTACTGCTCTTCGGCCCGATCGTCCTGGTGCCGTTGGTGCTGCAGGATCACGGAGTCTCCGCCGCGAAGGCAGGTCTCGTCGTCGCTGCCCTGGCGGTCGGCTTCGCCCTGGCGGCCAGCGCCGCGGACAGGGTCCTGCCTGCGGCATGGAGCGCGGCGCGCCGATGCCTGCTCGGGCTGGTGCTGACCGCCGCGGGACTCGGCTGGATGCTCGCCGTCGGCGCTCACGCCGGAGCGCTCGTCCCCGGGCTTCTGGTCACGGGCCTCGGCATAGGGGTCTTCGCTCCCGCGAACAATGCGCTGATCATGGGCTCAGTCCCGAGCCACACCTCGGGACTGGCCGGCGGCATGGTGAACATGGCGCGCGCACTCGGCACGGCGGGCGGCACCGCGGTGATCACGACGTCCCTCGCCCTCTGGACCGGACTACGCCCGGCCGTCATCGTGCTGCTCGTCCTCGCTGCGGTCGCTGCGTCCACGCTCCTGGCCGGTCTCAGCGCGGCCGGTCTCAGCGCGGCCGGTCTCAGCGGGCCGGACTCAGCGGGCCGGACTCAGCGTGGCGCCGAAGTCGGCAACGATGAGGTCAGCGGTGCGAGCGCCGCGGCGAATCGCTGAGCGATGACCGCATAACCGCGTTGCGTCGGATGGATTCCGTCCGGTCCAAGGTCTGCGGCGGGCAGCCAGTCCGCAGCCTGCAGGAAGGTCACCGCCTGCGACACCGCCGCGGACTCGATCGCGCCGGAGATCGACGCGACCACCGACTGCGACCACCTTCCATCCGACATCGGACCCACAACGATCAGCGAAGAGGACGGGTAGCGCCGGCGAGCGGCAGCGAGCGTCGCGACAACTGCAGCGCGCTCCTCGGCCACCGACGCGGAGATACGCGCGTCGTTCAGTCCGCCGATGAGCAGGACGAGTTGCGGAGCGCCGATCCGCGACCTCGTAAGCCTCGTCCCGAAGGTGTCGTCGCCCTTGATCGTGGCGACGAAGCCGGTGCCATCGACCGCATCGATCGTGCACGACCACCGCATCGCAGAGCAGAGCCCGGGGACGTAGCCGGGATGGGTGCCGCTGCCGTTCTGGCCGCGCGTGTAGGAGTCGCCGATGAGCAGTACGGACGGCGCGCCGGGGGCAGCCGCCACTGTCGGCACCGGTGCCTCCGGCCGGCTCGTCGCCCAGGCGATCGCGACAGCGACGAGGAGCACCGCGGCACCAGCACCTGCGATGACTCGCCCTCTCCGGCTATTCAGCGGCTGCGCCCTGCGGGTCAAGTGGCGACTTCACGTACTTCTCCACGTTGTCGAAGTTCGCCTCGAGGCCGTCGTACTTCGTCATATGGTCGCGGCCGGCCTGGTCACGGAAGGTCAGCCTGTACGTCAGCCTCGTCACTCCGTCGGCCTCGCGCAGCTCCATCGACTCGACGGCCTGCGCGGCCGGCCACCCGTCGAACAGCCACGTCTGGACGGAGCGGGTCGGCGGCTCGAGCTCCAAGAAGGTTCCCCGGAAGGAACATTCGATCCCGTCCTTGGTCACCATCACGTAGTGGTAGTTGCCTCCGACGCGCAGGTCGATCTCGCATATCGTCACCTCCTCATCGAACGGAGCGAACGTCTTCCTCACGTGTTCAGCCTTGGTCAAGACATCGAAGACGAGTTCGATCGGAGCTTCGAACTCGCGGTTTATGAGGATCTCGAGCTCGTTCGGGAACTCGATGCCTGACAAGCCATGTTGGTTGGGTGTCACTGCATCTCTCCTTCTCGTTGTAGTTCTTTGAGGTAGTCATCGATCCGATCCAGTCGGTCATCGACCGCTTGCTCGTACTTGGTCAGCCACTCCTGCAATGGCCGAAGGCGTGCGGGTTGCACGCGGTACAGCCGACGGCGCCCGTCTGCCCTGCACCTCACCAGGCCGACATCGCTGAGTACTCGTAGGTGTTTTGAAACCTGGGGCTGCGGCATCGAGAGCTCCTCGGCAATGGCGTTGAAGACGTCCGATGTCGTGGAGGAGCGGGCCATCGCCCACACATATTCCACTATCGACATATGTCAAATAAGTCGCAGGTTCGGCCGAGCCCGTTATCCCGAGGGGCCGAAGCTCTCAACCCGAATCGATTCATCCGCTGCGCCCAGCTCCTGAAGCCATGACACGGCAGCACCCGTGAAGCGCGCCGAGCCGCAGACGTAGTAGCTCTGATCAGCGGTGAGCAGCGGTGCCAGCTTTGCGCTGCTGAGCCGACCGGCGTGTTCTGCACCGTCCTCGCCGCGGGTGAAGGTGTAGGCCGCACCGCTGGCCGCGAGCTCCTCGGCGTAGGGCAGCTCCTCGCGCGTGCGAGCTGAGACCGCCAGAGAGATCAGGCCCGTGCGGCCCAGGTCGAAAGCGTGGCGACTCATGGCGATGAGGGGCACCACGCCGGATCCGCCGGCGACGCCCAGCATCGGCGTACTGCCATCCCACACGAACCATCCGCCGATGGGGCCACGAACATCGAGGACGTCGCCGGGCTCGACCACGTCGGCCAGATATCCCGAGACCTCTCCGTCGGGAAGCCGATCTATGTAGAACTCGAGCAACGGGTCAGATGGTGCCGACGCGAGCGAATACGAGCGTTGCGCGACGTAGCCGTCCTCAGCCGTCAGTCGAATCACGTAGTGCTGTCCGGGTAGGTGTTCGGTTCGCTGAGGCACCTCCAACCGAAGGATCACCGCGTGCTTCCCGCGGTGCGCTACGGACCGTACGGTCGCCTGCTGCCAGCCGGTCGGGCCTACTCCGGGCTGCGGACTAGTCACCCTGGTATCGCTGTTCGAGCCACGGATCTCCCAGGTCGTGGTAACCATTGCGTTCCCAGAAGCCTTGTTGGTCGTGGTCGAGCAGCGTGAGCTGTGAAATCCACTTCGCGCTCTTCCAGAAATACAGGTGCGGGACGAGCAGCCGCACCGGCCCGCCGTGCTCACGGGAGAGTGGCTTGCCCTCGTGAGTGAAGGCGATCCATGCCTTGTTCGTGGTGAGGTGTTCGAGCGGCAGGTTCGTCGTGTAACCGGTCGTGGAGGTAGCCAGGACGTAGGTGGCACTCGGGTGCGGCT
>DASXYU010000047.1:0-16165 GCA_036502295.1 Jatrophihabitans sp. | reverse complement strand
AGGTCAGTTGTGGGCAGGACGGCCCGTACTCGAGGCAGTCCCGCACGTCCTCCCATGCCGGTGCCGGCATGGGAGGACGGAAGCGACGACTCCCTGCCGTGTCGTCGCCGTACGGGATGCCCTTGAACGAGGCGACGCCGTCCTCTTCCGTGCCGCGGACGGTCCCGTACCGAGTTTCGACGTTCATCACGAGCCTTCCTCCTGACCTGAAGTGGTGATCAACATAGCCGTGCGGCCCCTCAGGGGCCGTTGCGCTGTGTTGATCACCGGGGCGAGATCGCGCTCAACGGCGGGACGGGAGAAGCGGAAGGGGGGTGCGTCCCTCGAAAATGTGCGTCGCGCCGGTGCTGATTCCGACCAGCGCGACATCGCCCGATTCCGGCGCCTCCTGCTCCACCCGGTGGAACGTGACGACGAGTTCGTCGTCGTCCCAGGTCGCGACGCTGCGCAGGTGCACGTCGAGTTCGCGGATCAGCGCGTCCAACGGTTCGAGGTGATCGACGTCCAGCGTCGAGAGGTTCGCGCCGTCGGTCATCGCCGCACTCGACGCCGGAATCCGCAGCGTCGGCCAGCCGTCCGTCATCTCGAGGCGGATACCCGTGTACTGCACCGGTCCGAGGCTGGGATGCACCGCGAGCAGGTGGGCGAGATCCGCGGGGGAGGCGTGCGGCGTTCCGCCACGGTCGAGCATGTGCCCGGCCATCTGATACTCCGGTACCAGGATTGCGAGCTCGTCCTTCGACAGCGACTGCAGACCCTGTCCCGCCGCTGTCGCCGTCATGCGTGGGCCCGGGCCGTCGACCTGTAGGCGATCTGCGTCTGCAGCTCGGCGTAGGCATCGAGCCCGGGCCTGCCGTTGCTGCGTCCGACACCGGAGTTCTTCACCCCGCCGAACGGGATCGCCGGATCGATGTCGGCGTGGTGGTTCACCCACGCCGTGCCGCACTCCAGGCGTGCCGCGATGCGCTCACCGGCGGCGATATCGGTCGTCCAGACGGAGCCGCAGAGGCCGTATTCGCTGTCGTTCGCCGCCGCGATGGCGTCCTCGACATCGCTGAACGCCATCACCGGAAGCACCGGTCCGAACTGCTCCTCGTCGACCACGCGGACTCCCGGCCCGACGTTGGTGAGGATGGTCGGTTCGAAGAAATACCCGCCGTACTCGGTGACGGCCTGACCACCTGCGACGGCCTTGGCCCCGTGGGCGACGGCGTCCTCGACCAGCTCCTTGATCCGCTCGTACTGCGGCTTGGTCACCAGCGGCACGAGGGTGCCGCCCTGCTCCGCCGGTGCGGCCTTCGTCGCGGTCGCAAGGTCGGCGAGTGCGGCCACCATGTCGTCGTAGATCGATTCGTGCACGTAGAGGCGCTTGATCGCGGCGCAGACCTGGCCGCCCATGAGGAAGGCGGAGTTGAAGACCTCCTGCGCAACGGCGGGTAGATCGACATCGGGTAGGACGATCGCCACGTCGTTGCCACCGAGTTCGCAGAGGACGTTCTTCATCTGCCGGCCGGCGACCTCGGCGATCGCGCGCCCGGCGGCGACCGAGCCGGTGAAGGAGACCATGCGGGTCTTCGGGTGCTCGACCATCGCCCGTCCGATATCATCGCCGCCCGCGACTATGTTGAGGACGCCCGGCGGAACGACGTCCTTGAAGAGCTCGCCGAGCTTCAATACCGCCATCGGGGTGAACGGCGAGGGCTTGAGGACGATCGTGTTGCCGACCAGCAGTGCCGAGAAGATCTTCTCCGCGCTGATCAGGATCGGCGCGTTCCACGGTGTGATCGCGGCGACGACGCCGATCGGCTTGCGCACCACCTTCACCGTGCGCTCCGGGGAGTCGTCGAGGACGTCCACCGGGATCGGGTGGTCGGCCATGTGATCGGCAAACCCCGGGATCACGAACGCCTCGCCCGCCCCCATCGGGTTGCCCTTCTCGATGCTCGCGAGGTCGTTCAGCGGGCCGAGGAACTCCATCGTGAGGGCGCCCATCCGCTTGATGGCTGCGCGCCGCTCCTCCTCAGGTGTGGCGGCCCAGCCGGGCAGTGCCGCCTCGGCCGCGGTGATCGCTCGTTCGAGCAGCTCGGGCGTTGCGGCCGGCACCTCCGCCTCGACCTTGCCGGTCGAGGGGTTGACCACGCCGAAGCTCACCTCGTTGCGGACGATCTCGCCGTTGATGAGGTGGCCGAGCCCGGCGATGTTCTGCTGGATCTCCTCGGGAGTGCTCACTTGCCACCCCACACGTATGCGTCGGGACTGGTTCGGTTGATCATCGCCTCGGCCTTGGCGCGGACGACCTGGGCTTCCCAGTCCAGCGACGGGATGAACCTGCCGCCCGAGAGCCGCTGGTCGGAGTCATGGTCTCGGCTGCCCCAGAAGTTGTCGGTGACGATCGCGTCCAGGACCGTCTGCGCCACCTCCTCCGGTTCGGCGAGGACGGTGGTGACGCCGCCCTTCTCCAGTGAGTCGAGGACGAAGTTCATGATCTCCGGGTCGCCTGCGAGGCCGCTCTTGGTGAGTGGCGGGAAGACCGTGTGTGCCTTCACCAGCGACCCGGCCGCGCTGAGTTGCCCGTAGAGGCACTCCATCAACGTGAGGATGGCCTGCTTGGAGGTGGAGTACACCGGCGTCTGCCAGTTAGTGCCCGTCGTCCCTGCACCTGAGGCGGTGCCGAGGATGTGGCCGGGGGTCCCCTGCGCCATCATCCGCGGTGCGAAGTTCTTGATGCCGTTGAGGATGCCGAAGAAGTTCACGTCGAAGACGCGGCGCCATTCGTCCATCGCGTCGTCGAAGAGGGTGCCACCGCCGGGGACGCCGGCGTTGAGGAAGGCGATGTCGACCTTGCCGTAGTGACTCCACGCGGCGTCGGCGAGGGACGTCACCGAGTCGAAGTCGCTGACGTCGACGGGCACGCCGATGACGTCGTGCCCGTCGCTCTGCAGCTCCTTCACGGTGATGTCGAGGGCATCGGCATTGATGTCGGCGAGGACGACCTTCGCGCCGTTCTCGGCGAAGAGCTTTGCGGTCGCCCGTCCGATACTGCGGGTGCCGCCGCTGCCCGTGACGACTGCGACCTGGTCCTTGAGCTGTTCAGTCATCACTTGGTCCTTGTCTTGACCATCAGGGTGGTCATCCGGCGTGCATTGAAGTGCATGGGGTCGTACTCGATCTCTCCGACGAGTCCGGCCGAGTCGCCGAAGCGGCGCTCGAACTCCTCGATCATCAACTTGCCCTGGACCTTCACCAGGTTCAGTCCGATGCAGAGGTGCGGTCCTGCGCCGAAGATCGTGTTGCCGGCGTGGTCGCGGGTGATGTCGAACTTGCGCGGCTCGGGCCATTTCGCCGGATCGAGCCAGGCCGTCGAGAAGAGTGGCATCACGAAGGTGCCCTTCTCCATCACCTGGCCGTGGAAGTCCATGTCCTCATATGGAAAGCGGGGAATGCCGCCGAACTTGCCGTGCCCGGCGTAGCGGATGACCTCGATGATCGCGTCCTCCATCAACTCCGGGCGGTCGCGCAGGATCTGCCGCTGATCGGGGTGCGACAGCAGGGCATGGATCGCCAGCGTGTGCAGATCGACGGCGGTGTCCGCACCGGCGGTGACGAGAGCCGAGATGAGCGAAACGATCTCGAGGTCGTTGAGGCTCTCGCCGTTCTCACTCGTCTTGATGAGCGTGCCGATGAAGTCGTCCTCGAGGCTTCTGCGGGCTCGGTGCTCGGCGACCGAGTCGAGCAGGTACTGCATCCCGGGCAGGGCATCGTTGATGAACTGCTCGCGCTCGGCCTCGCTGTACATCGGGTTCGAGGCGCGGACCATGTTCCAGCCGAGGCCGTGCTCGAAGATCTCCTCGGCCTCGGGCGGCACGCCGACCATGCGCGCGATCGAACGGATCGGCACCTTCTGGGCGATCTGCGTGGCGGCGTTGAACTCGGCGGGGTCGTCGATCTCGTCGAAGATGTCGACGATCGTGTCCTTGATGCGCTCCTCGATATGGTCCATCACGCGGCGCGAGAAGGCGGGCGCCGTGAGGCGGCGGACGCGCTGGTGCTCACCCGGTGCCAGGTTGAGTAGCGAGTTCGCCTGCACCCGGTCATAGAGGTTCCACTGCGACTCCGGCTTCGGCGCCGGAAAGTCCTTCCAGTCGGTGAAGCGGGCGCTGAACTTCGGGCTCTTCAGCGCCTCCTGCACCAGCGCGTGCGGCGCGATCAGCCAGGCGTTGATGCCCCGGTGAAAGGCGATCGGGTATTCGTTGAGCAGGGTGTTGAACTGGTCGAAGGGATCTCTGACTACCTTCTCGTCGAAGGGGTTGTAGACGTCGAAGTCGATCTCGACCCGACCCAGGTTCTTATCGGGTATCACTGCCGTCATTGGTAGTGCTCCTTACTGTCAACGGGCCGGATTGCCCCGCTTCTTGGCGGAGATGCGCGCGATGAGTGCGGCGACGAGTTCGTTGTGCACGCCGTGGGTGCGCAGGGCGTAGGCCGGTACTGCCTCACGGACGTAGGGGAGGTCATCGGGGGGCAGGGCATCGAGCACCTGGTCGATCGCGGCAGGCAGTGAGCCTGCCTCGCCGGCAGAGAGGCGGTCATGCTCGACGCCCATCGCGGTGCCGATGGCGATGACGGTCGCCTGGGTGAATATCGATACGGCTTCCTGCAGATCGAAGCCGCGGGTGACGAGCGCCGCGTAGAAGGGCTCGGCGAGACGCAGTTCGAGTTCAAGCATCGATTCGACGGTGAAGACGTGGATCGTCGTCGGCATGTCCTGGATCAGCGTTGCGGTGAGCCCGTCGACGTAGTCGCGCAGGTACTCCGACCAGGGCTGACCGTCGTCAGGCGGGATCGGCAGGCCGGCGAGCCGGTGCGCGACGACGAGGTTCAGCAGTTCGTCGCGGTCGGCGACGTACTGGTAGAGCGTGCCGACGCTGACGCCCAGTTCCTCGGCCACGCCGGTCATCGTGAAGTTGTCCGGACCGAGCCGGTCAGCCGCTGCCACGATCTGGCCTAGGACGAGGCGACGTGGCCGGCCGACGGGGCGCCGCTGCACCGTGGCGTCGTCCTCGTCCTCATCCGTAGGAACCATTGTTGAAGCCCTTTCAAAAACTGTGCGCCCAGGTTTACTCTCTGGGAACCGAAGGGTCAATAGGTAGTTCTGAGAGAGGACGGTGGATACCTCGTGGGTTGGCACGTGGAGGCTTTGCGTGACCGCTGTCAGGGAACCGGGGCGTGCGTCTACACCGCGCCGGATGTCTTTGCGCTTGATGACGACAACCTGGTGACGATCATCGGCGAGACGGATGTCGAGGACGGCGTCCAGGACGACAGTGACGCAGATGCGCGTATCCGCGACGCGGTGGAGGAGTGCCCCATGGCCGCGCTGCGGCTAACCCAGAACTGACCGCTCGCGCGTCCCTAACGCTCACTTTGCGAGCGAAAAGTGAGCGTTAGGGACGCGCCAGCAGGCATGAGTCGGTTAGGCAGTGCCGCCGGCCGACAGCAGTCCGCCGTCGATGATGAGGGTCTGCCCCGTGATCCACGCGGCGTCGTCGGAGGCGAAGAACGCCACTGCGCCGGCAACGTCCTCGGGAGTGCCAAGGCGACCCATCGGGTAGTCGGCGGCGGCCTCGGCCTCCTTGCCCTCATAGAGCGCCGCGGCGAACTTCGTCTTCACCACCGCCGGTGCCACCGCGTTCACCCGGATGTTCGGCGCCAACTCCACCGCGAGCGTCTTGGTGAGGTGCGCGTTCGCCGCCTTGCTGATGCCGTAGTAGCCGAGGCCCGGGGAGGGGATGACGCCGGCGACCGAGGAGACGTTGATGATCGAGCCGCGGTCCCTGAATCCGAGCGTCGGGTGTGCGATCGCGTCGCGCGCCCAGAGCAGTTCACCGAGGACGTTCACCTCGACGATCTTGCGGGCGGCGCCCTCGTCGATCTCGATGAGCGGGCCGTAGGCCGGGTTGATGCCTGCGTTGTTCACGAGGATGTCCAGGCGGCCGAAGGTGTTCGCCACGGTGTCGAGCACCTCGGCGCGGTGCGCCAGGTCATCGGCCTTTCCGGCTACGTAGATCGCGGTGCCGTCGGGGAACTCGGCGACCGCCTCCTGCAACGTCTCCACGGTCCGGGCGGTGATGCAGACCTTCGCGCCCTCCTCGACCAGGCGGTGGGCTATGCCCAGCCCGATTCCGCGGCTCGCACCGGTGATGATGGCGACGCGGTCGGTCAGGCGGGCGAGGGGCGCGGACATGAAGTCTCCGTTCAACACCGGGAGGGGACGTAGCGGATGCTAGTCACCACGCTGGCGGACTCAGACAGGTGGACTCAGAAGAGCGGGCGGGACCTCAGGAGAGTCGGGTGAGTTCGCCGACGAGAGAGGTGTAGTGCTTCGGCCCGAGAGAGGAGACCAACTCCTGCTCGACAGCCCGCAGTTGTCCGGCGAATGTGGCTCCCCGTGCAGAGAGAGCCACGACTGTGCTGCGCTTGTCGTCGGGGTCGATGCGCCGGATCACCAGCGCGTGCTCGACGAGCTTGTCCATATGCCGGGTCAGCGTCGCCGGCGGCAGCACCGCGGCGTCGGCGATGGCGCTCATCCGCAGGCCAGGCTTGGCGAGCAGGACGGCCATGATCTGCCAGTGCTCGAAGAGCAGTCCTTCGACATCGAGGGCCGGCTGCAGTCGCTGGCGAAGCGAGTTCTCGGCACGCCGCAGGATGAGCGACAGCGCAGCGTCACTGTCTTGCGCGGCCTGCTTGCTCATCGTGCGATGTCCTCGTGTTCAGCTGATGGTCACGAAAATGTTTCGAAGTGCGATCTGTGTCTCAGGCGATGCTGCGTTGCCCTCAGACTGTAAATCAATTCTATCCTGAAGTAACTGGGGATCCCACCATTCGGAAGTAATTTCTTGATCCTCTACGCGACCCCGTCCTGAGGGAGGCCGCCGATGCGCGACACGCTGCCGGTCGCCTTCGTCGTGCCGCTTCGAGGCCCGACCGGCATCTACGGCCCGTCCTGCCTGGCCTGCGGTGAGCTCGCGGCCGAACAACTCAACGCCGCCGACGGCATCGCCGGACGCAAGATTGAACTCGTGGTCGTCGACGGAGGACGGGCGCCAGAGGTCGTTGCCGCCGAGGTGGGCGAACTCGTCGACGCCAGGCGGGTCGAGGCCGTCGCCGGCTGGCACATCTCCGCAGTGCGGCAGGCGATCACGCGACGCATCGGCGGCCAGGTCGTTTATGCCTACGCCGCGATGCACGAAGGACGAGACGACACCCCCGGCGTCTTCATGCTGGGTGAGCGCCCGATCAACCAGTTGCTCCCCGCCGCGCACTGGATGCGCGAACAACTCGGCACCGGCCGCTGGGCGATCGTCGGCAACGACTACGTCTTCCCCCGGGTCACCGGCGCAACGGCCCGCCTCGCACTGCAGGGGACTGCGTCAGAGATCGTCAGCGAGACCTATGTCCCGCTGGGCACGACCAACTTCTCAAGCGTCCTCGCCACTCTCCCGGAGGGTGAGGTCGACGGCGTCATCATGCTGCTGATGGGGCAGGACGCGGTGCACTTCAACCGGCAGTTCTCCCGGCACGGCCTCGCGGACAAGCTCGTGCGGCTCAGCCCGGCGGTCGAGGAGAATACGCTGCTCGGCGGCGGTGCGGGCGCGCACGAAAACCTCTACGCTGCGGCTGCCTACTTCGACGGTCTCAACACTGCCGAGAGCCTTGACCTCGCGGAGGCCTACTACGGCCGCTACGGCCCACTCGCGCCAGCGCTCAACGCGGTCGGCGAATCGTGTTACGAGGCGATCCACTTCCTCGGCCGGATGGGCAAGACGGCCGGTGGAGTCGATCTTGCGGCGGTCTCCGCGATGACGTCGGGGACGTTCTACGACAGCCCGCGTGGACTGGTCCGCCTCGACGGCAACCTGCTGAACCAGGACGTCTACCTCGCCGCCGCCGACGGCCTCGAGTTCGTCATCCAGGAACAGATCGCCACAGCCTATTGAGCGAGGCGGAGAGCGACTGCGCTTTCCGGCCGAGCGATTGACGGCTGTTGAAGGCGGCGCTAGCCGCCGGGTCACTGCGTACTAGCGGAGCTGGTGCACTTCGCGGGCCATTGCCCGCAGCAGCACACCACCGTCCTCCAACTCGAATCGCGTACCGGCCGACGCCGGGGCGTCCTCACCGATGACGAACAGCGAGTTGATCACGCGATTCCCCCCGAGCAGCACGCTGCTGGTCGCCGGCCCGACATCGAGACCGTCGGCGAAGACGGGTGTCCCGTCCTCGCGACGCGCGTGCACCTCGTGGCGCAGCGATCCCGGCACCTCGCCGTGCCTGCCGAGAACGACCGTCTCCCGCAGCGACAGCCGCGCACCCTCGCCGAGGGTGATCCGGGTGGTCCAGGTCGTCCTCGATCCGGCTGAGGCCACGAACGGCTCGCTGTGCCAGACCAACCGTGCCCCGGCCGCAAGGTCGATGGAGACGTCCCACGTGGCGCAGCCGCCGCGCATGTCATAGGCGACGGTGCCTGCGGGTTCGATGAGCGTCAGCGTGGTACCCGCGCCCACCGAGACATGCAGCGACACCGCGTCGCCGTCCAGCAGCAGCGCGCCCTCGGGGACGAGCGAGATCCGTGCCGAGTCCGTGTCGCTGGCAAGCAGCATCGGCCGGATCGAGGGGAACCCGTCGTCGCATCGGGCGTCGAGGTCGACCCGCACCCGTTGCCCAGCCCCGCAGCGCGTAACCGCGACGCGGGTCTCAGTGCGCGAGGTGCTGGTGAGCGTGGTCATGGTCACCCGACGGGTGTGAATGGACGACGCCTTCCGCATGCGCGTGCGGTGCCATCGGTCCGGGGTCCTGTGGCACGAGCAGTCCGGCCCGGTGCAGGTCGAGCTGTCGCAGCACCCAGCCGGTGAGCTCCGCGATGGAGGACGGATCGGTGCGCGACAGCGCCACCACCGGCCGTCCTTCGCGAACGGCGGCGGCGTCGCGCACCATCTGCGGGGCGTCGACGCCGACGTAGGGCGCCAGGTCGGTCTTGTTCACCACGAGCAGGTCGGCGCGGGTGATGCCCGGTCCACCCTTGCGCGCCACGTCCCCTCCGCCGGCGACGTCGATGAGAAAGATCTGCACGTCGGCCAGCGCGGGGGAGAAGGTGGCGGTGAGGTTGTCGCCGCCGGATTCGATGAGGACGAGGTCCAGCGGTGCGAACTGCTCCTCAAGCTCCTCGGCGGCGATGAGGTTCGCCGTGATGTCGTCCCGGATCGCCGTATGCGGGCAGGCGCCTGTCTCCACCGCGCGGATCCGCCACGGGTCCAGCACGCCGGCGGAGCGCAGAAAGCGGGCGTCCTCATCGGTGTAGATGTCGTTGGTGACCACCGCCATCTGCAGCTGGCCGGAGAGTTCGCGGCAGAGCAGCGCGATCAGCGAGCTCTTGCCGGTGCCGACGGGGCCACAGACCCCAAGACGCAGCGCTCGGTTCGCGCTGGCGCGTGGTGCACGACTGTCAGGCACTGAACAACCTCCTGCTGGCGACGGCGTGGGCCTCGGCCCAGGCCTCGATCTGCGGAGCCCCGGCAACCGGGATCTCCTCGGGTTCGGTGAGGGCCGCGACGTCGCGGGCGAGCGCATCGACGGAAGGAAGTGCGTCATACACCCACCGCGTCGTCGCGGCCGGATCGAGGGGCATCAGCTTCAGCGCGGCCGAGGCGACGGTCTGCACGTCGTCGTAACCGATGAGCCGAGCCAGAGACATGGCGGAGAGACCGAACCCGGTGGCAGCGGTTGCCAGCACAACCGCCCGGCACGGCCCCACTTTGTGTGCCGCAGGGCCGTTGAGGTGGGTGAGCAGGCGCAGCAGGGCCTTGGCCTGGACGCGGCTCGTGCGGCGCATTGCGGCACTCGGCGTGCGTGCGGCCCAGGCTGCCTCAACCGGCTCCAGCGCCAGGCCACGATGCAAACGGTGCAGCGCTACGACGGCCGTCGCGGCCTCAACCCGTGTGACGGTGGCGAGCCGGGTCGCGAGGTAGTCGGGTACCTGGCCCGCAGCCAGGCCCGCGGTCACGGCAGGCTCCAAGCCGGCCGACTGGGTGTGTCCGGCCACCGGCAGACGTGCGTCCGCCAGGAGCATGAGCAGGACCTCGGCCGACGCGTGCATGGTCATCGCCGTTCAGAACATCGTGTAGAGCTGCGCGAGCGGCAGGCGCGTCGCCGGGTCCGGGACGATGAGCTCACCCTCGACCTGGATCGCGAAGGTCTCCGGGTCGATGTCAATCCGCGGCGTCGCAGTGTTGTTCACCATCTGCGCCTTGCCAACCGCCCGCGTCGGCTTCACCGCGGCGAGGCGCCGCCGCAGCCCGAGCCGTTCACCCAGACCGTCCGACAGCGCGGACGGAGCCACGAAGGTGACCGAGTGATCCGCCCCGGCGCCATCGGCCGGGTCGATGAGGGTGTGGCGCATCAGCTGCGGCTGCGGCGTGGGGATCGAGGCGTTCGGGTCGCCGAGAGACCCCCAGACCAGGGCGCCGCCCTTGATCACGACCTCGGGGCGGATGCCGAAGAAGCGCGGGTCCCAGAGGACGAGGTCGGCGAGCTTGCCGGCCTCGACCGAGCCGATCTCATCCTCCATGCCGTGCGCGATCGCCGGGTTGATCGTGTACTTCGCGATGTAGCGCTTGGCGCGGATGTTGTCGGCCGGCCCGCCACTCACGAAGGCGTCACCGAGGCGGTGCTTCATCGCGTGTGCCACCTGCCAGGTGCGGCAGATGACCTCGCCGATGCGTCCCATCGCCTGCGCGTCCGAGGAGGTGACCGACAGTGCCCCCATGTCGTGCAGCACATCCTCGGCGGCGATCGTCGTCGCCCGGATGCGCGACTCGGCGAAGGCGAGGTCTTCAGGCACTCGCGAGTTGAGGTGGTGGCAGACCATCAGCATGTCGAGGTGCTCGGAGACGGTGTTCACCGTGTGCGGCAGTGTCGGGTTCGTCGAGCCGGGGATGACGTGCGGCAGCGAGGCGATCGCGAGGATGTCCGGCGCATGGCCGCCGCCGGCGCCCTCGGCGTGGAAGGCATGGATCGAGCGACCGGCGATCGCCCCCACTGTGGAGGCGAGGTAGCCGGCCTCGTTGAGCGAGTCCGAGTGCAGGGCGACCTGCAGTCCGTGCTCGTCGGCGGCCTTCAGCGCGGCGTCGATGGCGGCGGGGGTCGATCCCCAGTCCTCGTGCACCTTGTAGGCGCCTGCGCCGGCGAGTGCCTGCTCGGCCAGTGCCGCCGCCGAGACCGTGTTGCCCTTGCCCATCAGCAGCACGTTCAGCGGCAGCGAGTCCAGCGCGCGGTGCACGGTCCGCAGGTGCCACGCCCCCGGCGTCACCGTGGTGGCTTTCGAGCCCTCGGACGGGCCGGTTCCGCCGCCGCCGATCGTGGTGATGCCGGTGGCGAGTGCCTCCACCAGCTGCGAACGCGAGATGAGATGGACGTGGATGTCGATCGCCCCCGCGGTGAGGATCCTTCCCTCACCCGAGATGACGTCGGTGGACGGACCGATCAGCAACTGCGGGTGCACGCCGTCGGAGATATCCGGGTTACCGGCACGCCCCAGAGCGACGATGCACCCGTCACGGATGCCGACGTCCGCCCGCACGATGCCCCAGTGGTCCAGGACGATCGCGTTGGTGATGACCGAGTCGAGGGCTCCCTCCGCGCGGGTGGTGACACCCTGCGCCATCGACTCGCGGATCGACTTGCCGCCGCCGAAGACGGCCTCGTCCCCACCGAAGGTGTAGTCGGCCTCGACCTCGATCCAGAGGTCGGTGTCACCGAGGCGCACCTGGTCACCGACGGTCGGGCCGTAGAGCGCCGCATAGGCGGCGCGCGTGATCTCAGCCATCAGCCGCGCACCGCGTCGTCGTGCTGGGTGTTGCGGATTTGAATGCCGGGGACGACACCGCGTCCACCGAAGGCGACGATCCCGACCTCACGCGAAGCACCCGGTTCGAAGCGCCGTGAGGTGCCCGAGGGGATGTCGAGGTGGCAGCCCTGCGCGGCGGCGCGGTCGAACTCCAGCGCACTGTTCACGTCGGGAAGGTGGATGTGCGATCCGATCTGCACCGGACGGTCACCGGTGTTCACGATGACCAGCGTGCCCCGCTGACGTCCTTCGTTGAGGACGAGCCTGCCTTCCGCGACCCGGACAGCTCCCGGCCCGTTCGACTGGATCGACACGACTACCCCTGTCTATGCGATGGGCTGGTGGATGGTGACGAGCTTGCGCCCGTCGGGGAATGTCGCCTCGACCTGCACTTCGGTGAGCATGTCGACGACCTCGGGCATCACCTGCGCGCGGCTGAGCACGCCGCGGCCGCTCATCATCAGTTCGGCGACCGCCACCCCCTCGCGGGCACGCTCGATCACCCAGGTGGTGAGCAGTGCCACCGACTCGGGGTAGTTGAGCAGGACGCCGCGCGACAGCCGGTCGCGGGCGACCATCCCGGCGACGGCGAGGAGCAGTTTTTCGGTGTCTGAACCGGTGAGATGCATCGAGGCGTGCCTGTCAGACGGCCATCGCGGCACGCACGGCGGCGATGGCGGACTCGCCGCCGGCTCCTGTGCTCGTGACCCGACCCGACTCGAGGACGTAGTACGTACCGGCGGTGCGCAGCGCGAAGCCGACGTGCTGCTCGACGAGCAGCACCGAGAGACCACCGGTGTGGGTGAGCTGCGCGATGACATTCTCGATCTCGGCGACGATGTTGGGCTGGATGCCTTCGGTCGGTTCGTCGAGGATCAGCATCCGCGGCTCGGTGATCAGCGCCCGGGCGATCGACAGCTGCTGGCGCTGGCCGCCGGAGAGCAGCCCCGCCTTGCGGTGCAGCAATCCCTTGAGGACGGGGAAGAGGTCGAGCATCTCGTCGATCTTCTGCTTGCCGTTGGGGCGTCCGTCGGCGACCACTTGCAGGTTCTCGATCGTGCTCATCTGCCCGAAGGAGAGCTGGCCCTGCGGGACGTAGGCGAGTCCGCCCTTGCTGACCCGCTTGTTCGGCCGCCACTTGGTGACGTTCTCGCCACCGAGCCAGATCGAGCCCGAGCGGACCGGAATGAGGCCGACGGCCGCGCGCAGCAAGGTGGTCTTGCCGGCGCCGTTGTGTCCCATCACAGACACCGCGCCGTCGTCGGGGACGACGAGGTCGACGTTGTGCACCACCATCGACCTGCCGTAGCCGGCGGTGACTCCGCGTAGTTCGAGCATTACGCCTCCCCGTCCGTTGCCACGGCCACAGAGCCAGCGGCAGCCACAGAGTCAGCCTCGGCCGCAGCGGCCGTGCGGCCGAGATAGACCTCTTGGACGCGGGGGTCGGCCTGGATCTGCTCGACACTTCCCTCGCTGAGCACCTTGCCGGCATGCATGACGGTGACCGAATCGGCGAAGGTCCGCACGAAGTCCATGTCGTGCTCGATGACCACGATCACCCGCTCGCTGCCGATGCGCTTGAGCAGTTGACCGGTCTCCTCGCGCTCTTCAGCGCTCATGCCCGCGACCGGTTCGTCGAGGAACATCAGTTTCGAGTCCTGCACGAGCAGCATCGCGATCTCCAGCCACTGCTTCTGGCCGTGGGGGAGGATGCCGGCCGGTTTGTCGAGGACGTCAGTGAGGCCGACGGTCTCGGCCGCCGCGGCGACTGAATCGGGGATGCCGCTGCGCCAGGTGAGTAGCGCCCGGTTCTTGCGATGCTTGCCGGCCGCGATGTCGAGGTTCTGCAGCACGCTCAGCTGCTCGAAGACGGTGGCGGTCTGGAACGTGCGCCCGACGCCGAGCTGCGCGATCTTGTGTGCCTTGACGCCGATGAGGTCCTTGCCGTTGAAGTCGGCCGTTCCCGTTCCCTTCGACAGTCCGGTGATGGCATCGACCAGCGTGGTCTTTCCGGCACCGTTAGGGCCGATGAGGAAGCGCAGGTCGCCGGAGAACACCGTGAGGTCGACGCCGTCGATCGCTATGAAACCGTCGAAGCTCACCCGGAGGTCGCGAACCTGCAGGTACCCGCTCTCGCTGATCGGGGTCTCGCCAAGGTGCGACGTCATGAGGTCACCTCCGCCGGTGTCGCGGGCTTGCGTTTGGCGAGCAGGTCGTCGACGAGGTACTTGGCCTTCTTCAGCAGCTTCGGCAGGTCGACGATGCCACCGGGCAGGACGGCCAGCACGATGATGAAGAGCAACCCGATGAAGTACTGCCAGAAGGTCGGGAACTCGCTCGACAGCTTGTACTGCAGATAGGCGATCGCGATGGCGCCGACCGGCGGACCGAAGAGGGTCGTACGTCCTCCGACGGCGACGCCGATGATCATCATGATCGAGGCGGTGACGCTGAAGTCGCCGGTACCGATGTGCTGGTTGATCGGGGCGTAGAGGGCGCCGGCGAAGGCGGCGAGCATCGCCGAGACGACGAAGGCGATGAGCTTGATGTTCGCCGGGTCGTAGCCGAGGAAGCGGACCCGCTCCTCGGCATCGCGCACGGCGACCAGCAGCTCACCGAAGCGGCTGCGGTAGAGCCAGATCATCAACGCGATCGAGACGAGCAGGACGATCGCCGCGATGTAGTACAGCAACTTCTGATCGTCGCTACTGCCGAGATCGAGGCCGAAGAAGTGCTGCAAGCCGGTGAGGCCGGTGACGCCGCCGATCTGCAGCTGGTTGGCGTTGATGTAAGTGACGAAGGCATAGAGCAACGCCTGGGAGAGGATCGCGAAGAAGGCGCCCTTCACCTTGCGCTTGAAGACGGCGACACCGATCGCATAGGCGAGGACGGCCGGGATCACGATGATCAGCAGGATTGTCGTGGCCCGGACGCGGAACGGATCCCAGAATGCGGGCAGTGTGCTGTCGTCGAAGACGCCGACGTTCTGCAGGTAGGCAGGTGCCGTCCCCTTCGGCACGTCGGCGAGCTGAATGTGCATCGCCATCATGTAGGCGCCGAGGCCGAAGAAGAGGCCCTGGCCGAGGACGAGCATGCCGCCCCGGCCCCAGGCCATGCCGATGCCCACGGCGACTGTCGCGAGGCAGCAGTACTGGGCGAACTGGCTGATGTAGACCGCGCCGAGAATGTTCGGGAAGACCAGGAGCAGGACGACGGCGCAGATCACCCAGCCCACAAAGGGGTAGGCGTTGCGGACGGCGGGTGTCATGAACTTGTCGAAGGGGCTCGTAGGCGAACTCATGCGAGGCTCCTCGTCCGCACCGAGAAGATGCCCTGTGGTCGGAACTGCAGGAAGACCACGACGGCGAGGAAGACGATGACGGTGGCGGTCGCGTCGTTGCTGAACTCCAGGCCGAGCAGTTTCTGTGCCATGCCGAAGGCGTAGGCAGCGATCACCGTGCCCCAGATGTTGCCGACGCCGCCGAGTACGACGACGACGAAAGCGAAGACGATGTAGCCCTGCCCTGTGGTGGGCTGCGTACCCGCGATGAGCGAGAGGCAGACGCCGGCGATCCCCGCGAGGCCGGAGCCTAGGAAGAAGGTGAGTTTGTCGGTGGTCCGCGTCGAGATACCGAGGGACTCACCGAGGTCGCGGTTCTGCACCGTGGCGCGAATGCGGCGCCCGAGCGGGCTGAACTTCAGCACCGCGGCGAGCGCGCAGACCAGGACGATGGTGAAGACGAAGATGCCGAACTCGTTGTGCTTGATGGTCACTCCACCGAAGCTCCAGTTGCCACCGAGCCAGGACGGTCGCGGTGTCGGGACGAGTTGCGGGGTGAAGAGATCGCGGTAGATCTGCTGCAGGACGAGCGAAACTCCGAAGGTGATGAGCAGGGTGTCGAGCGGCCGGTGGTAGAGCCTGCTGATCACCACGGTCTCGAGGACGAGCCCGACGAGCCCGGCAACGATGAATGACACGGGGATGGCGACGATGAAGGCCACGCCCTCATTACTCATCAGGTTTAGCATCACGTGGCCGGTGTAGGCGCCGGCCACGATGAACTCGCCATGCGCCATGTTGATGACGCCCATCTGCCCGAAGGTCAGTGCGAGGCCGAGCGCGGCGAGCAGCAGGATCGATCCGTATCCCAGGCCTGAGAACGCCTGGTTGATGTAGAGGTCCACCGGGAATCTCCGTCGTCACTCGATGAAGTCAGCTGAGTTGTATCGGGCCGGCGGCGCCGTGCTTGCGCACGGCGCCGCCGG
>DASXYU010000046.1:0-3497 GCA_036502295.1 Jatrophihabitans sp. | reverse complement strand
TCGACCCAGGCGGTGCTGCCGCTGCGCGGCAAGATCATCAACGTCGAGAAGAGCCGGATCGACAAGGTCCTCGCCAACAACGAGGTGCAGGCGCTGATCACCGCGATCGGCACCGGCGTCCACGACGAGTTCAACATCGAGGACGCGCGATACCACAAGATCGTGATGGCGACCGACGCCGACGTCGACGGTGCCCACATCCGCACGCTGGTGCTCACCTTCCTCTACCGGCAGATGCCCGAGTTGATCGAGAGCGGCTTCGTCTACATCGCGAAACCGCCGCTCTATCGCGTGAAACAGGGCAACCAGGAGACCTACCTGGAGCGCGAGTCCGAACTCGAAGAGTTGCTGCTGCGCGACCGCCTCGAGCAGTTCGAGATCGTCGACGCGACGGGGGAGAGCCGCAAGCTCACCCCGAGCCGTTGGCAGGCCTACATCCGACGCTCGAAAGAGTACGAGGGCTGGGGCTCCTCGCTCCAGGCCGACTTCGGCCACGAGGTCGTCCGCTTCCTCGAGGAGTCGAACCTGCTCGACGAACAGGTCGCGACGATCGGCGCCGCGCAGAAGCTGCTCGAAGCCGACGCGGTCGAGACCGAGCCGTTCGACACCGAGGTGGTCAGCGCGACCGATGACCTGGTCGTGGTCAAGGCGATCGCCCGCAGCTCCGGCCTGGCCCGGACCCACCGGTTGCCTCGGGAGCTGTTCGAAGATCACGAGTACCGCAAATTCGCCGAGATTCACGCCTCGCTGCTCAAACAGGTGGGACGACCGCCGTTCACGGTCAGCCGCGGTGAGAAACGCTCGGTGGCGCTCTCCTTCCAGGGACTGCGCGGCGCGGTGATGGAGCTCGCCCGTCAGGGAGTTCAGCTGACCCGCTTCAAGGGCCTGGGTGAGATGAACCCGAAACAGCTGCGCGAGACGACCATGGATCCGTCGTCGCGCACCCTGGCTCGGGTGACGCTCGAAGACGCCACCGCCGCCGACCGCATCTTCTCGATGCTGATGGGCGACCAGGTCGCCCCGCGACGTGCCTTCATCGAGACCCACGCCAAAGAGGTCAAATTCCTTGACGTCTAAGAGTGTGATTGTGAACGCGAACCGTGTGAAAGTGAGGGTGCGCTGATGGCACTGGAGGCCCTCACGGGCAACATCGAAGACCGCGGCCTCGAGCAGGAGATGCGGTCGTCGTACCTCGACTACGCGATGAGCGTGATCGTCGGGCGGGCGCTGCCCGACGTCCGTGATGGACTGAAGCCGGTCCATCGTCGGGTGCTCTACTCGATGCACGACCTCGGTCTGCAGCCGACCCGGTCCTACCGTAAGTGCGCCTACATCGTCGGCGAGGTGATGGGCAAATACCACCCGCACGGTGACTCGGCGATCTACGACACGTTGGTGCGGATGGCGCAGGACTTCTCGCTGCGCTACCCACTGGTCGACGGGCAAGGCAACTTCGGTTCGATCGACGAAGACCCGGCAGCGGCGATGCGGTACACCGAGGCGCGGATGGCGAAGCTCGCCACCGAGATGCTCCGGGACATCGACGCCGACACCGTCGACTTCGGCCCGAACTACGACGAATCGACGCAGGAGCCTCTGGTCCTGCCGTCCCGTTTCCCGAACCTGCTGGTCAACGGTACCTCGGGGATCGCGGTCGGCATGGCGACCAACATCCCGCCGCACAACCTGCGCGAGGTGGCGGCCGCGGTCTTCGCCTATATCGACGATCCGGAGATCGACCTCGACGGGCTGCTGAAGCACATCAAAGGCCCCGACTTCCCGGGCGGCGGCCTGATGAGCCGCGAGGGGATCCGCCTGGCCTACGAAACCGGCCGCGGCAGCATCAAAGTCCGCGCTCGCGCCCACGTCGAGCCGCTGAAAGGGGGCAAGGAGGCGATCGTCGTCACCGAGCTGCCGTTCACGGTGAAGAAGCTTGGTGAAAACGGGCTGGTCGCGAAGATGGCCGAGCTCGTCCGCAACAAAAAACTCGAGGGCATCTCCGACATCCGCGACGAGACGGACGAACGCGGCATGCGGCTCGTCATCGAGCTCAAACGCGGCGGCCCGCCGGCCAAGGTCGTCCTCAACAGCCTCTACAAAAAAACCGCGATGCAGTCGACCTTCGGCGCCAACATGGTGGCCCTGGTCGACGGTGTGCCGCGCACGCTGAAACTGCTGGAACTGATCAAGTTCTACGTCGACCATCAGCGCGAGGTGGTCACCCGCCGCACCCAGTACGAACTGCGGCGTGCCGAGGCCCGCGCCCACATTCTCGAGGGTCTGCTCATCGCGCTCGACAACCTTGACGCGGTGATCAAACTGATTCGGTCCTCGAGCGATCCCGACGCGGCGCGCCAGGGCTTGATGGACCAGTTCGAGCTCTCGCGTGAGCAGGCACAGGCGATCCTCGACATGCGACTTCAGCGCCTCACCGCGCTGGAGGCCGACAAAGTCCGCGCCGAGCACGCCGACCTGATGGAGCGGATCGGAGAGTTGCGGGAAATCCTTGGTGACGAGGATCGCGTGATGGGCCTGGTCAAGGACGAGCTCGCCGAAATCGTCGAGTCCTACGGCGACGAACGGCGCACCGAGCTGGCCGCCTTCGAGGGTGAGGTCGGGATCGAGGACATGATCGCCGACCAGCAGATGGTCATCTCACTCACCGCCTCCGGCTACGTGAAGCGGCTGCCGCTGGCGACCTACCGTCAGCAGCATCGCGGCGGCGTCGGGGTGATGGGGATGAACATGAAAGATGACGATTACATCGCCCATCTCCACATCTCCTCGACCCACGACTACCTGCTGTTCTTCACCAACCGGGGCAAGGTATACCGGACGAAAGTGTACGAACTGCCCGAGGGCTCCAGGAACTCGAAAGGCTCGAGTCTCCGCAACGTGTTGCCGCTGCAGGAAGACGAGCGGGTGATGGCGGTCATCCCGACGCGGGACTTCAAAGAGAACCGTTACCTGGTGTTCGCCACCGCCGACGGCTTGGTGAAGAAGACCGAATTCCTCGCCTACAACACGCCGCTCCGCGCCGACGGGATCATCGCGATCAAGGTGCGACCGGGCGACGAGTTGGTGCAGGTGCGCCTCACCTCGGGCGAAGACGACATCCTGATGGTGTCCCACTCCGGCCACGCGGCCCGCTTCTCCGAGGGGCTGTTGCGACCGATGGGACGCGACACGAGCGGCATCAAAGGCATGAACGTGAAAGGCAAAGACAACCGGGTCCTTGCCATGGACATCGCCCGCAACGACACCGAACTGTTCGTCGTCACCGAGAACGGCTACGGCAAGCGCACGGTGGTCTCCGACTATCCGGTGAAGGGCCGCGGCACCAAAGGCGTGCTGACGATCCGGGTGACCGAGAAGAAGGGTGGCCTCGCCGGCGCCCTGATCGTGAACCCCCACCAGGACCTCCTCTTCATCTCGCAGAACGGGATGGTCCAGCGCACCGGTGTCGAAGGCATCTCCCAGACGGGCCGCGCGACCCA
>DASXYU010000045.1:0-16184 GCA_036502295.1 Jatrophihabitans sp. | reverse complement strand
AAGGGCTGGAAGGACAACGTCGCCGACCCGACGCTCGGCGCCACCCTCGCGGCGAAGACGTACGGCAAGGGTCTCGGCCTCACGGTGGACGAGCAGACCCTGGAGTCCAAAGGTGAGAACGCGCTCATCTCGACCGCGGATACCCAGGCGAACGGCCTCTTCACCATCACCGACGAACTCGTCCAGGAGAACATCGCGACCCTGGCGATCGCCGGCGTGAACATCACGGCCGACAAGCTCTTCGACCTCTCCTTCATCAACAACATCTACAAGGCCGACCCGACCCTGATCTAGGACGAACCAAAGCACTAACGTCACTCCAATGTCAGGACTCACCCTCAACGGGCTGCACAAGGAATTCCGAGTTGGTCGGCGACGCGTCCTCGCTCTCGATGACGCGTCGCTGACCACCGAGGAAGGGCAGTTCGTCTCGCTGCTCGGCCCCTCCGGCTGCGGCAAGTCGACGGTGCTGCGCATCCTTGCCGGGCTCGAGACGCCCACCTCCGGCACTGCGCTGGTGCACGGCGACTCCCCCGCCGCCGCCCGCAAGAAGCACGAGATCGGTATCGCGTTCCAGGACGCCGCCCTGCTGCCCTGGCGCTCGGTACGTACCAACATCCGGCTTCCGCTCGAGATCGCGGGCATTCCCACGAACACCTCGGCGGTCGATGACCTCATCGAACTCGTCGGCCTCTCCGGCTTCGAGAAGTCCCGCCCGGCGCACCTCTCGGGCGGCATGAAGCAACGCGTCTCGATCGCCCGCGCCCTCGTCACCGAGCCGGCCGTGCTCCTGCTCGACGAGCCCTTCGGCGCACTCGACGACATGACCCGGCAGCGGCTCAACATCGAACTGCAGCGCATCTGGATGGAACGCGCCACCACCACCTTGCTGGTGACGCACGCCATCTACGAGGCGGTGCTCCTCTCCGACGTCGTCGCCGTGATGTCGCCGCGGCCGGGACGCGTCGTCGAGAACGTGAAGATCGACCTGCCCCGTCCTCGCACCCCCGAGATGATGAGGACGCCGGAGTTCCACGCCTACGAGGACAAGCTCTCCGAGCTGCTCTTCGGGCGGACGGGAACCGCGGCCGCCTTCGACGACCTGCCGGCCGCTACCGACGCGGAAGCGGCGCCGGTCGAGTGAAGTTCAAGCTGTCGCGATGGGGAGGCGGCCTTGGCGTCGTCATCCTCCTCGTCATCTGGGCGATCATCTCGGTCACGTGGCTCAGCGGCCTGCTCCCCTCGCCGCTCGCCGTAGTGAAGCAGGCGGCCGACGACGGCTGGAGCTTCTACTGGCCGCACGTGGAGCAGACCTGCATCGAGGCGGTGCTGGGCTACGCCATCGGCGTCGGACTCGCACTCGTCTGCGCGATGATCGTGCTGCTCGCGCCGGTCGCCGAACGCGTCATCCTCCAGTTGGCGGTGGCGAGCTACTGCATCCCGGTGCTGGCCATCGGGCCGATCCTCACCCTCGCCTTCGGCGGAATCACTCCGAAGGTGGCGCTCGCCGTCCTGCTGGTCTTCTTCACCACGCTCGTCGGGATGCTGCTCGGACTCCGTTCCTCGGACAAGGCCTCGCTGGATCTCATCACCGTCCTCGGCGGAGGACGGTGGTCGCAGATGACGAAGGTGCGCCTCATCAGCGCACTTCCGGCAAGCTTCGCCGCGCTGAAGGTGGCTGCCCCGGGCGCGATGATCGGTGCCATCCTCGGCGACTACCTCGGCGGTGACATCCAGAAGGGCATCGGCGTCGCGATGACGGTGAGCCAGGCGCAACTACAGGTCCCCCGCACCTGGGCGCTCGCGATCATCGCCGGCCTGATCGCTGCCGCCGCCTACGCCGTCACCGGCCTCGTCGGCAAGCTCCTCACCCCGTGGGCCGGAACGGTGGCCGGCGAATGAACGCCACGCACGCACTGATGAAGCTGGGCAAGACGGTCCTCACGATCGTCATCTCGGCGGCGGTCGTCATCTTCCTCTGGTGGGCGTTCCTCAAGATCACCAACGTCAATCAGTTGGTTGCCAAGACCCCCAAAGATGTCTGGGACTACCTCTTCACCGGGCCGGACGCCGGCGCGAACCGCGGCAAGGTGCTGCATCCGCTCTGGCAGACGGTTGTCGACGCCGGGATCGGGTACCTCTTCGGCATGCTCGCCGCGTTCATCGCAGCGCTGGTCTTCGTCCTCTTCCGGCCGGTCGAACAGACCTTGATGCCGGTGGCGATCGTGCTGCAGTCGATGCCGATCATCGCGTTGGCCCCGATGCTCATCTACATCTTCGACCGCGGCATCACCGGCGTCGGCGTCGTCGCCGGGCTCATCGTCTTCTTCCCCGCGCTGGTGACCATCGCCTTCGGCCTCCGTTCAGCCTCGAAACAGTCGGCGGAGTTCTGTCAGGTCTACGGCGCGGGACGGATCACCATCGCGCGCAAGGTAATGGTGCCGAGTTCGATGCCGGCACTCTTCACCGCGGCACGCATCGCGGTTCCTGGGGCGGTCGTCGGTGCGATGATCGCCGAGTGGCTCGCCACCGGCCGCGGCCTCGGCTACGCGATGGCGGTCGATCCGAACTCGTTCGACTACACCCACATCTGGGCGTCCGTCGTCGCGATCACCGTGACGTCGGTGGTCGTGTACTTCGGCCTCGGCGCCGTCGAAACGCTTGCGCTGACCCGGATGGGTTCCAATCAGAAGTAGGCAGAACCAGACCTGTTAGTCGGGTGTAAGAGCCACTGCACGGCGCTGAACGGCGCGAAGACCGCCTGATCTACTTCTTCTTGGTCTTCTTGGTCTTCTTGGTCTTCTTGGTTGCCGTCTTCTTGGTTGCCGTCTTCTTGGTCTTTTTCTTCGCCGCCTTCTTCAACGCGGCGATCGCCTTCTTGTGCGTCGTGGACGAGTACATGACGAGCAAGGCACTCGGGATCGGGCGTTGCGCTCCGTCTGACGGCGTGTTGATGACGTGCGGGGAGTGACTCGGCCGCCGGGAGACGAGCGTGGTGGAGCCGCCCCCATCGAGAACCGCCGCCGACCAGCAGTGCAGTGACGCGGTAAGACCGACTGCTTGACCCATCGTTATCCCGGGCGCCGCCGCACCCTGTCGTCCGTCGATCGCAATGAGCTTGAGGTGCCGACCGTCCCGCGAGACGCAGACGATGCTCTCCGGGTTGCGTCCACTGACTGCGATACGCGCCGGGTCTTTCACCGGCTTGCCCTTCTGCCGCAGCAGGCCGGCGCTGGAGAACATCTGTGTCACGGGCTGGCCCTTGGCCATCACCGAGTACTCCAGCCAGAGCGTGTTGTGCACGGCCGCGACACGGCGTAGCCACATACCGCTGCTGCCGCAGCCGACGAGCGCCCGGTCGTTGGATTTTCCGCCGACCGCGAACGACCGCGCGTTACGACGGATCTTCGTCACCGTGAAGTCCGGTGAGCTGTAGGTGCCGTAGACGACGGTGCAGCCACTGCGCGGCAGCTTTCCCGTCGCCTGGGCCGAATCGAAGATGGTGAGCCTGCCCGCGAGCGCATCAGTTACGGAGTTCATCGACTGCAGCTTGTTCGTACAGGACGGGCGGTTCGGCGTTCCCGCGGTGAGCAGGCAGCGCTGATGCGCCTTTGGTGAGTCGAGCAGCAGGATGCTGCCGGCGAAATCCGCCTTGCCGATACGCACCCGGCCATCGGCAAGCGCGTAGACGGTCGATCCACGACGCGCAGGAATCGGCGACTTGAGCACCGCTCCGGCCGCCATGATCCCGCCGAACGGAGCACCGGTGCGGAGATCGAACTGATCGGTGTTGATCCCGCCGACTGCGCCGTGGGACGCCACGATCGAACTGAGCGGCCGCTTCGTCGTGAGATGTCCGGAGTACGCCGCGACGGGTTTGACGGAGATCCCCGCAACGGTGAGATCCACGCTCATCACGTGCGCGCGCTGCACGCCGGAGGAGTTGCTGAACCTCAGCGAGCGGACGTAGACCCCCGGCGCGATCTTCTCCCCCGAACCGAGGGCGACCCCCCTCGCCGACTCCGCCGTTGCCGGAGCGATGAACCCCGCATAGATGACCGTCACAGCAACAAACGCCGCAACGAGAGCGGCCCTCCGCGAACTCTTCCCCATACCGTCCTCGTCCTGCTAAGGCATTTAGCTCGGACGATTGGATCGGCCGGTGAACATGAAACATGACACGACACGCTGGAGTTCAGCTAATCCACAACTCCCTTATTTCATAAAGGGATTCTGCTTAGAGCTTCTCAGCGTTTCTTGGCGGCCGCTTTCTTGGCGGCCGCTTTCTTGGCGGCCGCTTTCTTTGCCGCGCCCGGCTTCGCGTACTTGATGAGGATGACGTCGGGGACCCGGCGCTCCTTGCCCGAACCTGAGGGCGTATTCACCAAGCGCGTCGCTTTGCCGCTCGGTTTCACCGCGAGCGAGGTCGATCCCCCGCCGTCGAGGACGACCCCGGTATAGCACTTCAGCGAGAGCAGCAGGTCGCGCAACTGCGGAATGGTCACTCCCGGCGCCTTCTTGCCCTGGCGCCCGTCGACGGCAACCAGTTTCACCTGCCTGCCGTCCTGCGATACACAGAGCGCCGACTCCGGGTTGAGGCCGAAGGTCGTGATTGCGGCAGGGTCGCTGTAGCCCGCGCCCGCCTTCACGATGAGTCCCGCGCTCGAGATCATCTGCACCGGCGTGCCGGAGGGCGAGGTGAGGCTGTAGCTGATGGAGAGCTGGCTGCCGAGCTTGAGATTCGTCGAGAGCCACGTGCCGGCGGCGCCGCAGCCGGCGATGGTGCGGTCCGTGGACGCCAGCTGCCCGTGCGTCGTCGACTTGCCCCAGAGCCCCCAGATCGTGAGCGTGCTGGTGGCAGCAGACCACGAGCCGGTTGCGGTGACGCACTTGTTCAACTTCACGCTGGTCAGTGATGAGGTGAACATCGTGAGCTTGCCGGCGTTGGCGTCGGCGGGCGTGTTGACCGAGGTCAGCGGAAACGTCAACGACGTGGTCGAGTCGGTCGGGGTTGGCGACGAGGAGTCCGTCGGCGAGGGCGTAGCAGTCGAGCCGCTGCTCGGTGACGGTGACGGGTTGTCATACGGAGGCGTAGCCGACGGGCTCACCAGCGTCACGCTGCCCTTGAAGGTGAGGGTGCCGACATGCACCGTTCCGTCAGGCAGCACGTAAACCGTGGATGCCCGGCGAACCAGGAACGGTGTCTTCAGCAGCGAGCTGCTGGTCATGATGCCACCGAGTGGGATCCCGGTCAGTGGATCGAACTGGTCGGCGTTGATGCCCGCCACAGCCTTCTGCTGCGTGACCGTGGTGGTGACGTTCTGCGTCCTGCCGACCCGCCCGGGTGTCGTGGTCGAGGTGGCGGGCACGAAGCTCACCCCAGGAACAGTGAGATCGGCCGACACCACGTAGGCACGTTGTGCGCCGGAGCCGTTGGTGAACTTCACCGAGCGGTAGTAGACGCCGGGCGCGAGGCGCGAGTTGGCACCCAGCTTCAGCTTCGGCGTCGCCGCAGCGACCGGCTGCATGCCTGCGGGTAGGCAGGTGGCGGCGATGACAGCCGCCGCGGCCAGCACAGCTCCGCCTCGGATGACGTGCGAGCGTCGCATAGCTCCCCCGGGTTTCCGATCAAGATCAACGCAAGGATTGAACCCTGCGCAAGCTGCGAATCCGGTGAACCACCACCGAACGGGGCGCGGCAGATCAGCAGCCTCTTATGCGGACCGGCCGCAACAGTCGTCGTGATCCGCATGGCAGTGAGTGTTACTCCGGTTCTTATGCGGACCCGGCCGCGACAGGGTCCTCGGCGTGGGCGACCCGCGTGTCGTAGTTCCAGAAGGGACGGACGAAGTAGCCGCCGACCGCCACCACCACGGCGCAGGCAATGCCGCCGGCGACCCAGGAGAACTGCGCGCTACTCACCGAGGCCGTGCCACCCGCACGGACGTCGCCGAGGCGCGGGCCGCCGGCGACCACCGCGACGAAGACTCCCTGCATGCGCCCGCGCATCTCATCGGGGGCGTAGGTCTGCAGGATCGTCTGTCGATACACCGCGCTCACCAGGTCGGCGGCACCGGCGACGGCGAGCAGCATCACCGCCAGCCACAAGTGCCCGGCGAGGCCGGAGAGCGCAATCGCCACGCCCCAGCCGATGATCGCGAAGACGAGCGCACGCCCTTGCTTGTGCACCCGACTGATCCAACCGCTCGAGGCGCCCGCGATGACCGCACCGATGGCGATCGCGGCGTACAGCGGACCCACGTTGCCACCGAACCGGTCGTCAGCGACGGCAGGGAAGAGCGCGCGAGGCATCGCGAACAGCATCGCGGCGATGTCCACCAGGAAGCTCATCACCAGCACCGGGCGGGTCGCGATGAAGCGAAGCCCCTCGCCGACCATTGCCATGCTCCCGCGCGAGGCAGTGCCATCAGGAGGGATCGAGGGCAACCGCAGCGATGCGTAGAGCGCCGCGGTGAACAACAGCGCGTCGATTCCATACGCATAGGCGAAACCATGGTCGAGCGTGACGAGGGCACCGGCGAGCAGGGGGCCGAGTACCTGGCCGACATTGCTGACGGTGAAGTTCAGCGTGTTCGCCGAAGCGACCAACTCCTCCGGCACGATGCGCGGGATCACCGCGCCGCGCGCCGAGGAGGCGACCGCGAACATCGCCGACTGCACGAAGACGAGTCCGAGCAGCAGTGGCACGCTGCCGACATCGAGCAGCGTCTGCACCAACAATCCCAGCGTCACCGCCCAGACGCCGATCGAGGAGATGAGGTTGAGGACGCGCCGGTCGACGGCGTCGGCGATCGCGCCGCCGTAGAGGCCGAAGACCACGATCGGAATCAGCCCGACGAAGCCGACGAGGCCCACGTCGAAGGAGGATTTGGTGAGGCCGTAGACCTCGACCGGCACCGCAACCTGGGTGAGCATCGAGCCGATGAAGGCGGTCCCCTGTCCGAGCAGCATCCGACGGAACGCCGGGATTCGCAGGGGACGGAGGTCGATAGCGCTCTTGCGGAACCGTCCGAGCATGCGACCGCCCTGCGACGGCGGTGTCTGCGCTAGTGGGGGCGCAACCGGCACGCCGGGGCCGGCCTCCGCGCTCGCATCGACGGAGGTCTCAGCGTCCGTCACGGTGCCAGTCTCTCGATCGCCCAGCCGTGTGGGGTCACGCGGTAGCGAAGGCGGTCGTGCAATCGATCGGTGCGGCCCTGCCAGAACTCCACCGTCCTCGCTTCGATGACGAACCCGCCCCAATGCTCGGGGGCAGGGATGTCGTCCACTCCGAAACGGCGCTCGGCCTCGGCGTAGCGCGCGTCGAGTTCGGCGCGCGAGGCGAGGACGGCCGACTGCGGTGAAGCCCACGCGCCGAGTTGCGAGCCGCGGGGGCGGGTCTTCCAGTACTCCTCGGTGCGTGCGCGCGACACGCGTCGCGTTGGGCCGCTGATCCGCACCTGTCGCTCAAGCGGTACCCAGGCGAGGACGGCGGCGGCGAAGGGATGCGCTGCGAGTTGCGTGCCCTTGGCCGAGTCGTAGTTCGTGTAGAACTCGACGCCGTCCTCATCGACCGACTTCAGCAGGACGGTGCGCACCGCGGGATTTCCGTCCTCGTCGATGGTGGCCACCTGCATCGCGTTCGCCTCGACGCCGCTGAGTCCGGCGACGGCCTGGTCGAACCATGCCCGGAAGATCGGCAGCCAATGCGCGGGAGCGGTCGCCTCCGCCAGTTCGCCGCGCTCATAGGAGCGGCGCATGCCGGCGGGGTCAGTCACCCGGCCATTCTGCCCCCGGGGTGATCGAGTGGTCCCGCCAGGGACGCGTCAGGATCATCGCGTCAGCGTTACTTCTTGACGGCCTTCGTCGGCGCCGCGTACGCCTTCGTCGTGGTGAACTTCGCCTTCTTGCCGGTGACCACGACCGACATACGCTTGCCGACTTGAGCCTTCGTCAGCTTCAACGACGACTTGGTTGCGCCCTTGATCGCCTTCTTGCCGGCGAACCACTGGTAGCTGAGGCTGACGCCCGTAGGCTTCCACCGACCCGGGGTGACCTTGAGCGTCTTGCCCACCTTGGCGCTTCCAGCGATCTTCGGCATCGCCGGCGTGAGGTCAGTCTTGGCGGCCTTCTTCACCGGGCCGACGGGGGCTGAGTCGAAGGTCTTCGAGTCGTAGCCATCGAGGCCGAACGACACCTCGAAGTGGATCTTCTTGCCGGCGTCCGCCTTCGTCAGCGTGTAGGTAAAGCCGTCGGCACCGGCGATCCCCGCGACGCCTCGGAACCACTGGATGTCGGTCTGGTCCGGATCCTCGGACGGCGTCATGACCGGTAGCGATGCGGAGAGTTGCTGCCCGACCTTCGGAGTACCGATGATGCTCGCCTTGCCGCTCGACCCCCATGCCGCGACGACATCGACCGAGTCGGACTCGATCTGCGTCGGCGTAAAGGCCGGGTCGCTGAAGTCGACGCAGTACGCGACGGACCTGCCGCGATCCGAGACGGGCGGCGCGTAGGTCGAGGTGTTCAGGCCGGACTGGAGCGTGGGGCCGTCAGCGCCCGAGATCGCCGTGTAGACGTCCGGCGAGGAGTCGTCATCGCTCGGGGCGTCGTAGCACCAGTAGCCGTGTGTGGCCGCGTTCGGCGGCGTCATCGCCCCGATGTTGATCGTGGCGGTGAGGGTCTTGCCGGCGAGCACCTCGCCGTCCTCGTCCGCGCCGGAGACACCGACGCAGCTGAGCTCTCCCGGATCGACATCGTCGAAGGCGCGGATTCCAGCGCTGTCGTCACCGGAGTCGTCCCCCGAGTCGTCGCCGAGGTCGTTGCCGCAGAGATCGGAAGCGGCGTGCGCAGGTGCGAGGGTGACAGTCGCGACGGTGGGGACGACCACCGAGGTGAGGATGAGCAGCAGTGCGGCGAGGAGACGTTTCACAGCACTGATCGTAAGTGTTACTGAGCGGATGCTGAAATGGGCCGCATGAAGGCCATGTTTCGTGGTCGTGCAGAATGTGGACGAGCCACCTCGCGCGGCACACCCACCGCCTCTTCCGCAGCCGACGCACCGATCGGAGCACCTCGATGGCAGACGACTTCAGCCCAGGACTGGAAGGCGTAATCGCCTTCGAGACCGAGATCGCCGAACCCGACAAGGATGGCGGCGCACTGCGTTACCGCGGGGTCGACATCGAGGATCTCGTCGGCTCGGTCACCTTCGGCAACGTCTGGGCATTGCTCGTCGACGGCAAGTTCGGCCCGGGTCTTCCGCCTGCCGAACCGTTCCCGATCCCAGTGCACACCGGCGACGTCCGCGTCGACGTTCAGGCCGCGCTCGCCATGCTCTCCCCGGTCTGGGGTTACCGTCCGCTGCTCGACATCGGTGATGCCGAAGCACGTGATCAGCTGGCACGTGCGGCCGTCATGGCGCTCTCCTACGTCGCACAGTCCGCGCGCGGCATCGGCGTTCCCGCCGTGCCCCAGGGCCGCATCGACCAGGCGAACACCATCATCGAACGCTTCATGACGCGCTGGCGCGGCGAGCCGAACCCCGACCATGTGAAGGCCATCGACGCCTACTTCGTCTCCGCCGCGGAGCACGGCATGAACGCCTCGACGTTCACCGCCCGCGTCATCGCCTCCACCGGCGCCGACGTGGCTGCCTCGATCTCCGGTGCGATCGGTGCGATGAGCGGGCCGCTGCACGGCGGTGCGCCCGCCCGCGTCCTGCCGATGATCCAGGACGTCGAGTCCGGCCAGGACGCGCGCAAGTACGTCCAGGGCATCCTCGACCGCAGCGAGCGGCTGATGGGCTTCGGCCACCGCGTCTACCGCGCTGAGGATCCACGTGCCCGCGTGCTGCGGCGCACCTGCAGGGAACTCAACGCACCACGCTTCGAAGCGGCCGACGCCCTCGAGCAGGCGGCTCTCGCCGAGCTGCGGGAGCGCCGTCCTGACCGCCCGATCGAGACCAACGTCGAGTTCTGGGCCGCGGTCATCCTCGACTTCGCCGAGGTTCCGCCGCACATGATGCCGGCGATGTTCACCGCCGCGCGTACTGCGGGATGGTCGGCGCACATCATGGAGCAGAAGCGCACCGGCCGGCTGGTGCGCCCCTCCGCGCGCTACATCGGCCCCGAGCCCCGCAAGCCCTCCGAGGTCGAGGGCTGGGACTCGATCAACCACGGCTGACCGAGCGGTGGTCGCGGGGCGCGTCACGAAACCACGCTGCAGCGCCCTGGGATAGTTGTTCTGTGATTGAGATTCCCGCAGAACTGAAGCCGGCTGACGGCCGCTTCGGCTCCGGCCCGTCGAAGGTGCAGACCGACGCTGTGCGCGCACTCGGCGACGCCGGTATGACGCTGCTCGGTACGAGCCACCGGCAGGCACCGGTGAAGTCCCTCGTCGGACGGATCCGTGCCGGACTCTCGGCGCTCTTCTCGCTACCCGACGGTTACGAGGTCGTCCTCGGAAATGGCGGCTCTACCGCGTTCTGGGACGCGGCCGCCTTCGGCCTGATTCGCGCGCGCGCCCAGCACCTGGTCTGCGGCGAGTTCTCGGCGAAGTTCGCCTCGCTCGCCCAGGACGCGCCGTTCCTCGGCGAGCAGGACGTGCGCCGCAGCGAGTACGGCAGCGCCCCGACGCCGGTGGCGAAGCTGGGACTCGACGCCTACGCCTGGCCGCAGAACGAGACCTCAACCGGGGTGCGCATGCCGGTCGAGCGCGTGGACGGCGCTGACCTGGATGCGCTGATGCTCATCGACGCCACCTCCGGTGCCGGCGCGCTGCCCATCGACATCACGCAGACTGATGCCTACTACTTCGCACCGCAGAAGGTCTTCGCTGCCGAGGGGGGGCTCTGGATCGCCGTCCTCTCCCCCGCCGCGATCGAGCGCACCCACGCGCTGAAGGAGGCGCGCTGGCAGCCACCGTCGCTGGACCTCACCGCGGCCATCGACAACTCACGCAAGGACCAGACCTACAACACCCCGGCGATCGCATCGTTGTGGCTGCTCGCCCATCAGGTTGAGTGGATCCTCGCCTCGGGCGGACTGGAGTGGGCCATCGGACGCTGCGCGGACTCCTCTGCCCGGCTCTACGCGTGGGCGGAGAAGACGCCCTACACGACTCCGTTCGTCAGCGATCCCGCGCTGCGCAGTCCGGTGGTGGGGACGATCGACTTCGACGCGGCGGTAGACGCGGCGGCCGTGGCCTCCGTCCTACGGGGCAACGGCATCGTCGACACCGAGCCGTACCGCGCGCTGGGACGCAACCAGCTCCGTCTCGGCATGTACCCGGCCGTCGATCCCGAGGACGTCACCGCGCTCACCGCCTGCATCGACTATGTGGTGGAGCGGTTGTAGCGCCGCGCGCTCGTTCCAGCTTGCCCACCTTCGAGTTCTACAGCCGTGTCGAAACCCGGAATTTCTAGCCTCCGCGCCTACCGTTAGCGCATGCGCGCACTACGTTTCGTGGGCCCTGGCGAGGACTCCGACCACGTCATCCTCAGGGCCACCGACGGCGAGGAGCAATTCACGCTGCTGATCGACTCGGCCTTGCGTGACGCCTGCCGCGCCGACCTTCCCCGCCTCAGCCCCGCGTCGCCGGAGCCGGTGTCGCGGATCAGCCCCCGTGACATCCAGATGCGGGTGCGCGCCGGGGAGCCGCCGCAGGCGCTGGCCGACGAGAATGACGTGCCGCTCGAGAAGGTGATGCGCTTCGCCGAGGCCGTCCTCGCAGAGCGGACGCGGATCGCGGACGAGGCGCGCCGGTCCAGGGCCCGACTCAACGGCGAGGGGCAGTTCGTCGAATTCGGCGAGACGGTCGATGCCCGGTTCGGCACCTACGGCATCGACTCCTCCCTCGTGCGCTGGGACTCGCGCCGCAGGCAGGACGGCCAGTGGATCATCACCGCAACGTGGATCGGCGGCCTCGACGCGGCCGATGACCACAGCGCCGAGTGGGCGCTCAACCTCGCCAACCGCACGGTGAGCCCTCTCGACAGCACGGCGAGTGACCTGCTCAGCGATCGTCCCGTCGTGCCGGTGACGGCCGAGGACTCCGCGGGATTCGACGACACCGCCGACGCGTTGGTCGAGGCCGACGAGGCACGCCGCCCCGTGGTGTCCGTTGTGGCGAGGACCGCTCCCGGAGTAAGAGCGTTCCCGGCCCGCCCCGACGCCCTCACCGGACCACTTCCGGGATCGCCCGAACCGGTCTTCGACCAGACCCTCTTCGAGGATGACGTTCCCGCAGACGCCGAAGAGCCGGCGGCGAAGGTGACCAACCTCGGCGTCGCACGCAAACCCGATAACCCGTATGTGGAGTCCGGCGACGAGAAGGCCGATCGGGCGCGCATCCCGTCGTGGGACGACATCCTGCTCGGCGTCCGCCGCAAGGGCGACTAGCCCTGCAGGCGGCCAGACGACTCAGCCGCCGCAAGGGCGACTAGCCAACGCGATACGTTCCTAGGCATGACAACTGAGGTTCTGTACGAGGTCAACGAGGGCGTCGCCCTCATCACCCTGAACGCCCCGGAGCGCCGCAATGCGATCTCCGTCGAGATGGCCACGGCGATGGCCGCGGCTGCGCACGAGGCGGGCAACGATCCCGCTGTCGGGGCGCTCGTCATCACCGGTGGCGAACACTTCTGCGCAGGGGCCGTCCGTGCCGTCCTCGCCGACAACGCCAACGATCCGGCAGAGGACGTGGCCTACCGCAATCTGGAGACGCTTTACGCCTCGTTCACGACGGTGGGCACCGTGCCGGTGCCGACGGTCTCAGCGGTGCGAGGCTTCGCCGTGGGCGCCGGTCTCAACCTCACGCTCGCCACCGACCTGCGCATCGTTTCTGCAACGGCCCGCTTGCGCCCCGGTTTCCAGCAGATCGGACTCCACCCGGGCGGTGGCCACTTCACACTGCTGAACCGCGTCGCGGGGCGCGAGGCCGCCGCCGCCCTCGGCCTCTTCGGTCAGGAGGTCACCGGTGAGAGGGCTGTCGAACTCGGCATGGCCTGGGCCGCCTACGAGGACGGCGAGGTGCTCGACCAGGCACTCGCAATTGCCGGCAAGGTCGCCACGGACCCCGCGCTCGCACGGCGCGTCTGCTCCGCGTTCCGCCGCCAGACGGTGCCCGGCGGCGTTGCGTGGGACGTCGCAGTCGACATGGAGCGCTCGCCTCAGATGTGGAGCCTGCGCCGCCAGGCCAGCGCGTAGGCAGCGAGTGATGGGCACGGCGCGCACTGACTCGCCGTCCTTTCCGGCAGACTGTCGTCGTGCAGCCCGAGGTGCGGACGCGGTTGTGGCGCAACGGCGTCCTCGAACGTGAGAACTTTCCGCTGGCCGATATCTCGGACTATCTCGGCCAGCCTGGCTGTCTCGTCTGGGCCGACGTCTGCAGCCCCGACCATGCCCACCTGATGCAGCTCGCCGAGGAACTCAGCCTTGATCCCCATTCGGTCGAGGACGCGGTTAGCCTGCACGAGCGCCCCAAGGCAACGCGCTTCAGCACGCACATGTTCGTCACGACCTCCGCGGTGCAGCACGACCCGGTCAGCGGCGAACTCAGTCTGAGCCGCGTCTCGGCCTTCACGCTGCGGGGCGGCTTCGTCACGGTCCGCCTCGACGACGCCTTCGACATGGCGCCGGTGCTGCGGCGCTGGGACGAGAACGCCGACCTACTCCCCTATGGCCCGCGCGCCCTCGTCCACGGGCTGCTCGACGAGATCGTCGATGGCTACTTCGTCGCCGTCGAATCGCTGGACGACGCCATCGAACAGGCCGAGGACATGCTCTTCGACGAACGCCCCAGCCGCGCGTCGCAGCTACAACGGCACACCTACGCGCTGCGCAAGTCGCTGGTACTGGCCCGCCGGGTGATCATGCCGATGCGCGAGGTGGTGAACACGGTGATGCACCGCTTCACCGAAGAGGACCACGCGGTCGAACTCGTCCCTTACTTCGAGGACCTCTACGACCACGTCCTGCGAGCCTCTGAGTGGACGGAGTCACTGCGCGACATGGTCTCCTCGATCTTCGAGACGAACATGTCGTTGGCGGACAACCGGATGAACATGGTGATGAAGAAGCTCACCGCGTGGGCCGCGATCATCGCCGTGCCGACCGCGGTCACCGGTTTCTACGGGCAGAACGTGCCGTATCCCGGCTTCGGAAAGCACTGGGGATTCGTCTTCAGCATCTGCGCGATCGTCCTCATCGCCGTTGCTCTGTGGGGGACGTTCAGGCGGAAGGATTGGCTCTGACGTGAGGTTCGTGTCTGGCGGTGGGGCGTCTTCGTTGGACCTCAGGCCGGTTGGGGTAGTCGCGCGGCATGACCCTTCCACATACGATCACCAGGCGGCTGGCAGGCATCGGCCTGACAGCCGCGCTTGTTGCAGGAGGACTCGCAGCGGCTCCCGCCGCATTCGCAGCGGATCCGGCGGACACCGTCACCCTGAGCGGCACGATTTCGACGTCGAACGGTGGCGCACTCACCGGTAATACGACGCTGGAGGTCGACAGCAGCGCAGGTACGGTCACGCCGACGTACGCCGTGCACGACAACGTCGTCGACTGGCAGGCATCGGTACTCAGAGGAACGATCAACATCCTCAGGGCCTACACCACCGACCTGACCTCAGACTCCCGTCCCTACGCGGACGTCTACTACGGCGGAACCGACTACGACACCGCCACGCGGGTGGTGGCCGACAGCAGCAAGACCGGCCTGGGCATCGTCCTCATGCCGTCGCTGAAGATCACCGGCGCGGTGGCAGGCGATGCCACGCACACCCCGACGGGCAGGTTGAGCCTGATCGAGCGGGACGGTACGCAGCTCGCGCTCGGCACGCCGAACACCGACGGAACCTTCAACAACATCGCATCAGGGATCGACCACTCGGACGCGGTGAGTGCGGGGAACTACCAGCTCTACTACGGCGGCGACGCCTACTTCGGCAAGCAGTACCTCGGACCGTCCGGGCTGAAGGGCGATGCCACGCCGTTGTCGCTCTCCGGCGACACCGCGATCAGCCCGAGTCCGTGGCAGCTCAAGCGTGGCTACACGATCTCCGGCACGATCACCGGGGCGGCCACGGCCGACTACGGCACGACACAGGGCCCGCCCCTCGCGCTGTACACCGCGGGCCCCGACGCCAGTCCCACGGACATCTCGTCAAGCATCGGACCGGGCGGGACCTACGCCCTCACCGGTGTCGTCCCGGGCTCATACAAGCTGAAGTACGGAGCGCAATGGCTCGGCGGCGATGACGTCAACTCGGCGACGACGATCACGGTGAGCACAGCCGACATCACCGGCCAGAACTTCACGGTTCAGGGCCAGGGATCGGTGAAGGGCAGCGTGCTCGGAGCAGCCGGATCGATCCCTTCGGGCATCCTCGCGCAGATCGTCCAGTCGAGTTCGAAGCGCGTTGTCGCCGTCACGGGGGCAGGCCCCGACTTCTTCGTCGATGGACTCGCACCGGGTCACTACTTCGCCCGGTTCATCGACGCGAACGAGGTGTACAACACGGCGACGTCCGCCGACTTCACCATCACCGCGAACCAGACCCTGACCCTGCCGACGGAACAACTGCTGAAGCTCATCAAGAACACCAAGGCTCCGTCCATCAGCGGGACTCCGACCGTCGGCAAGACGCTGAAGGCGAAGCCGGGGCTCTGGTCAGCACCGGTATCGACACCGAAGTACCAGTGGCTGCGCAGCGGCAGGTCCATCAAGGGGGCGACCAAGTCCAGCTACAAGGTGACGAAGAGTGACGCCGGAAAGAAGCTCACGGTTCGCGTCACCGCGGCTCCGCAGTACTACAAGGCGGTGAACGCCGTATCGAAGGCGACGAAGCCCGTGCGCGCGAAGTCGAAGACGGTGATCAAGCTGCATGCGCTCGGCGGCAATCAACTGCGCATAACGATCGCGGTGACAAGCAACGGCCCAACGCTGCACCCCTCGGGAACAGTGCGGGTCGCAGTGGCAGGCAAGCGCGTCGCGGTGAAGGTCACGAAGGGCAAGGCGACGAGGATCGTCTCCGTCGCCCGGACCGGCAAGGTCACCGTAGCCGCGACCTACGCCGGTGCCACGACTGTGGGCAGTTCGAAGGCGACGAAGAAATCTGTCCGAATCAGCTGACGGACCGTCTAACAGCAGGCGGTCAAGGTCGTGCAGCTCTCAGCCGCGTG
>DASXYU010000044.1:0-14707 GCA_036502295.1 Jatrophihabitans sp. | reverse complement strand
TTCGTGTTCTCGCCGAATTCCGCTTCGTAGCCCGCGATTGCCTCGCGGGCTACGACCAGCCTCGATTCACGCTCGGTCTTCTAGCTGCGCGCGGCGACCGCATATGAACGTATGCGCACCGTCAAGCGGGGCGGACCCAGGCGACGGCGTCGGTGGGCAGTTCGCCACCGACCAGCGGAGTCGAGCAGATGAGCAACTCGCCGGCCGGCAACGGCGTAGCCACCGGCGAGGCGTTCATGACAACCGTGACTCCGTCTCGCCGGTAGACGAGGACGCCGACGGCGGAGTCGCCCCACTCGAATCCGCCACCGAGTAACTCGGGCAGCGATGCCCGCAGTGCCAGCGCGCGCCGGTACAGGTTCAGCGTCGACTCGGGAGAACGGTCCTCGGCCTCGGCGGTGAAACTTGCCCAGTCATCCGGCTGCGGCAACCACGTGGCGGCGGCGTCGGTGCCGAAGCCGTACGGCGGCTTGTCGCCCGACCACGGCATAGGCACCCGCTCGCCGTCTCGTCCCCGATCGGTGTGGCCGCTGCGCGCCCACGTCGGGTCCTGCAGCGCTTCGTCGGGGAGCTCGACGTTGCTCAGCCCGAGTTCGTCGCCGTTGTAGACATAGACCGCGCCGGGTAGCGAGAGGGTGACCAGCGCCGCCGCGCGGGCGCGCGCCAAGCCGGCCTCGCCACCACCGTAACGCGTGACGGTGCGGTCGACGTCGTGGTTGGCGAGCACCCACGTGCACGGCGCCCCCACCTCAGCGAGAGCCGCCATCGAGTCGTTGATCGCCTCCTTGTACGAGCCCGCGTCCCACTTCGCATCGACGAGCTCGAAGTTGAAGGTGAGGTTCAGTTCGTCAGGACGGACGTACATCGCCAGACGCTTCGGGTCGGGGATCCACGCCTCGCCGACCGCCATCCGGTCACCGGGATAGCTGTCGAGGATGCGCCGGAACATGCGGTGGTACTCGTGCACTCCGTCGTTGTCGAAGCGCAGGTCCTTGCCCGCGGCCATATGCGAGTCGTGTTCGTGGCGGTTCAACTGCTCGACGAGCGCGGGGTCCATGTCGGGCAGACCGGCGGGCTTCGCGATGCCGTGCGTGACGTCGATGCGGAAGCCGTCGACGCCGCGATCGAGCCAGAAGCGCAGGATGCGGCCGAACTCGGCCGGCACCTCGGGATTGGTCCAGTCGAGGTCGGGCTGTTCGGGGGCGAAGATGTGCAGGTACCACTGTCCCTGGTCTCCCCCGGCAGCTACGCCTTCATTGCCGGGGATGCCCCCACTGGGGCCGGTGCTCGGAACCCGATGCCACGCCGGTCCGCCGAAGATCGCCGGCCAGTTGTTCGGCGGCTCGTCGCCGTTGACACCCTTGCCGTCGCGGAAGATGAAGCGCGAACGCTCCGGCGAACCTGGAAGCGCCGCAAGCGCAGCCTGGAACCAAGGGTGCTGGTCCGAGAAGTGGTTCGGGACGATGTCGACCGTCACCTTGATGCCGAGAGCGTGCGCGTCGGTGAGCATGGCGTCGAAGTCGGCGAGCGTGCCGAACATCGGGTCTACATCGCACGGATCTGCGACGTCGTAACCGCCGTCGGCCAGCGGCGAGACGTAGAACGGGGAGAGCCACAGCGCGTCGATCCCGAGCTGTTTGAGGTAGGGCAGCTTCTCGCGTAGGCCGATGAGGTCACCGGCTCCGTCGTCGTTGCCGTCCGCGAAACTGCGCGGGTAGACCTGATAGAAGACGGCGGTCGCCCACCACGGGGCATCAGCAGCGATAGTCACAAGGGTCCACTGTAAGCGCTCTCAGTCCGGGTGGTTCTGCAGGGTCCCGGCGGCCGTCTGCAGGTAGTCCCAGAGGGGCTTCTCCTGCTCCGGCGGCAGTTCGAGCCTGTCGAGCGCCGCCCGCATATGCCGTAGCCACCGCTCGCGCTGGGCGGTGTCGATGACGAAGGGGGCATGCCGCATCCGCAGCCGCGGGTGGCCGTGGGTGCGGCTATACGTGGCGGGCCCGCCCCAGTACTGCATCAAGAACAGCGCCAGCCGATCGGCGGCGGGGCCGAGGTCGTCCTCGGGGTACAGGGCGCGCAGTTCGGGATCACCGGCGACCCCGACGTAGAACTCACCCACCAGCCGACGGAAGGTCTCCTCGCCGCCGATCTGGTCGTAGAACGAGGACTGCTCGCCCGGCGTTGTCACGTCTCCATTATCCGCGGGTTGAGTTCGAGGGTGCTCCAGTGACTCAATCCAGTGACTCAGAGGAGTGCGGCGAGCTGGCTGATCATCTCGTCGGCATGGTCCACGGTCACCGAGAAGTACCCGTCGTCGAGCAGCAGCGTGGACTGAGCCGTCGGCACGTGCCTGCTCAACCACAGCCAGTGGTCACGCGGCACGATGAGATCATTGCCGCCCTGCCACGGCAGCACCGGCGGCGTGATCTTCGCGGGGAGGAACCGCCACGGCCGGAAGATCGCGAAGATGTCATCAAGCCAGCCATCGACCGAGTTCCGTACGCCGTCACCCATCTGCTGGGCCAGGCACTCGCCGAGTTCGGAACGTAGCGCCAGCCGGTCACGCCCCGGGATGAGTGTCGGCCACAGCGCGACGAAAGCCTCCGCTGTGGAGTAGCTCTCCGGTGCCGCGTACTCCTTGAGCAGGTCGCGCGCACTGTCGGGGCCACTGACGTAGACCTCAAGGTCGCGTCCGTCCGAAGGCGCAGCATCTCCACATTTGCGATTCTGCACCGCGCTACTTAAGTTGACCGCTTTCTACTGACTGGTGTTGCCGATCTTGATCACCTCGCCGTTGCGCAGGTAGTACACGATGCCGTCCTCACTACGCAGTCGCGTGGTGCGTAGGCCGACTGCCTCCACCGTTCCGGTCGTCGGATTCGTTCCGGCCGTCTGGTCGACGTTGATCACATCGCCCACGCCGAACTGATCCTCGAGCATCATGAACATTCCGGCGAGGAAGTCTTTGACGATGTTCTGCGCGCCGAAGCCGAGGGCCACGCCGACGATGGATGTACCGGCGATGAACGGCGCGAGGTTCACCTCGAGCTCGCTGAGGATCAAGAGAACCGCGACCACCAGGATGGTGAACGAGAGCACCGATTTGAGGACGGAGCCGATGGTGGCGGCCCGCTGCGCACGCCGGGTGGAGAGAAGGCCGGTCTCGCGCAGCAGCGTGCTGTTCTCGGCGCGTTCTTTGAACGGACGAAGGATGCGCGGCACTTCGCCGCTGCCCACCGGTCGTACCAGGCGGTTGATGAACCGGTGAAGGAAGAACCGGAGCAAGAGGGCGACCACGATGATCACCGCGATCCGCACCGGGATCTCGATGATCCACTTGCTGTGGTCGCGGACGTAGTCGGACCTCGCGTAGAACATGCGACAACCTTGCCACGGTCATCAACGTCTCAATCGACACCACCATGTGAGTTGCGCGAATGTACGTGCGCAAACGCGATTCGTCGGGTTGACTGTTACCTGATGGACGGCTGCTATCAGGCCCGGACCGTCTGATGTCCGGGACACTCGTGCTGAACGCGACGTACGAACCGTTGTGCGTCGTTCCGTTGCGGCGCGCAGTTGTCCTCGTCCTCGCCGAGAAGGCCCACGTGGTCGAAACCGGCAGCACGGTGATGCATTCCGAACGGATGGCGATCGCGGCCCCCTCGGTCGTGCGCCTCTCGCACTATGTGCGTCTGCCGTACAAGCGCGACGTGCCGCTCACCCGCCGCGCGGTTCTCGATCGTGACCACCACAAGTGCGCCTACTGCGGAGGACGCGGCGACACCATCGACCACGTCCGTCCTCGGTCGAGGGGCGGGGTGCACAGCTGGACCAACGTGGTCGCCGCGTGCGCCCGTTGCAATCACCGCAAGGGCGACCGTCTGCTCTCGGAGATCGGCTGGCACCTGTCGACCCCGCCGATCCAGCCTCCGCCCACCGTCGCGCTGGTGATGGGATGGGCCAAGAAGGAACCTGTGTGGGAGCAGTACCTCTCGCTCGACTGGCAGACGACCCAGATCGCCCCCGCCGTCTGATGCCGTGGTTGAGCCCGTCGAAGCCCGGGCGCGTTCGTTCGCTACGCTCACAGCCATGACGGTCATCGAGACGCTTCTCGTCTTCGTGGGCATACCGCTGCTGGTCGTCCTGCTCCTCGTTTCCGCCATCTGGGGAAAGTCGCTGGCGCAGGCTCCCAACCGCTACCGCCCCGGCAAGGCATGGACCTACGCGCCACGCTGGTTCACGGCCCACCCGGACGCGTTGCTGCACACCGCCACGATCGGTTCGACGACTGCGGTGGGGGGTGCCAGCGGTGAGTGGTGAAGTGAGTTCCGGACGCGTCACCCTGGGCTATGGCCCGCACGGAAGCGAAGACCCGAGCAGCCCGTTCTCGTCGCGACAGCTCGGCCGCCTCGACGAGGCGCTGACTCTCTCCAGTCGCGAGTCGGGTCTGGCGTTCTCTGTCTACGTCGGCGAGCTCTCCTCGCCGCCGCGGGCGCATGCTGAGGCCCTCTTCGAGAAGCTCTCCGACGACGCCGTGCTCATCGCCGTCTCGCCCGGACAACGCAACCTGCACATCGTCACCGGCCCGATTTCGGCCAAGCGCCTCACGAACCGGGCCTGCGCACTGGCGGCCGTGTCGATGCGGGCGGCGTTCTCCAGCGGAGATCTCATCGGTGGACTCGTCACCGGCCTGCGGATGCTGAGCGACTCCGTCACCACAGTCTGATTTCTCAACTTTTGGTCTTGAAACCGGCCATTCCCTGATTCAAGACCAAAAGTTTGGCTAGCGCGGCCTTCCGAAGTCTTCGGTGAGCCAGAGGTTGCCGTGCTTGTCGATGAAGATGTTGATGCCGACCCGGGTGAAGTGCTTGCTCAGGATGTTCTTGCGGTGACCGTCGTTCGGCGGCTTCTCGTTGTACATCAGCACCTCGAGCTGGCGCGCCCCCGCTGAGTTCGTCCTCGTCGTCACGCCGATGTTCTCTCCGGCGTAGCTGTACCTGAAGCCGGCGCGCGTGATCCGCGTCGCGAATCCCGCCTCGCCGGGAAGCTGATGGGAGAGTTCGTCCGCCTTCGCCATCGCGACGTTGTGCCGGTGCGCCGAGGTGACGAGCTTGCCCGACATCGCGAGCGGCTCGAGGTGATGTGCCTTGCGCTCCTTGTTCAGCAGGGTAAGGACGCTCTTCGCGATCCGCTTCTCAGTCGTAGTCGTCGGATGCGTCGCGGCGCCTGCGAGCTGAGGCTCGACGAGACCGGCACCCGCCATGACCACCAGGGCGAGGATGATGCTGAGGATGCGTCGGGTCGTCACCCCACGAAGCTACCCATGAGGTGCGGGAGCAACACCTGAGAGCCAGTGGAGGTCTCAGCGATCGGCCGCCCGCGCGTGCAGCGCCCGCGCGACATCGGCCCGCCCTTCGGAGACGAGGCGGCGCAGCGCCGAGGGAAGCGCGGCATCGGCGAGGAACGCATCAGCGGCGTCCAGGGTGACCTGGCTTATCGTCGAGCTCCAGATGGGGAAGAGGCCGACCACGACGTTCTGTGCAAGCTCGCTCGTGCGCCGGTTCCAGACGTCCTTCACCTCGGTGAAGTAACGCCGCGCATACGGCGCCACGAGTTCTCCCTGGGAGGCGTGGGCGAAGCCCGCGATCACGGCCTCCTGCATCGCGTTGGGCAGATCATCGTCCTGCACCGCGAGCTGCCACGCCCGCTTCTTCGCCTCGGCAGTGGGCTGCAGTGCCCGTGCCGTCGCGGCGTGACGCTGCCCCGCGGCCGAGGGGTCGTTGGCAAGCTCGCTGTCGATCTCGTCCTCGCCGAGACGACCGGCCGCGGAGAGCGACTGCACGATCGCCCAGCGCAGGTCGGCATCGATGGCGAGTCCCTCGACAGCTGCTGGCCCGGTGAGCAACCCGGCGATGAAGTCGAACTGCGAGTCCGTCCGTGCAGAGCCCAGCAATGCGTGCGCCCAGGCGAGCTGGTGGTCCGACCCCGGGGCCGCCGTCTCCAGCTCCTGCAACGCCAGCGCAGCGATCTGGGCAAACCCTGTCGGCGCCCACGCCGGGTCAGCGTAGATCTCGAGTGCGCGCAGCGCCTGACGTGTGAGCGACTGCATCACGCCGATATCGGACTCCGCGGTCGCTCCCGAGAGGACGAGGGCGACGTAGTCGCGTGTCGGCAGTTCGCCGTCGCGGGTCATGTCCCACGCCGCCGACCAGCAGAGCGTGCGCGGCAGCGACTCACTGAACTTCGTGATTCCGCGATCAGTGCGCAGATAGGCGAGTGAGGCATCGTCGAGGCGCAGCTTGCAGTAGGTGAGATCGTCGTCGTTGACCAGCAGGACGGCCGGGCGCTGCACGCCGATGAGCTCCGGGACCTCGGTGCGCTCCGCCTCGATGTCGAGCTCGATCCGCTTCGTCCTCACCAGCTGTCCGGCCTGTTCCTCGTAGAGGCCGACGGCGAGACGGTGAGGACGCAGCGTGTTGCTGGTCGCCACCTCGGTCGGGGTGCTCTGCACGATGGCGAAGCTCGTGTAGGCGCCACTCGCGTCGACGGTGAAGTCGGGCTTGAGTGTGGAGATGCCGGTGGTCTCGAGCCAGAGCTTCGACCACGTGCTGAGGTCGCGTCCCGACGACTCCTCCAGCGCGGAGAGCAGGTCGGCGAGGGTGGTGTTGCCGTAGGCATGGTCGATGAAGTACTGGCGTAGGCCGGCGAGGAACGCGTCGATCCCGACGTAGGCGCCGAGCTGCTTGAGGACGGAGGCGCCCTTGGCGTACGTGATGCCGTCGAAGTTCACCTCGGCGGTCTGCACGTCGGGGGCATCGGTGGCGATCGGGTGCGTCGAGGGGAGCTGGTCCTGCCGGTAGGCCCACGTCTTCTCCGCATTGGCGAAGGTGGTCCAGGCGTCTTTCCAGCGCGTCGCCGAGGTCTGGCAGAGGACGGAGGCGTACGTGGCGAACGACTCGTTGAGCCAGAGGTCGTCCCACCAGCGCATCGTCACGAGGTCGCCGAACCACATGTGCGCCATCTCGTGCAGGATCGTTTCGGCACGGCGCTCGTAGCGGGCATCGGTGACCTTGGAGCGGAAGACGTAGTCCTCGCGGAAGGTGACGCATCCGGCATTCTCCATCGCTCCGGCGTTGAACTCGGGGACGAAGAGCTGGTCGTACTTGTCGAAGGCGTAGCGCACGCCGAAGTTCGCGTGGAAGAAGTCGAAGCCCTGCGCGGTGACGAGGAAGAGCTCGTCGGCATCGAGGTGATCGGCGAGCGTCTTGCGGCACCAGAGCCCGAGGTCGATTCCGTCGTGTGTGGTGCGGGCGACGTAGTACGGGCCGGCGACGAGTGCGGTGATGTAGGGGCTGATTCGCGGCGTCGTGGCGAAGTGCACCGTCTTGGCGGCCGTCCCCTGCTCGACCGTCCTCTCCCGTCCGTTGGAGGCGACCTCCCAGTGGTCGGGGACGATCGTGCGCAGCGTGAAGGTGGCCTTCAGGTCGGGCTGGTCGAAGCAGGCGTAGACGCGCTTCGCGTCGGCGGTCTCGAACTGGGAGTAGAGGTACACCTCACCGTCGAGCGGGTCGACGAAGCGGTGCAGCCCCTCGCCGGTATTCGTATAGAGCAGCTCCGCGTCGATGATGAGGACGTTCTGAGCTGCGAGGTCGGGCAGTGTGAGGCCCTTGTCGGTGGCGTAGTCGCTGACGTCGAGCTCGACACCGTTGAGGGTGACAGTGTGGAACGAGTCCGCGATGACGTCGATGAAGGTGCTGGCCCCGGGGGAGTTGGCGCCGAAGGTCACGGTGGTGATGGAACGGAACGTCCGCTCACCCGGCTTCCCTCCACCGTCCGTCAGGTCCAGCGTGATGTCGTAGGAGTCGACGTGCAGCAGTGCGGCGCGGGCCTGTGCATCGTCACGGGTCAGGTTGGGTACAGCGCTCGAAGCCATTCACCCAGCCTAATCGGAGGGCTACGGTCGACTTATGGACGTCGGCGATCTGGTTCCTGACTTCGAACTTCCCGACCAGGACGGCACCCTGAGGCGTCTTTCGACGCTGCTCGCGGCTGGTCCGGTCGTCCTCTTCTTCTACCCGGCGGCGATGACGACCGGGTGCACGCGGGAGGCCTGCCACTTCCGTGACGTTGCCGCCGACTACGCGGCAGCGGGCGTGCAGCGGGTGGGGATCAGCCGCGATCCGGTGGCGAAGCAGAAGCAGTTCGCCGAGAAGGAGGGGCTGGACTACCCGCTCCTCTCCGACACCGAGGGGACGGTGGCCGCGATCTTCGGCGTCGGGCGCGGCGGCCTGCTGAAGAAGATCGGGATGCCGGTGAAGCGCACCACCTTCGCCATCGGGCAGGACGGTCACCTGGCGGCCGCGATCCACTCCGAGACGAACATGCAGCTCCACGCCGAGCGGGCGCTGGCTACATTGAAGGCATGACCGAAAATCGTCCTGTCGTCGACTTCTACTTCGACCCGTCCTGCCCCTTCGCCTGGGTCAGCTCCCGCTGGATCCTCGAGGTGGAGAAGGTTCGCGACATCGAACTCGCCTTCCGGGTCATGTCGCTCTCCGTCCTCAACGACGGCCGCGACCTGCCGCAGGAATACATCGACCTCCTCGCGGTGGCGTGGGGCCCGGTGCGGATCTGTATCGCCGCCGAGCAGAAGTACGGCAACGCGGTGCTCCGTGACCTTTACACGGCGCTGGGGACGAAGCGGCACAACGAAGGACGCGAGTGGAGCCGCGGGCTCTATATCGAGGCCCTCACCGAGGCCGGCCTCGATCCCGAGCTCGTCGACGCCGCCGACTCGACCGACTATGACGAGGCGCTGCGCGAGTCGCACCACCGCGGCATGGACCCGGTGGGCGACGAGGTCGGCACGCCGACCATCCACATCGACGGTGTCGCCTTCTTCGGTCCGGTGATCACGCGTGCGCCGCAGGGTGAGGAGGCGGTGCGCATCTTCGACGGCGCGCTCGCGATGGCGTCCTACCCGTACTTCTTCGAGCTGAAGCGCACCCGGACCGAGTCGCCGCAGTTCACTGACTGACGATGACGAGCATTTTTCACGTCGTTGATGCCGACGACTGGGCGACCGCGGGGAAGGCGGGGGAGTACCGGCCGCTCTCGCTCGACGGCGAGGGGTTCGTACATTTCTCCTTCGCGGAGCAGGTCGACGGCGTACTTCAGCGCTACTACCAGGGCGTCGGCAACCTCGTCCTCGTCGAGTTCGACCCCGACCGGCTGAGCCTGCCGGTGGTCGTCGAGGACCTCGCCGGCTCTGGTGCGTTTCCGCATGTCTACGGGCCTATCCCGACCGTGGCTGCGGTGAGCGTGCGCCCGCTGCAATGATTGGCGCATGCGCGTCTTCCTCGGCAGCGACCACGCCGGTTTCGAACTCAAGGCAAAGCTCATCGAGCATCTCACCGGCCTCGGCCACGACGCTGTCGACTGCGGCGCCCCCACCTTCGATGCCCAGGACGACTACCCGCCGCCGTGCATCGCCGCAGCGGCGAGGACGGTCGCGGCGCCAGGCAGCCTCGGCGTCGTGATCGGCGGCTCGGGCAACGGTGAGCAGATCGCCGCGAACAAGGTCGAGGGGGTGCGAGCCGCCTTGGTCTGGAGCGACGAGACGGCCCGCCTCGCGCGCCAGCACAACGACGCGAACATCATCAGCCTCGGCGCCCGCAACCACCCCGAGGCGGACATGCTGCGTTTCGTCGAGATCTTCCTCGACACCCCGTTCTCGCAGGACCCGCGCCACGAGCGCCGCATCGCAATGCTCACCGAGTACGAGCAGACCGGCGCTATCGCCGGCCATGCCACGTCCTGACGCGAGCTGAGAGCCCGTATAGAACTGTGGCGCATCTGAACTAATTGCGCCTCCGCGGCTGCAGCCGTGGCCACACCTGCCGATAGCTATCTGCAAGGAGCAAGTGTGAGCCATGGAGGGCTAACATGCGCGCGCGCAGCCGTGCAGTCATCAGGGTCGTTGTCACCCTGGTCGCAGCCATGCTGCTCGCGCCGCTGTTGACCGGGGTGATCGGGCCCGAGGCGGCGAACGGTCTAGTCGTCGGTCCGCTGCCGGGGCAGGACACCAAATGCTGGCCCGATCCCGCACGTGTCACATGCTTCGCGCTGATTCAGCCCGTACCGATCCGGCCGAGCACGGTGCGTTCCACCGGACCGTACGCGCCGCTGGATCTGCGCAGTGCCTATCGCGTGCCGTCCACCTCGACCACGGCGACGGTCGCCGTCATCGAGGCCTATGGCGCTCCCCATCTCGAGACTGACCTCGCGACGTATCGCAGCCATTACGGGCTGCCGCAGTGCACGGTCGCCAACGGTTGTCTGCAGGTCGTCGATCAGAACGGCGGCCCGGCGCTGAAGTCGATTCCCGCGGATCGTGACGGCTGGGAGGACGAGACCGTCCTCGACATCGAGATGGTCTCCGCGATCTGCCCGACCTGTCACGTGCTTCTCGTGCAGGCCACCAGCGACTATCTCAACGACATGCTCCTTGCTGTCGACCAGGCGGTGGCGCAGGGTGCGAAGTACATCTCGATGTCGTGGGGCGCTCCCGAGCAGCAGAACGGCGCGCGCCTGACCGCGGTTCCCGGTGTCGTCTACGTGGCGGCGAGCGGTGACGCCGGTTACGGGACGGCCTACCCCGCCGCGGATGTCAATGTCGTCTCGGTGGGGGGCACCAGCCTCGTGCACGACACGTCGACGCGGGGCTGGACCGACACCGTCTGGAACAACGGCGCGGGCGGCACCGGCGGCGGTTGCTCCAGCGAGGAGCAGCAGCCGGACTGGCAGCGCGCCATCCCGGGTCTCAGTTCGGCGTGCGGCAACCGTTCGATGAACGACGTCTCGATCGTGGCCGATCCCAATACGGGCGTGTACGTCTACGACCAGGGCTCGTGGGTCGAGGGCGGCGGCACGTCGGCCGGAACGCCGATGATCGCGGCGATGTATGCGATCGCGGGGTCGCCGAGCGCGGACCTGCCGGCCCCGGCGATCCCGTACCAGCACCCGCAGGACTTCGCCGACGTCACGAAGGGTTCGAACGGCAGCTGCGGCCAGTCGCTGTGCAAGGCGGCGAAGGGTTACGACACGCCCTCCGGCCTCGGCGTGCCCCAAGGAGTCGGCGCCTTTATCGCGGGGCCGACGTCCTCGACGATCACGGTGACGAAGCCCTCGAAGCTCACCAGCTACGTCGGGCAGTCGACAACGGTGAAGCTCAAGGCGAGCAACTCGACTGCGGCGCGCATGACGTTCTTCGCCTCCGGTCTGCCCAGCGGCCTGACGCTGAAGACGAACGGAACGGTCTCCGGCAAGCCGAAGGGCGCAGGCACGCACACCGTGCGGTTGACGGTCGTCGACGGTCTCGGATCGCAGGTGACGACCGCGTTCACCTGGAAGGTGACCAAGCCGCACAAGCTGATCGCCGTCCGCAAACCGACCATCCACGGCACCATCAAGCCGGGCTCCGTGGTGAAGGCGACGTGGGGAACGCTGCACAAGGACAGCACCAAAGGCCGTGCCGTGCACCCGAAGGTCGCACTGCAGTGGCTGGTGAACGGCCGTCCTGTGAAGGGGGCCACCAAGCAGAGGTTCCGCATCCCGGCCTCGTCGGCGGGTAAGAAGATCTCGTTCCGGATCACGGCGAACGAGCTGTCCTACGTTCCCTACAAGCACGTGGCAACGATGACTGTGATGCGGTCCCTGCCATGATTCTCGCGCTTCGCGCTCGTCAACGCTCAATCGCTCAGCCTGCGCGCGCTGCGCTCTCCGCTTCGCTCTATCGCGTGATTCGATAGGCGTCGTGCCCCGTCGACCCGCTGCCGCACTTGTAGCTCTTCTCGCTGTGCTCGTCTGTGCTGCGGTCGGATCGCCGTCGGGTGCCGAAGCGTCCTCTGCGCCGTCGTCCTCTGCCGCGTCGTCCTACTCGCCGCCGTCCTATCGTCCTTCGCTATACACGGCCAACGATCTGCAGACGATCTACGCGACAGCGAGGTATCAGCGCAAGCCGTCGGCGTTGACTCCGCTCGTCGCCGTCGTCGATCCGTACGGCTACAAGGACGCCGAGAAGGACCTCGCCACGTACCGGTCCTCGTACGGGCTGCCGGCCTGCACCAGTGCGAACGGCTGTTTCACCAAGATCGATCAGCGCGGCGGCGCCGCGTACCCGTCGGGCGCGCCGGCGGGCAGCGCATGGGAAGCCGAGACCGCGCTCGACCTCGACGCCGTCTCGGCGGTGTGTCCGGCGTGCCGCATCCTGCTGGTTGCCGCCGACACCGATGCCGACGCGCTCCCGGCAGTGCAGACGGCGGCGGCCTTCGGCGCGAAGTACATCTCGATGTCCTTCGGCTATCCCGAGTCGGCCATCTCGAACTTCACCGCTGCCGGTGCGAAGTACTGGGACAAGACCTACTTCTCCGCGCCCGGCGTCACCTATGTGGCGGCCAGCGGCGACTTCGGTTACGAGGACGGCGCCAACCACCCGGCGTCCTCGCCGAATGTCGTCGCCGTCGGCGGGGTGAGTCTGGTGCGCAACGCGACCACGACACCGAATACCTTCAGCGGCGAGGTGTGGTTCGGTGCCGGATCCGGATGCTCGAGTGCGGAGCCGAAGCCGTCCTATCAGTCGCAGGCGACCGGAGCGGCGGCGGCGGCCGCCACGACGTGCCCCGGCAAGCGTGCGATAGCGGACCTCTCGGCGATGGCGTCCGCCGAGTACGAGTCTGGCGGCTTCGCCAGCGTCTTCAAAGGCCGGGTGAGGCGGGACGGGTCGGGGACCTCGCTGGCGGCGCCCATCATCGCAGCGATGTACGCCCTCACCGGGACGACCGCGGGCAGCGCCACCGGCGGCGTGCAGCGCTACGCGTACACGCACCCGCTGGGCTTCACCGACGTCACCACCGGGAACAACCTGTCGCCGTTGGCCACTGACTGCGGAACCCCGCTCTGCGACGGGGCGGTCGGTTGGGATGCACCCACCGGAATGGGGATGCCTGCCTCACCGGCGTCGTTGTGGCCGATCACGCCGGTCGTGCACGACCCCGCGCTGGACTCGGCGCCCGCGTCGCTCGGGGCTTCGGTCGTCGCGCCGGGGATGGTGGGCGTGATGGCGAGTCTCGACACCCGCGCGTGGGTGGCGACGGGAGCGCCGATCACCTATCGCGCCTCTGGCCTGCCGGCCGGGACGAAGATCGCGGCGAGCGGATACATCACCGGCAAGCCTAAGAAGGCAGGGACGTATCGCGTGACGGTCGCCGCGACGGCGGCGGGGGAGAAGGCCACCCGCTCGTTCATGTGGACGGTGACGGCGAGACAGCTCGTTCCGAGCGTGCTGCCGCGGGTCTCCGGCACGGTCGCGCGAGGTAAGACCGTGAAGGTGGCGGTGCCGTCGTGGAGGACGCCGAACGGCAAGAAGTTGAAGCCCACGGTGACCTATCAGTGGTACCTCGGCGGCAAGGCCATCACGGGCGCGACAAAGTCGTCCTGTGCGATTGCGACGTCGGCGGCATCTGTGGGTAAGGCACTGACGGTGAAACTCGCCGTCGCGAAGACGAGGACGATGCTGGGTTACACCTATACGACGGCGAAGTCGGCGCCGATTCTCTGAGAATTCACGCCCGCTTTCGGTGGGTGCTGAGGTTTGCGCTGGCACACTGGTTTGGCTCAGCTCGCCGTCGCGTCCGACGATCGGATTCCCATGCCTCGCCCGTCCCGCAGCCTCGGCGTGCTCTTCGCCGTCGTAGCCTGCCTGATTGGTGCGGCAGCAGTCGCCTCGACCTCGGCGAAGGCGATTACCGGAGATTCAGCCAGCAGCGGCACGGTCTTTTCACCGCAGGCGCGGCCAGCGCTCATCAGTGCGGCGGCGCGGCAAGCTGAGACCGCTGTGCCGCCTAGTCTTCATGTTCCCGCGACCGGTATGGCGCCGCTCTGTCCACCGGCGCAGCCGGGTGAGATGAGATGCATGGCAGAGATCGCTCCTGCGGTGACCCCCTCGGCGTCGTGGGGCAGCGGCGGTGAGTACGGCTACAGCGCTGACCTGTTGCAGTCTGCATACGGCGTGACGGACTTCTCCGGTGACGGCGAAATCGTTGCGATCGTCGACGCCTTCGATGACCCGAATGCCGAAACATTCCTCAACCATTACCGCACAGCGCAGAACAACCTTGGCGGGTGCACCACCGCGGGCGGGTGTTTCACCAAGATCAACCAGCAAGCAGGCACTAGCTATCCTGAGTACGACCCAGGTTGGGCAGGGGAGATCGAGTTGGATCTCGCCGCGGTCTCTGCGATCTGCCCTGGTTGCAGGATCTTGCTTGTCGAAGCGGACTCAGCCAGTGGCAGCGACCTCTACGCAGCGGTGCAGCAGGCGGTGCAGCAGGGCGCGAAGTTCGTTTCGATGTCCTGGGGCGGCGGTGAGAGCCCGAGTGCCACCACCGCGGACGCCGCATACTTCTCGGCCGCCAAAGCCCCCAACGTCACCTTCGTCGCGAGCACTGGCGACTGCGGCTTCTACGACACTGCCGAGGACAACATTGAATATCCCGCGGTCTCTCCCGACGTCGTCGCCGCGGGAGGCGTCACACTGAGTGGCGCAGGTCCCTTCAGCTACACGGCATGGGGGCACCAGCACACCGACGACCACGGAGACCCCGTAGCCAACGCAAGCTGCTGGAGCCTCCCATGGGAGGGGGCGGGC
>DASXYU010000043.1:0-12731 GCA_036502295.1 Jatrophihabitans sp. | reverse complement strand
ACGGGAAAGTCCGTTTTCCTGAAGTCTCTGATCGGCCTGCTCAAGCCGGACGACGGATCGATATTCGTCAACGGGATAGACATCGCAGACTGTTCACAGCGTGCGCTCTACGAAACCCGCAAGCTCTTCGGCGTCCTCTTCCAGGACGGTGCGCTCTTCGGCTCGATGACGCTGTACGACAACGTCGCCTTCCCGCTGCGCGAGCACACCCGCAAAAGCGAGCGCGAGATCCGCTCCATCGTCCTTGAGAAGATGGAGATGGTCGGCCTGGGTGGGGCGCAGAAGAAGCTGCCGGGCGAGATCTCGGGCGGCATGCGCAAGCGTGCCGGCTTGGCTCGTGCGCTTGTCCTCGATCCCCAGATTATCCTCGTCGACGAGCCGGACTCCGGCTTGGACCCGGTCCGCACGGCCTACATCAGCCAGTTGTTCGTCGACATCAACGCCGTCACCGACGCGACGTTCCTCATCGTCACGCACAACATCAATCTCGCGCGCACCGTCCCCGACAACCTCGGCATGCTCTTCTGCAAGGAGCTCGTCACATTCGGGCCTCGCGAGGTATTGCTCACCAGCGACGACCCGGTGGTGAAGCAGTTCCTCAACGGTCGCATGAACGGTCCGATCGGCATGAGCGAGGAGAAGGACCAGGCCGAACTCGCCGCGGAACTTGCCTTCCACAGCCGGGCGCACCGCGTCGAAGAGGTCATCGGAGTACCTCCGCAGATGCAGCCGTCGCCGGGTCTGCCACCCCGGCAGGCTATCGCGCGTCGCCGCGAGCGGGTGAGCAAGACGCTTGAGACGCTGCCGGCAGGTGCCCGCGACGTCATCCGCGAACTCTGGGCGACCGAGGAAGGCGGTGCCGACCACATCCGTAACCTGCGACCCCGCTCGGGCGGAACAGGAACGAGCCAGATGAGGACCTTGCTGACGGGATCCGGCTGATGGTCGCCGTCTCACCGGCGGGTGGCGTGCGGAACGTAGGAAGCCTCTTCGCCCTCTTCCTCGACGTGTTCTGGCAGCTGTTTCGCCGTCCCTTCCAATTCCGCGAGTTCATCCAGCAGGCGTGGTTCGTCGCGAGCGTCACGATCCTGCCGACCGCCCTCGTTGCGATTCCCTTCGGTGCGGTGATCGCGCTGCAACTAGGCAGTCTCACCACGCAAATCGGCGCGCAGTCGTTCATCGGCGCCGCCAGCGTCCTGGCGATCGTCCGTGAAGCCAGCCCGATCGTCTGCGCGCTGCTCATCGCCGGAGCGGGCGGTTCGGCGATCTGCGCAGACCTCGGCAGTCGCAAGATCCGTGAGGAGATCGATGCGATGGAGGTGCTCGGCGTATCGCCCGTCCAGCGGCTCATCGTGCCGCGGGTGCTCGCCTGCACCGTCGTATCTGTCGCGCTCAACGGGCTCGTCTGCGTCGTCGGCGTCTGCGGCGGCTACTTCTTCAACGTCGTACTGCAGGGAGGCACCCCCGGTGCCTACCTTGCCAGCTTCTCGGCACTCGCCCAGCTGCCCGATCTCTATGCGGGCGAGGTCAAGGCACTGATCTTCGGCTTCATGGCGGCTGTCGTCGCCTCGTACAAAGGTCTCAACGCCGGCGGCGGCCCCAAGGGCGTCGGCGACGCGGTGAACCAATCCGTGGTGGTCACGTTCCTGCTGCTGTTCTTCACGAACTTCGTCTGCACCGCGGTCTACTTCCAGATCGTCCCGGCGAAGGGATCGTGATGAGCGAGTCCTATCCCGTTATCCGGACGCTCGACACGCTCGGCGAGCAGCTGAACTTCTACATCCGCGCCCTGGCCTACACGCCGCGCACGCTTCGGCGGCACAAGCGAGAAGTCCTGCGGCTGCTCTCGGAGGTGATGTTCGGGACGGGGGCGCTCGCGGTCATCGGCGGGACGGTAGGCGTCATCGTCGTCCTCTGCTTCTTCACCGGCACCGAAGTCGGACTGCAGGGCTTTGCCGCGCTCGACCAGCTCGGTATCTCGTCGCTGTCGGGCTTCATCTCGGCGTACTTCAACACTCGCGAGATCGCTCCGCTCGTCGCGGCGCTCGCGCTGTCGGCGACGGTGGGCTGCGGCTTCACCGCACAACTCGGTGCCATGCGGATCAGCGAGGAGATCGATGCACTCGAGGTGATGGCCGTGCCGAGCGTGCCGTACCTCGTCACCAGCCGCATCATCGCCGGTTTCGTCGCGGTCATCCCGCTCTACGTGGTCGGCCTGCTGTCGTCCTACCTTGCCACCTACGTGATCCTCGTCTACTACTACCACCAGAGCAGTGGCGTGTACTCCCACTACTTCCACGTCTTCCTGCCGCCCGGTGACGTCCTCTGGTCATTCTTCAAGGTGCTTGTCTTCGCGGCAGTGATCATCCTGACGCACTGCTATTTCGGTTACACGGCGACGGGCGGGCCGGCCGGTGTGGGCATCGCCGTCGGCAAGGCGGTGCGCACAGCGATCGTCGCGGTGACCCTCATCGATTTCTTCCTCTCGCTCGCCATCTGGGGCTCGACCACGAGCGTGCGGCTGTCGGGGTAAACGATGCTGCGCCGTCGTGGTCTCGGACTGGTGTTCATCCTGCTGATCGCCGGTCTGCTCGTGCTGTCCGTCGCCATCTACAACAAGGCGTTCACGAAGGTCGCGGATGTCACGCTCTACACCGATCACACCGGCAACCAGTTGCAGAAGTCCTCGGACGTGAAGGTGCGCGGCGTCATCGTCGGCTCGGTGAAGAACGTCCATTCCGACGGCGACGGCGCCAAGGTGACCCTCGCTCTGAAGCCGAGCGAAGTGCAGTTCATCCCGAAGAACGTCTCGGCGCGAGTGCTGCCGAAGACGCTTTTCGGCGAGCAGTACGTCGCACTGCAGATACCCGCCACGCATGCGTCGGCTATCAAAGCCGGCGACGTCATCCAGCAGGACCGATCACAGGGAGCGTTGGAGACGCAGGACGTCCTCGGTGACCTTCTGCCGCTGCTACAGGCCGTCGATCCGGCGGAACTCAACGCGACGCTCACCGCGATAGCCGGCACCTTGCGCGGGCATGGCACGCAACTCGGCACGCTCCTCGTCTCGCTCGACAGCTACCTCAAGCAGCTCAACGCGGCCGGCCCCGGAGGCCCGATGTACACCCAGCGGATCGTGGACGATGTCGCGAAGCTCGGCAAGGTCGCCGACGAGTACAACGATGCGGCACCGGACATCCTCGCCACGCTCGACAACCTGAAAACCACTGTGCACACGGTGAGCACGAGCAAGAAGCAGCTCGACACGCTCCTGCGCACGGTGAGCAGCACCTCGGCGACCACGAAGGCCGTCCTCGCCGAGAACGAGCGAGCACTGACCTCCGTGGCCAATAGCTCGGCGCAGACGTTCGGGTTGCTCGGCGAGTTCGCGCCGGAGTACCAGTGCGTCTTCGAAGCGATGAGCGACGTCGAGAACCTCGCGAAGAACTACGTTCGCGACGGGGCGATGCAGCTGTCCATCGTCCTCGACAACACGAACATGGGGCCCTACAAGCCGGGGGAGGAGCCGAAGCTGATCGGCGGACAGGGGCCGAACTGCTTCGGCCTGCCGGATGACCCCCAGCCACGGAACAACGGCCACTCCGCGATGCCGTCGCAGTGGGTGTGCCTCAACGACGGTGCGTGGTTCGTCGACAGCTGCCCGGCCGAGAAGACAGGCACCACCAGCGCAGGCACCTCCAAGACAGGGTCGGGCAAATGAAGCGGGGGGTCCTCTCGCCGCTGATCAAGCTGGTGGTGTTCCTTGTGGTCACCGGCTTCGCGACCTACGTCCTCGGTGTGACGATCGCGAACACGAGCTACGGCGGCACGACGACCTACAAGGCGGACTTCACGGATGCCTCGGGTGTGCAGGTGGGCGATGACGTCCGGGTCGCGGGCGTCCGTGTCGGTTCCGTGAAGGGGATCAAGCTCGTCCGCCGCAACGTCGCCGAGGTCACTTTCTCGGTCGTGAAGGAGCGCCCCCTGCCGTCCTCGGTGATCGCAAGGCTGCGCTACCGGAACCTCGTCGGGCAACGCTACCTCGACATCGAGCAGGGGGCCGGCAACAGCAACCGGACGCTCGCCGCGGACATGGTCATCCCGGTCAGCCAGACCCAGCCCGCCATCGACCTGACGGCGCTCTTCGACGGATTCCAGCCGCTCTTCCAGGGCCTCAACGCCGGGCAGATCAACCAACTCTCCGGGGAGATCATCGATGTCCTGCAGGGCGAAGGTGGCAGCCTCGAGCTGCTGCTCAGCACCGTCGCCGACCTCACCAACTCGCTCGCCGACCATGACCAGCTCATCGGCGATGTGATCGACAACCTCAATTCCGTCCTTACGGCCGTTGGCGACCGCGACACCGAGCTCTCCGATCTGATCGTTCAGTTGCAGCGCTTCATCTCCGGCCTCGCGCAGGACCGCCAGTCGATCGGCAACTCGATCGACGGCATCAACTCGCTCACGACGTCGGTGGCCGGGCTGCTGGGCAAAGCCCGCGAACCGCTGCGCAATGACATCACCGCGCTCACGGGTCTCGTCGGCAACCTCAACGCAGGCAGCAGCGATCTGCAATACGTCATCCAGAACCTCGCCCCCACCCTCGGTGGCCTCATCAAGGTGACGAGCTACGGGTCGTTCCTCAACTTCTATCTCTGCAGCGTGAGCGGCACGATCAAGCTCCCCGGCGACACGCAGACGCTGCACCTCGACCAGGTTCCCGACTCGTCGGCAGCGAGGTGCAAGTCATGACCTCGATGCTGCGCGATCGCTGGGACCGCCTCACTTCGACGCCTTTCAGCAACCGCAACCCGCTCGTGCTCGGCGCGGTGGCTCTCGTCCTCGCCGTGCTCATCATCTGGGGGGCGTTCAACCCGTCGGCGTTGCACCTGGTCAGCTCGGGCAGGACGTACAGCGCGTACTTCACCGAAGCCGCAGGACTGCGGTCCGGCGATGACGTACGCATCGCGGGTGTCAACGTCGGCAAGGTCAAGTCGGTGGGTCTGCAGGGCGACAAGGTGAAGGTCGCCTTCAGCGTCAAGGGCGCCTACATGGGTAACCAGAGCACCGCCGCGATCAAGATCAAGACGCTGCTCGGAGCGAAATACCTCGCCGTCGATCCGGTGGGCGAGTCGAAGCTCGTCGCGTCGCAGACCATCCCGGAGTCGAGGACGAGCTCGCCGTATGACATCTATCCCGTCATCACCCAGCTCACCGACACGATCGACAACATCAACACGGACGCGCTGGCGAAGGCTTTCGACACGCTCAGCACGGACTTCGCCGGCACGCCGCAGGACGTGGGCACCGCCGTGCGCGGCCTCACCCGCCTATCGCAGACGATCGCCACGCGTGACACCCAGTTGCGGCAGTTGCTCTCCGGAGCGAACAAGGTGACCGGCGTCCTCGCGTCGCGTGACGCGCAGCTGCAGAAGCTGCTGAATGACGGTGGCGCGCTGCTCGACGAACTCAACTCGCGCCGCGACGCCATCCACTCGCTGCTCGTCAACACCGCTGCGCTGTCGGTGGAACTGCAGGGTCTCGTCTCGGACAACCAACAGCGGCTCGCCCCGCTGCTCTCGGGACTGAAGAGCGTCCTTGCGCTGCTGCAGCGCAATGAAGCAAGCCTCGATAAGGGACTCTCGCTGCTCGGCCCGTACTACCGGGTCATCAACAACGTCGTCGGTAACGGTCGCTGGTTCGACAGCTACATCCAGAACGTGAGCCTGCTCGGCTTCGCCGGCTACGTCGGGATCGGGACGAGCTGATGAACGCCGTCGCCACCCTCATCGCAGTGCCGCGAGACTTCGTCGTGACGGCATGGGATCGCGCGCGCGGCCGGTTGGTCGGCTCGCCCGTGCCGGCCTTCCTCGCATCACGACTCTTCCGGCTTGTCACCGCGGGCGCCCTCGTCGCCCTCGTCGCCCTGCTCGTCTCGTTGCGGATCTTCGTCGGGGCACCGACCCGAACGGTAACCGCGCAGTTCTCCTCCGCTGTCGGTATCTACAAGGGGACACCGGTCGAGATCCTCGGCGTGAAGGTCGGGTCGGTGACGAAGGTCAGGCCCGAGGGCAACCACGTCAACGTCACGTTGCATTACGCGAGCAAGCACCCCGTTCCGGCGAGCGCGATCGCCGTCGTCGTCGCGAACTCGCTCGTCAGCGACCGGTACGTGCAGTTGGCTCCCGCCTACACGAGCGGCGCGCAGCTTGCCGACCACGCCACCATCCCACTCAACCGCACCGCGTCACCCGCCGAGCTGGACGACGTCTATTCCGCACTCGACAAGCTGTCGACCGCGCTGGGTCCGAATGGCGCGAACAAGAACGGCTCGCTCAACGCGTTGCTGCAGGTCGCCGCCTCGAACCTCAAGGGCAACGGCGCCGCACTCGGACAGAGCGTGCAGAGCCTTTCGCAGGCGGCGAACACGCTTGCCAACGGACGCGATGATCTCTTCGGCACGCTGAAGAACCTGCAAGTCTTCACCGATGCTCTCTCGGCAAGTGACTCGCAGGTGCGCCATTTCGAGGAGCAGCTCGCACAGGTCTCCGGCGAGCTTGCTGCCGAGCGTGGAGATCTCGGCAGCGCCCTGCACCAGCTCGGCACCGCGCTCGACCAGGTCGCGACCTTCGTCGACACCAATGCCACCGACCTGCACACCGACATCACGGGCCTGAAGAACGTCGCCGGCGTCCTGGTGAAGAACAAGGCGTCGCTGGACGAGACACTCGCCATTGCACCGGTCGCACTGGCGAACATCATCCACGCGTACCAGAGCGACCTCGGCGTCATCGCCACGCGCAGCAACCTAGGATCGCTGACCGATCCCGGGCAGATCTGTCAGCTGATGGATGCGGCCGGCCTGTTGGGCAAGACCGCCGGCAACCTCCTCGGACCGCTCACCGGACAGATCGTCAGCGCGTGTAACAGCGTGATCAAGAACCTGCCTTCCAGTGACGCCCTGCAGCTTCCGCCGGGCACCTCGCTCAGCGACCTCACGTCGTTGCTCGACCAGCTTCTCGGCGGACTCAGCTCGGCGACCGGCGGCCTCGTCGGAGGCGGTTCATGACCTGCGCACTCGCCAGACTTCGGATCGTCGCGCTCGTTGCCGCCGCTGCGCTCGCCCTCGCGGGCTGCGGTTTCCATGGCCTTTACAGCGTGAGCCTGCCCGGAGGTGCCAAGCTCGGCAGCCACCCGTACAAGGTCGTCATCTACTTCACCGACGTCCTCGACCTCGTGCCGCAGTCGTCGGTGAAGGTGAACGACGTCGAGGTCGGCAAGGTCACCGACATCCGTCTCAGCCGCGCCGGCGACAACTCCGGAGACCCGAGGACGAACGGCTGGGCGGCGCGGGTCACGGTCGAGGTGAACGGCGACGTCGACCTGCCGGCCAACGCGACGGCTCTGGTGAAGATGACCTCGCTGCTGGGCGAGAAGTACATCGCGCTGCAGCAGCCGGGGAGCAATCCGTCGACGCAGAAGCTCGGCGACGGCTCGACCATCCCCATCACGCGATCGGGCAGCGCACCCGAGGTGGAGGACGTCTTCGGCGCACTGTCGCTGCTCGTCAACGGCGGCGGCTTCCAACAGATCCGCACGATCACCACCGAACTGAACAACGCGCTGCGCGGCAATGAGTCGCAGATTCGCGACGTTCTCACGCAGCTGACGAAATTCACCGGCACCATCGATTCGCAGAAACAGAAGATCGTCGACGCGCTCACCAGCTTGGACCGGCTGGCGAAGACACTGAAGGGCCAGACATCGACGATCACCACCGCACTCGACACCGTTCCGGACGCGCTGCACGTCCTCTCCGGCGAACGCGACCAGCTCGTCGGCGCTCTCGATGGCCTCTCCAAGCTCGGAACGGTTGCCGCGCGCGTCGTGAACGAGTCCGGTGATCAGTTCGTCTCTGCGCTCACGTCGCTGCAACCGACGCTCACGGCGCTCACCGCCGCGGGCGCGAGCCTGCCGAACGCGTTGAAGATTGCGGCGACGTACCCGTTCCCGATCGGCCAGACCACGACGGCGATCAAGGGTGATTACCTCAACCTGCACCTCTACGTCGACCTCAATCTCGGCAACGAGCTGTGCGGCGTGAACAAGCAGCTCTGCCACATCACGAACCAGGTGGGCACTCTCATCGGGGCGAGCGGGTGATGCGGCCGTGTTGATGCGTTCGGTGAAGATCCAGTTGATCCTCTTCGTGGCGATCACGATGATCGGGATCGCGTACGTCGGCGCGCGGTACGTCGGCTTCTTCCGCGGCGCCTTCGCGAACGCCTGCACGGTGCACGCCGACTTCTCCGATTCCGGTGGCATCTTCTCCGGAGCCGAAGTCACGTACCGCGGTGTCACTGTGGGCAAGGTCGGGACGATGCACATCACGCCGAGCGGCGTACGCCTCGACCTGCATCTGGACGACTGCTCGAACCCGAAGATCCCAGCCAACGCGAAGGCCGCTGTCGCTGACCGCTCCGTGATCGGTGAGCAGTACGTCAATCTCTTGCCGAACAGCGACAACGCGCCGTACTTGGCTTCGGGCGACGTCATCCCGCCGAGCCGTACATCCATCCCGATCGCCGCGGAGACGTTCCTCACCCACGTCGACTCGCTCATCACCTCGGTCGACCTCAATGCGCTGCGCACAACCGTCTCCGAGCTGAGCGCCGCGTTCCGCGACCAAGCGGCCTCGTTCGGCAGCCTTATCTCCGACGGCAGTGCGCTGATCGGCGACGCGCAGCAGAACCTGCCGAGCACGCTGGACCTGCTCACCACGTCCGACGGTGTCCTGCAGACCCAGCTGGACGAGCGCGGTTCGCTCGACTCCTTCTCCTCGAACCTCAATAAACTCGCACAGCAGCTCAAGACCAGCGACCCGGACATCCATCACCTGCTGACGAGCGCCCCCGGCGACCTCGACGTCCTGCAGACCGTCCTCAAACAGAACCGCACCGACCTCGGAGTGTTGCTCGCGGACGCCGCCGACCTGGGCAACCTTCTCGTCACGCGACAGGCGGGTATCCGGCAGGTGCTGATTCTGTACCCGCTACTGCCCGGCGGCGCGGAGAGTTCTATCGGCAAGGACGGTGTGGCGGCCACCGGTCTCGTCCCCAACGTGAACGACCCGCCTGATTGTGGAAGCCCCACCCAGGGCACACAGGGCTATGAGACAACACAGCGTCGTCCTCCGGCCGATACATCGTCCTCACCGCCCAACACCTCGGCGCGGTGTACGGCTTCGCCGAACAGCGGCGTGAGCGTCCGCGGCTCGCAAAACGTCCCAGGAGGAGATCCGCAATGAGCGTCAGACTGAACATCGCAGCAACCGTCCTGGTAGCGGCGCTTGCGGTGCTCCTCTTCGCAGTCGTCTTGCCGGGCCATGCCGATCGGGCGCGCGCCGCACGGCAGGCGTTCTCCCCGGACCAGCGCGCGGCGATGAGCGCCGCGACCGTCGAAGCTGTGAACCTGCTCAGCTACAGCCGGTCGCACTTCGACTCCGATTTCTCCCGGGCGCTGGCCGGTACGACCGGCGATCTCAAGAAGGACCTGACGGGAGAGAAGTCGGTGACGCTGCAGGCATTGAAGAAGAACAAGATCGATCTCACGGCCGACACACAGGCTGCGGCGCTGGTGCCGGCACCGGCCGGAAAGCAGGCGGCCTCGAGCGTGCAAGTGCTGGTCGTCGTGACCGGCTCGACGGTCGATGACTCCGGCAAGGCGACGCCGACCAAGGTCGAACGCGTCGCGATGACGATGGTGAGGTCCGGATCGAAGTGGCTGGCCAGTGGGATTCAAGTGGCGGAAGGGGCCTGAGAGATGAGCATCCTTGCGAATGACGGGCCCGTGGCCGACGAAGTAGATGTTCCGGGCGAGGACGACGCGACTGCATCGAGCGCGCGGAAGTCCTGGCTCAGACGCACCTGGTCGCTGGCGGCGGCGGCCGCCATCGTGGCTCTCGCGGTACTCGTCGTCCTCTTCAGCAGGGGCGGCTGGTGGGGCTCGACGCCCTCGCATGCGGGCGACCGCGATCAGGCGTTGGCGGCGGCGAAGAGCTGCATCGCGACGATGAACACCTACAACTACAAGTCCCTGGATGCTGCGGAGAAGAAGGCGCTGGACTGCACCACCGGCAGCTTCACCCAGACCTACCGCCAAGCGTTCCAGAGTCTGCGGACCCAGGCGACCGATGCCCACGCCGCTCAGACGTTCCAGGTCGACAACGCGGGGATCGCACAGGTCAGCTCGGACTACAAGCAAATCCAGGTACTGGTCTTCGGGCAGATCTCGGTGACCAGCTCCTCGACCGGCGGTTCGCCGTCCTACTCCGTTCTCAGCGCCGAGGTGACGATGCAGAAGACGTCCGAAGGGTGGCGGGTGGCCGGATACCGAACCGCACCCTGAGTGCCTCGCAAGCACGTCCCGCGCCCGATTCTGCCTAGCGAGAAACGAGGTTTGTGCGCGACTCGTGATCCAAATGACGCTCCGGATGTGCTTGACACCCCCGGTTCTGCGAGGGAACCTTTCTGCACGCCGCCACCAGCGGAGTGGGCCGATTGGCCCCCGAAGGGGGCGCCTTGCTTGCGCTGTCCGCAGTCGTTAGACTGTCACTTTGCGCTGCCTTCCGACCCCCTTGCTGCCCGTCTGAACGATTTCAGCGGCCCGCTTCGCACTGTCCGGCCCGTGCCGGCCCCGCGAACCGACGGCCCGATCGTGCGACAGGAGCCGCCAGACCAGGTCTGCAGGCACCGCAACTCGGCACAGGCAGCACGGTACGAAGTCCTCGGAAGGACGCATCTTGGCAGCATCCCGCTCCGGCAAGGCAACTACTAACGGCAAGGCAGGTATCCCGGGGGCTCCGCCCCGCACCACCTTCGCCAAGATCCGCGAGCCGCTGGAGGTGCCGAACCTCCTCGCGCTCCAGACCGCTTCATTCGACTGGTTGGTCGGAAACGAAGCATGGCAGGCGACTCTTGAGGAGACGGGCGCGCCGGCCATCTCCGGTCTTGCCGAGATCCTCGACGAACTCTCTCCGATCGAGGACTTCTCCGGGTCGATGAGTCTCTCCTTCTCCAACCCGCGCTTCGAGGACGTCAAGGCGTCCATCGAGGAGTGCAAGGACAAGGACATGACCTACGCGGCGCCGCTCTTCGTCACCGCTGAGTTCACCAATAACCTCACCGGCGAGATCAAGTCGCAGACGGTGTTCATGGGTGACTTCCCGATGATGACCAAGAAGGGCACCTTCGTCATCAACGGCACGGAGCGTGTCGTCGTCAGCCAGCTGGTGCGTTCGCCGGGCGTCTACTTCGACCGCTCGATCGACAAGGCCTCCGACATCGACGTCTTCGGCGTCAAGGTCATCCCGAGCCGTGGCGCGTGGCTGGAGTTCGACGTCGACAAGCGTTCGACGGTCGGCGTGCGTATCGACCGCAAGCGGCGCCAGCCGGTCACGGTTTTGCTCAAGGCCCGTGGCTGGACCGAGGATCGCATCCGCGAGCACTTCGGCTGGTCGAAGTTGATGATGGACACCCTTGAGAAGGACCACATCGCCACGCCCGACGAGGCGCTGCTCGACATCTACCGCAAGCTGCGCCCGGGCGAGCCGCCGACCCGCGAGTCCGCCCAGGCCCTGCTCGAGAACCTCTTCTTCAGCCCGAAGCGCTACGACCTCGCCAAGGTCGGCCGGTACAAGCTGAACAAGAAGCTCGGCGTCGAGGCAGAGATCGCCACAGGCACCCTCACCGACGACGACATCGTCAAGTCGATCGAGTACCTGGTGCGGCTGGCCAACGGCGACGAGGGCTACGAGGACGACGACATCGATCACTTCGGCAACCGCCGTCTGCGTACGGTCGGTGAGCTGATCCAGAACCAGATCCGGGTCGGTCTGTCCCGTATGGAGCGCGTCGTTCGCGAGCGCATGACCACGCAGGACGTCGAGGCGATCACGCCGCAGACCCTCATCAACATCCGGCCGGTCGTTGCCTCCATCAAGGAGTTCTTCGGCACCAGCCAGCTGTCGCAGTTCATGGACCAGACCAACCCACTCGCCGGGCTGACCCACAAGCGGCGTCTCTCCGCGCTCGGCCCGGGCGGTCTCTCCCGTGACCGCGCCGGCATGGACGTCCGCGACGTGCACCCGTCGCATTACGGCCGCATGTGCCCGATCGAGACCCCTGAAGGCCCGAACATCGGCCTTATCGGCTCGCTCGCGTCCTATGGCCGGGTGAACGCCTTCGGGTTCATCGAGACGCCGTATCGCAAGGTCGTCAACGGCAAGGTCACTGACCAGGTCGACTACCTCTCGGCCGACGAGGAGGACCGTCACGTCATCGCCCAGGCCAACGCACTGGTCGATGACACCGGCTCCTTCATCGAGCCGAAGGTGCTCGTTCGCAAGAAGGGTGGCGAGGTCGACATCATCGACCCGGACGACATCGACTACCAGGACGTCTCACCGCGTCAGATGGTGTCGGTCGCATCGGCGATGATCCCGTTCCTCGAGCACGACGACGCCAACCGTGCCCTCATGGGTGCGAACATGCAGCGTCAGGCCGTGCCGCTGCTCCGTAGTGAGTCGCCGCTCGTCGGCACCGGCATGGAACTGCGTGCCGCGGTTGACGCCGCGGACGTCGTCATCGCAGAGAAGGCGGGCGTTGTCACCGAACTCTCGGCCGACTACATCACCGTGATGGCCGACGACGGCACCCGGCACACCTACCGGA